>MHEO01000047.1:0-8737 GCA_001803875.1 Nitrospirae bacterium RIFCSPHIGHO2_01_FULL_66_17 | reverse complement strand
GTAGGGGCGATCCTTGTGATCGCCCAGGTTCGGGGCGAATACAAGATTCGCCCCTACGTGTCCCCCCTGCCCATCCCTCCCCCCTTGCGGGGGAGGGTCAGGGTGGGGGGTGATCTTCGATACCGGTAATACGCCGCGCACGCGCCTTCCGACGACACCATCGGCGCGCCCAGCGGACGCTCGGGCGTGCACCGCGCGCCGAACGCCGGACACTCGCCCGGCTTCTTGACGCCGCGCAGGACGAGGCCGCTGATGCACTCCGACGAGTCCTCCGCCTCGCCCCCGACCAGGCCGAACCGCCGCACCGCGTCGAAGGCGGCGTACTCCCCGCGCAGCGCCAGTCCGCTGCCGGGGATCTCCCCGATCCCCCGCCAGGCGCGGCGCTCGACCTGAAACACCTCGCGCACCATCGCCTGCGCCGCCCCGTTGCCGTCCCGCCGGACCGCCCTCGCGTACGGGTTCTCCACCTCCGCCCTTCCCTCCTCCAATTGTGTGACGCACCGGTACACGCCTTCCAAAATATCGACGGGTTCGAAGCCGGTGACGACGATCGGCACACGATACCGGGCCGCGAGCGGCTCGTACTCGGTGTACCCCATGACCGCGCAGACGTGGCCCGCCGCCAGGAACCCCTGCACCCGGTTGTCGGGCGACGACAGGATCGCCTCGATGGCGGGAGGGACCAGGACATGTGCGACGAGCACGGAAAAATTCGAGACGCCATCGCGCCGGGCTTGGTACACCGCCATCGCGTTGGCGGGCGCCGTGGTTTCGAACCCCACGGCGAAGAAGACGATCTGTTTGTCGGGGTGGGACCGGGCGAGCTTGAGCGCGTCGAGCGGCGAGTACACGATGCGCACGTCGCCGCCCCGCGCCTTGACCGCGAACAGATCCTTCGTCGAGCCCGGCACGCGCAGCATGTCGCCGAACGAACAGAAGATCACGTCATCCCGCGCCGCGAGCTCGATCGCGGCGTCGATCAGCGCGATCGGCGTCACGCAGACGGGGCAGCCGGGGCCGTGGACCAGGGTGACGCCCTCGGGCAGAAGCTGGTCGATCCCGAACCGGACGATCGCGTGCGTCTGGCCCCCGCACACCTCCATGAGCGTCCACGGCTTCGTGACGACGCGGCGGATCGCGCGGGCCAACGCCCGCGCCGCGCCCGCGTCGCGGTATTCCTCGACGAACCTCATCCCGTCTCCCCGTCCAACTCGGTCAACTCGCCCATCCCGTCGAGGTACTCGAAGACCCGCGAGGCCTCGGCTTCATCCAGCCGCGCGATCGCGAACCCGACGTGGACGACCACGTAGTCCCCGACGCGCGCCTCGGGGACGAAGGCGAGCGAGACCTCTTTCACGATCCCCCCGAAGTCCACGCGGCCCGCGCGCGCCACGCCTTCGCCGTCGTTGAGGTCAAGAATCCGACCCGGAATGCCTAGACACACGGCAGTCGCCTCAATGCTCAGAACCAAATCCCCCCGTTCCCCCCTTTGTCAAAGGGGGGGCAGGGGGGATTTTTGACAAAGGGGGGATGGGGGGATTTTCCCAGTGGGGCAAGGGGGGCAAAGGGGGATTGGCGCCCGCGCACGCCGCGACGACCTGGCCCAGCGCGAGGCCGCCGTCGTTCGGCGGAACCCGCCGGTGCCAGTACGGGCGAAATCCCTCGGCGGCGAGCCTCGCGACCGCGCGCTCGGTAAGCCGCGCGTTCTGGAAACAGCCGCCGCTGAGGACGACGCGCTCCCGCCCGACGCGTCGGGCGACCGCGACCATCATCTCGGCCAACGTGTTGTGGAACGCCGCGGAAAGCTGACCGACCGACGCGCCGCGCGCCGCGTCGTCCAGGATCGCCCGGATCATCGGCTCCCAATCCAGTACGAACACGCCGTCCCGATCGACAATCTCAACGGGGTATGGCTCCCCCATACCCGCTAAATCCCCCCTTGCCCACCTCGACAAAAATCCCCCCTGCCCCCCCTTTGACAAAGGGGGGAACGGGGGGATTTGCCTCTCGTCCGCCGCGTATTCCAGGTCCATCGCCGCCTGCCCCTCGAACGTCGCGCGGTGCCGAAGACCCAGGAGCGACGCGACCGCGTCGAACAGCCGCCCCGCGCTGGACGTCACCGGCGCGTTCACGCCCGAGGCCAGCAACCGGGTCAGGACGCGCGCCTCGCCCCCCGAATATGCCGCGATCGGCGGCAGGTGCGTCATTGCGAGGACCTCATCCCCGAACAGCTCGTACAGCAGGCCGATCGCCGACCGCCTGGGCTCCTTGACCGCCTGCGCCGCGCCCGGGAGCCGGAACGTCCGGATGTGGCCGACGCGCCGGAACGCCGTCTCGTCGGCCAGCAGGAACTCACCGCCCCAGATCGTCCCGTCGAGTCCGTACCCCGTCCCGTCCCATGCGACGCCCAGCACCGGCCCCGCGATCTCGTTGTCGGCCATGCAGGAGAGCACGTGGGCGTGATGGTGCTGGACGCCGACCGTGGGCGCGCCGGACTGCCCCGCGTAGCGCGCCGCGGCGTCGTCGGGATGCCGGTCGCACGCGACGCGCGCCGGCGTCGTGCGGTGGAGCCGCTCGAAATCCGAGATAACGGCCCGGAATACTCGTTGCGCCTCCTCCGTGTCGAGGTTCCCGACATGCTGGCTGAGCACCACGCGATCGTTCACCGTCAGTGCCACGGTGTTCTTCAGATGACCGCCCACCGCGAGGATCCCCGGCGCCGCCTTTCCGATCTCCACCGCGAGCGGCGCATAGCCCCGCGCCCGCCGGAGGATCAGCTCGCGCCCCATCACCACCCTCACCACGGAATCGTCGGCGTGCCTCGCGATGGGGCGGTCGTGGACCAGGTAGCCGTCGGCGAGATCCCGGAAGCGGACGAGCGCGTCGGCTTCGCGGGTGCAGATCGGCTCGTCCGCGAGGTTCCCGCTCGTGGCCACCACGGGGAAGCCCAGTTCGCGCGCGAGCAGATGATGGAGGGGCGAGGAGGGAAGCATCACTCCGAACAAGGGATTGCCGGGTGCGACCGACGGGCAGACGGACGACGCTCCGCGCCGGGCCCGCAGCAGCACGATCGGAGACCGCGGCGAGCTCAACAAACTCGCCTCCAGGTCGGAGATCACGCACGCCGATTCCACCGAGTCGAGGGACGGGAACAGCAGGGCGAAGGGTTTGTCGGGGCGGTGTTTCCGATCCCGCAGCCGGACGACGGCGCGCTCGTCGCGGGCGTCGACCAGCAGTTGAAAGCCGCCGACGCCCTTCACCGCGACGATCTTCCCCGCCCGGATCGCATCCGCGGCGGCAAGGAGCGCATCGTGGCGCGCGGCGAGCGCGCGGCCGGCGGCGTCCCAATACTCCAGGCGCGGGCCGCACGCCGTGCAGGCGTTGGGCTCCGCGTGGAAGCGCCGATCGAGCGGGTTCTCGTACTCGCCGCGGCACGGCGCGCACATCGGAAACCCCTTCATCGTCGTGGTGGCGCGGTCGTACGGCAGCGCTTCGATGATCGAGAAGCGTGGTCCGCACCGCGTGCAACTCGTGAAGGGGTACCGATACCGGCGGTTCGTCGGGTCCGTCACGTCGCTCACACAGGCGGCGCACGGACCGAGGTCCGGCATGATGAGCGCCGTCGCCGGACCCGTTCCCTCGCTGGGCCGAATGGCGAATCCCGCCTCGCCGGTGGGTTCGACCTCGGCGCGGTCCAGGCCGTCGATCACCGCGTGCGGTTGAACGGCATCAATAAGCGGCCGTTGAACGGCATCGATAAGCGGCCGCGGGCGATCCCGATCGATGCGCGCCAGAAATTCCCGCAGCCGCTCCTCGCCGCCCTCGACCTCGACGCACACGCCCTGCAACGAGTTGTGCACCCACCCCGCCAGGCCCAACTCATCCGCCAGGCGATAGAGGAACGGACGAAACCCGACGCCCTGCACCGCGCCACGGATCACGATCCGCCACCGCGTGGCGCGTTGAACGGCACCAATAAGCGGCCGCTGCGCCTCAATGACGGACTCGATCTTGCGGATCAGGTCGGCGATCTGCGCGGCGTCGTGCATCGCGCCTCACCCCGTCCGGCGCGCCACGGCCTGCACGTCACGGACGATGCAGTCCACGACACCTGACACGGCCCCCTCCACCGCTCCGGTCAACCCGTTTCCCGACGCAAAGCGTTCCCCCACGACGCCGTACACGAGCAGCCGCGGCGGAAGCCGGCCGAGCGCGCGGCCGAGTTCCACGGCCTCGGCAACGCCGAACGCATGACTGGAGTGATGAAACAGGCCGACCGGGATCGGCGTCTCGCGGGCATCGAATCGATGCACAGTTCCCGGCGTCTCGCCGGACGACACCGCATCGACCAGGATCACCGTGTCCCTGTCCGCCCACATCTCCACGAGCCCGGCGCCCTCGCCACTGTGTTCGAGGACGGCGACCGATTCCAGCGCGAGATCGGCCACCGCCCGCGCCACCGCCGGTCCGACGCCGTCGTCGCCCCGGTACGGGTTACCGAGGCCGATGACCAGCATGCCCCCAATATCGGGCGGCCTCCGCAATCCCCCGGGAATGCCTCGTCCCTCCAGGAATCTCCGCAATCCTCCGGAAATGCTTCGTCCCTCCAGGAATCTCCCCGTCACGCCGACCGCTCCAGTTTGCGGATCCCGAGGGCCTGCAGGATGGCCTTCTCGTAGTACGGCTCGCTCACCCCGCGCTTCATCTTGTAGAGGAAATACTTCTCCAGCGCGACCTTGGAGAGGTGCACCCACTTTCCCTTCTTGGCCCACGTCACGTTCCGTGGGGCCATCTGCGGGAGCGCGACGAATGCGATGCCGGTGTCCCCCATGTCGGCGAGGCAGATCGCGTTCCACGTCGCGGTTTCGCGCTTGGGGTTGTTCTCGATGTCGGCCTTGATGTTGTGCACCGCCGCGGACACCATGGACTCGATCATGTACCCGGTCTTTGGCGCGCCGGTCGGCACCGGCGTCTGCTCCACCGGCGGGATCGCGACGCAGACGCCGACCGCGTAGATGTTCTTGTGGGTGGGATTCGCCTGGTACGGATCGATGTTCACGAACCCCTTGGGGTTGCACAGGCCCGGCGTGGCGGCGACGGCATCCACGCCGGCGAACGGCGGGATGAACATCGCGTACCGGAACGGAATCTCCTGACCGGCTTCCAGGGTCAGCCGGCCCGGTTGCACCTCGCGGATCACGGCGTTGGTGATCGGCGTGATGCTGTGATCCGCGAACTCGTCCTCCATCAACCGCCGGGACTTGCCGACTCCGGCCAGTCCCATGTGACCGATGTAGGGTTCAGGGGTCACGAACGTGATCGGCACTTTTTTCCGCAGCCGCTTCTTGCGCAGATCGGCATCCAGGATGAACGCCATCTCGTACGCGGGCCCGAAGCACGACGCGCCTTGTGCGGCCCCGACCACGATCGGGCCTGGGTCCTTGAGAAAAGCCTGATACGCCCCCCACGCCTGCTCGGCGTGATCGACCGTGCACACCGACTGGGTATGGCCGCTGGGTCCCAGGCCGGGCACGGCCGAGAAGTTCAACTTGGGTCCGGTGGCGACGATGAGGTAATCGTAGGGCACCTCGCCCTTCGCCGTGATCACCCGATTGCGGTCGGGTTCGATTCGCTCGGCCGCGGCGTGGATGAACTCGATCCCCTTTTTCTTCAGCACCGGGGCCAGCGGGAAACTGATGTCTTTTCGCGTCCGCCACCCGACCGCCACCCAAGGATTGGATGGCACGAAGTGGAAGAAGTCGACGTTCGAGATCACGGTAATTGAATGCTGCCTCCCCAGGAGTTTCCGGCATTCATAGGCTGCCGGCATTCCTCCGATCGATGCGCCGATGATCACGATGCGAGCCATGTCGGTTCCTCCCAATCGCCCCTTCCCATGCCCCTCCCCCCTAGCGAGGGGGGGTCACGTCTCGTTGATCCTCAACGTCAAAAAATGCGTCGCGCACGA
Organism: Nitrospirae bacterium RIFCSPHIGHO2_01_FULL_66_17; assembly: GCA_001803875.1. Lineage (GTDB taxonomy): Bacteria > Nitrospirota > Nitrospiria > 2-01-FULL-66-17 > 2-01-FULL-66-17 > 2-01-FULL-66-17. Next base: position 2,769 of record MHEO01000047.1, on the reverse strand, counting down.
GATGCAGGGGTCGTAGTTGCGGACCGCCTGCTCGCACCGCCACGTCAAGCGTTCCTTGGACATCCGGAGATTGGCCTCGACCACGCCCCGGAGATCCTCCTCGATTATTTTCTGGTTCTGCGACGTGGGGGGCACGATCTTGGCGTCGAGAATCGTGCCCTGCTCGTCGATCCGATACCGGTGGTAGAGAATCCCGCGCGGCGCTTCGGTGATCGCGTAGCCGACACCCGCGCGCGGCGACACGTCGACGGCGGGAAGCTCGGGCGGCTCATAACGCTCGATGATTCGCAGCGCCTCGTCGCAGGCATGGAGGATCTCCACGCTGCGGACGACGATACTCTGAAACGGATTCCGGCAGACCAGGCCCAGCCCCGCGCGGCGCGCCGCGTCTTGGGCGACCGGCGACAACCGGTCGAAATTGAGGCTGTAGCGCGCGAGCGGGCCGACAAGGTAGGCGCCGCGCCCCCGGATCGTCGAATGCAGGGCGTTGGAGTGCGGCACCTGCGTTTCGACGAAGTGATCGTCGTACTCACGCGGTGCGATGTCCAACCCGCGGTTGGACATCAGCCGGCCCTCGTTGAACGGGTACTCATCCGGATGAGACAAGGCGACGAACTCGTAGTCGCGCTCGAAGTCAGGAATCGGCAGCGTGGCCGCCCAGTGGACGGTCTCCAGCGCCGCGTCCCGCGCCCACCGAAGGCGTTCGGCCAATGGAGCGAGAGCCGCCTTCGTCGGCGCCTTGAAGAATCCGCCCAACCGCGCGTTGATCGGGTGCACGGAACGGCCGCCCAGCAGAGCGATGATGTCGTTGCCGACCTTTTTCAATTGGAGGCCGCGCTCGACGATCGCCGGGTGGTCCTTCGCCATCTCGATCCCGCTCGCGTAGCCGAGGAAATCCGGCGCATGGAGCATGTACACGTGCAGCGTGTGACTCTCGATCCACTCCCCGCAGTAGATCAGCCGTCGCAGCGCGCGAAGCTGACCGTCGACCGTCACCCCGCAGGCGTCTTCCATCGCATGCGCCGCGCTCATCTGGTAGGCCACCGGACAGATCCCGCAGATGCGCGACGTGATGTCGGGCGCCTCGTCGAACCGGCGCCCGCGCAGCAGCGCCTCGAAGAACCTGGGCGGCTCGAAGATATCGAGCGTGACGTCGGTCACCGCGCCGTCCTTGATCGTGACGGCGAGCGCGCCCTCGCCCTCGACCCGGGCCAGGGAGTCGACCTTGATCGTTCTAACGCTCATGGGCGTCGGCCTCGCGTCGAAACGCCTCGGCGTCGGCGTTGAACGTGCGGAAGACCCGCGCAAGGTCCGCCTCCGACGCGCCGAGGCGACTCCACCCCCGGCTGAGCGATTTCGTGTTCGGCGTCTCCATCGGCCCAAAGCAGCCGTAGCACCCGCGCGAGTACGTCGGACACAATGCCCCGCAGCCGGCATGCGTCACGGGGCCGAGGCAGGGCGTCCCGTGGGCCACCATCACGCACACGGTTCCCGCGCGCTTGCACTCGACGCACACGCTGTGCGACGGCGTGCGCGGCCGGCGCCCCTGGAGCACGGCGCCGATGACCTCGATCAACTGCGCGCGATCGATCGGGCAGCCGCGCAGCTCGAAATCGACGCGGACGTGGTCGGCGATCGCGGTCGACGTGGCCAGCGTATCGATGTACGCCGGCGAGGCGTAGACGAGCGAAATGAACTCGTTCACGTCCTTGACGTTGCGCAGCGCCTGGATGCCGCCCGCCGTGGCGCACGCGCCGATCGTCACGAGGAGCTTCGACGCCGTCCGGATCTCGCGGATGCGCTCGGCGTCTTTCGCGGTGGTGATCGAGCCCTCGACCAGGGAGAGGTCGTAGGGCCCCTTGACCACCGCCCGCGACGCCTCGCGGAAGTCGGCGATCACAAGTCGCGCGGCGACGTCCAGCAGTTCGTCCTCGCAGTTGAGCAGGGTCAACTGGCAGCCGTCGCAGGACGCGAACTTCCAGACGGCCAGCTTGGGTTTGGGCGCGGCCATGTCAGATGTCCGGGTGCTCGAACCATCGGCGGATGCGGTCGTAGCGAAAGATCGGGCCGTCCTTGCAGACGAACTCGGGGCCGAACTGGCAGTGGCCGCAGAACCCGACCGCGCACTTCATGTTGCGCTCCATCGAGAGAAAGACGCCGTCGGCGGGCATCCCGTTGGCGAGCAGGCTGCGCACCGCATACCGCATCATGACCTCCGGGCCGCACATCATCACCACGCTCCTGGTCGGGTCGATCCGCACCTGGCTGAACAGGTTCGTCACCATCCCGACGTGGTAGCGCCACGTCCGATCGGGGCGGTCGACGGTCAGGTACACCTCGGTGTTCGGGTGCCGCGCCCACGCCCGGAATCGTTCGCGGAACACGAGGTCCCTGGGCGTCTTGATCCCGTGGAGGATCTTGAGCGCGCCGTACGCGTCGCGTCGCCGGACGATGTAGTTGATGACCGCGACCACCGGCGCGCAACCGAGGCCGCCCGTGACCAGGACCACATCCTTGCCCCGGGCCTCCTCCAGGGGCCACCAGCTTCCGTACGGGCCGCGAAGCCCGACCATGTCGCCCGGTCCCAACCGATCGAGGACACCGGTGACGTTACCGACGACCCGGATCGTGTGATCGAGCGACTCGGGCTCGTCGGGATCGGACACGATCGAGATCGGCACCTCGCCCGCTCCGAACACGTAGACCATGTCGAACTGGCCGGGTCGAAACCGAAACGCCCGCCGAGTCGCCTCATCGCGAAGTCGAAGC
>MHEO01000046.1:1417-2057 GCA_001803875.1 Nitrospirae bacterium RIFCSPHIGHO2_01_FULL_66_17 | reverse complement strand
GGGTAAACACCGCCTTCTCGTTCTGCTCGGGCAGATCCGCGCGCTTGATTCGCACGTCTTCCACCTCGATCCCGTACGCGCCGGCCTTCTCATTCGCGCGCGTGGTCACGGTTTCCATGATCTCAGAACGCGTCTTGGAGATGATTTCGGAGAGGGTGTGCCGGCCCAGCTCGACCCGCAACTCGGAGTAGATGATGTCATCCAGCCGCGCCAGCGCCGCCTGTTGGGTCTGGAACGCCTCGTACACCTTGAGCGGGTCCTTGATCCGCCACTTCGCGAAGTTATCGATCAACAGTGTCTTCTTGTCGGTCGTGATCACGTCCTGCGACACCGCATCGTAATCGAGCAACCGCTTGTCGAAGTAGACCACGTTCTGCACGAACGGGACTTTCAGCTTCAACCCCGGTTCGGTGATCGTGCGCACCGGTTTGCCCAATTGAATAACAATCGCGGTTTGGGTCACGTCGACGACGAAGAAGGGCAATGCGCCCAGCAGGAGCAGGACAACGGCCGCGATGAGGGTCCACAGCGCGATGAGTCGTTTCGTCATGGAGCGGCGCTTCCCCCGCCGGCGCCGGCGGGCTTCGGTTCGCGGGTGAGCGGCAGGTACGGCAGCATCCGGTCGCCCGCTTTCCCCTCG
>MHEO01000046.1:1244-1396 GCA_001803875.1 Nitrospirae bacterium RIFCSPHIGHO2_01_FULL_66_17 | reverse complement strand
CCCGGCAGGACCGTTTCCATCGTTTCCAGATACATCCGCTTCCGGATGATCGGTTTGGCCTGTTGGTATTCCTTCAACATTTTGAGGAACCGATCCGCTTCCCCCTCGGCGCGCCGCACCCGCGACTGCGCGTAGCCCTGGGCCTGGTTGAT
>MHEO01000046.1:232-1208 GCA_001803875.1 Nitrospirae bacterium RIFCSPHIGHO2_01_FULL_66_17 | reverse complement strand
GTCGTTCCGGTAACCCTGGGATTCGTTGATCAGCTTTTCCTTGTCTTCCTTCGCGCTGGCCACGTCCTTAAAGGCCGAGACGACCTGATCGGGCGGATCGACGTCCTGGAGCTGGATCGCCGCCACCTGAACCCCGGCTCCGTAATCGTCCAAGATCTGCTGCAACAGGATTTGCGTGTTCTGCTGAATCTCCGCCTTGCCCGTGGTCAGGGCCTCGTCGATCCGACTCTGACCGACGACCTGGCGGGTCGCCGCCTCGGTGGCCTTCATGATCGTCTCGCCCATGTCGGCAACGTTGAAGAGGAACTCCTGGGCGTCTTTGATCCGGAACTGGACGATCAGCTCGACGCTCAGGATGTTCTCGTCCCCGGTGACCATGAGGGCTTCCCGTGGCACCGTCGTCGTCCCGCCTTGGGGATTGCTGCGAAAGCCGACTTCGATACGATGGAGCTTGGTGATCTTCGGGATGAGCACGGATTCGATGACCGGAATCTTGAAATGGGGACCCGGAGGGGTGGTGCGGACGATGCGGCCGAAGCGCTTGACGACGCCCTGTTCGTCGGGCGCGACGATGTAGAACCCTTGCCAGGCGATCACGAGGGCGATGAGCAGGCCGACGATCGGCATCCAGCCCCGAAAATTCCCGAAGCGCCGAAACTGCTGCTGAAGCTCAGCCAAGCCGCGTTCGAAGTCCGCCTTGCCGCCGCCAAGATCCTTCGGTTCCCACCCCATCGCCGCTCGTCCCCCGACTCTGTGGCCACACGCGCGCGACTCTAGCACGGGGTGAGTGGCAACGCAAGCGGCAACGAATGCTGTCCTCGTTTTCTGCTTTGCATTGGTCCGCTTCCGGCGTGTATCGTACGGCCGTGACCCTATCCTTCTCCCGGCTCGCCGCCAGTTTCCACACCCCGACCAATCCGCTCTACCGCGAGCGGGATGCCATGCTCGCGCGAAGAGAACCGGTTGTGGACCTCAT
>MHEO01000046.1:0-147 GCA_001803875.1 Nitrospirae bacterium RIFCSPHIGHO2_01_FULL_66_17 | reverse complement strand
GTGTATCGGCCTCATCCGTTGGGTCAGCCCGAGGCGCGAGCGGCCATCAGCGCGCACTACCGCTCGCACGGCCTGGCCATCCCGCCTGAACAGATTCTTCTCACGCCGGGCACCAGCCTCGCGTACTGGTACGCCTTTCTGGCCCTG
>MHEO01000045.1:2364-6892 GCA_001803875.1 Nitrospirae bacterium RIFCSPHIGHO2_01_FULL_66_17 | reverse complement strand
CTTTGGTCGTCATAGAGGGACGCGGCCGTCGGGCTCAAGTGCTAGCCCTCGCAGAACTAATTAATCTCTGTGAAGGTAAGAATGTAATAATGTAATAATGTGATTGTGCTCGGAATGTGCTCAAGCCCACCGGTCTCCAGCCTATTCAGGCCTACTCAGGCCAAAGTTGGCGGAACCGGAATCTCTTGGCTGGAGTTGGATTTAGTGAGTTGGAGTGCGGTGGAGGAGGGCGGGTCTTCCCGAGTGAGAGGCCAGCGTCCTACCACCGACCGAATTGCCCGCTCCGCCCAGGTTCTCAGAACGCCCCCTGGCCCCGACGCGCGCCACTCGGTGGCCGCAGCCACGGAGACCGAACGGTAACGAATCGGACTCGCTATGCCTGTCGGTAGATATACACCCCCATCAGCACGCCGATCACGCTGAGGAGGTTGATCTTCAACGCGGCGCCGAAGGTGACCGTCACGAGGTAGAGGTCGACCGTGATGGGCGAGGTGATGCCGAGGGTGAGGTTTTCGAGGAACAGCCGGCTGATCGGGCCGGTCGGGGCGACCGCGCGCAGGATCTCGGCCACGATGCCCCCGAACAGGCCGCCCACGACCACGAAGAAGATCAAGAGCCACGGCGTTTTACGGAGTATAGCCATCAGGGATATCCTTCCGGTCCGTTCCTTGCGAGCCGCACGACCATACCGTGTCCATCCCGGCTTGTCAAGGCGGCGCGCCCGTTGATTTGGCGGGCGCCGGAATGCTACGATACCGGCCTTGCACGCGCCGCGTGGTGCGGTGACGAGCGTCGCCGACGCCGCGGGCGGGATCGGAGGGGGCATGCAGTCCGTCATCATCCTGGGATCGGGTCCGGCCGGGCTCACCGCCGCGCTGTACGCCGCGCGGGCGAACCTCTCGCCGGTGCTCATCGAGGGCACCCAGGCGGGCGGGCAGCTCACCATCACCACCGACGTCGAGAATTATCCGGGATTCCCCAAGGGAATCATGGGGCCCGACCTGATCGAGGCGATGCGGGCGCAGGCCGAGCGCTTTGGCACCCGGTTCGTCCGCGGCGACGTGACCAAGGTCGATCTTGCCGGGCCGCCGTTTCGCCTCTGGGTCGAGGGCGAGACCGAGCACTCGTGCGAGGCCCTGATCATCTCCACCGGGGCGTCCGCGAAACTCCTGGGCCTGGAGTCGGAGCGGCGGCTGATGGGCCGCGGCGTGTCGGCGTGCGCCACGTGCGACGGCTTCTTTTTCAAGGATCGCCGCGTGCTCGTGGTCGGCGGCGGGGATACCGCGATGGAGGAGGCGACGTTCCTGACGAAATTCGCCTCGCAGGTGACCGTCGTGCACCGGCGCGACAAACTGCGCGCGTCGAAGGTCATGCAGGACCGCGCCCGCCGCAATCCCAAGATCGACTTCGTCTGGAACAGCGCGGTCGACGAGATCGTCGGCGCCGACCGGGTCGAGGCGGTCCGCCTGCGCAACCTGCAGACCCAGGCGGTGACCGAACGGCCGTGCGACGGTGTCTTCATGGCGATCGGTCACCAGCCCAACACGCGGTTGTTCCAGGGGCAGTTGGCGATGAACGAGGTGGGGTATCTGGTGACGAGCCAGGGGACGAAGACCAGCGTCCCGGGTGTGTTCGCCGCGGGCGACGTGCAGGATCCGGTTTACCGCCAGGCCGTCACCGCCGCGGGGACGGGGTGCATGGCCGCGATCGACGCGGAGCGGTACCTGGAAGCGCGGCACGGGTAAGAGAAAAAGGGGAGGCGCATGGCCGAGGTCAAGGATCTGAACGGGCTCCGCCGGTTCGCGGCGGACAAGATGCAGAAAGTCGGGCTCTTCGAAACGCCGCGGATGTTCTGCGATCTCTACTGCCTGGAGCCGGGTCAGGCGCAAAAGGCGCACAGCCACGGCGAGGCGGACAAGGTGTATCTGGTCCTCGAGGGGCGCGCCCAGATTCAGGTCGGCGCGGAACGGTTCGAGGTCGGCCCCCGGCAGGCGGTGCTCGCGCCGGCCGGTTCGGACCACGGCGTGACCAACGCGGGTGCCGAGCGACTCGTCCTCTACGTCTTCGTGGCGCAGGATTCGGGTGGCGGCGCGCCGTCGAAGGCCGGCCACCAGCACGATCACGGCCATCGACATTAACCGCCCACGGTGATACCCTGTCTCGGGCGCGCAAGGGATGTGCGGATACAGGGAATGTTCGCCTGACACGAGAAAGCCAGGGAGGCCTCATGACGCGAGGATGGTGCAGGGAGGGATCGTGGGGGGCGGTGGTCGCGGCGGTCGGGCTCTTCGCGGCGGTCGCGACGGCCGGGGCCGGGTCGAGTCCGCTGGACGACGGCAAGGCGTTCGAAGCGAAACGGAATTATCGGCAGGCCGCCGAGGCGTACCGGCTGGCGATCGCCGAGTCCCCGAAGTCGCCGGAGCCGCACTATCGTCTGGCGGCGGCGGAGCGGGCCCTCGGCCGAAGTGAGGAGGCGATCGAGGCCCTCCAGCGCGCGCTGCAACTCAAACCCGCCTACCCGGAGGCCCACGTCCTGCTGGGCAAGATCTACGAGGAGCAGGAGCGGTGGACCGACGCCATCGAAGCGTATACCAAAGCGGTTGACCTGAAAATGAAGACCACCGAGGTGTACGAGCGCCTCGGCGGGGCGTATCGTCACACCCGCGAGTATGACAAGGCGCTCGCGGCGTATCGCCGGGCCCTGGATCAGGAGCCGAAGAATCTCGCCCGGCGTTACGACGTGGCCATCACCCTGGCCGAGATGGGCCGCGACGACGACGCGGTCGCCGAATACGACACGATCCTTGCGCAGGACAAGGACTTCTACATGGCCCACTTCCAGAAAGGGGTCATGTACCGGAAGCAGGACAAGCTGGAGCCCGCGGAGCTGGAGTTCACGGCGGTGCTGACGGCTAACCCCGACCTCGCGACCGCGTTTTTCGAGCTGGGGCAGGTCTACGCGCGCATGGGCAAACCGGGCGCCGCCGCGGCGGCGTACCGCGAGGTGGCCCAGCTCAACCCCTACGTCGGCAACGTCAACACCCGCCTGGGCGAACTCGCGCTCTCGGACGGGAAGCTCGACTCGTCGATCGCGTACTTCAAGCGGGCACTGGAGCACGACAGCGAACACTTCATGATCTACTTCCACCTCGCGAACGCGTACCAGAAGCGGGGCAACCTGCGGGAAGCGGCCGATGCCTATCAGCAGGTCATCAAGCTCTTCCCGGTCCTCTTCGATGCCCGGTACAACCTCGGCGTGGTCTTCAGCCGCCAGGGCAAATTCGACGCGGCGGCGAAGGAGTTCGAGGAGACCCTGAAACTCAATCCGCGGTTCACCGCCACCCATTACCAGCTCGCCGCGGTGCAGGCCAAGCAGGGCAAGAAGCAGGACGCGAAAAAGCATCTGGAGGAATACCTCAAGAACGCGCCGGAAGGCGAGTTCGTCGCCGACGCCAAAAAGCTGCTCGCCTCGCTCTGACGTCATGGGCGGCCCGCGCGCGTTCCGGATCGACCCCGGCAAGCGCCGCACGTTTCAGCGACGCCTCCTCGCCTGGTACCGGGTCCACGGGCGCGATCTCCCGTGGCGCAATACCACCGACCCGTACGAGATCCTGGTCTCGGAAGTGATGCTCCAGCAGACGCAGGTCGAGCGCGTGATTCCCAAGTACCACGAGTTCCTCGAGAAATACCCGACGGTGGAACACTTGGCCGAGGCGGATGTCGACGACGTCCGGAAGACGTGGTATCCGCTGGGATACAACGTCCGTCCGGTGCGGCTGCACGGGATCGCGCGCGAATCGATCACCCGGTACGGGGGCGCGATTCCCCGCGATGAGGAGGCCCTCCTGTCGATGAAGGGCATCGGCCGGTACACCGCGGGGGCGGTCCGTAGCTTCGCGTTCGGGCTCGACGCCCCGATCCTGGACACCAACGTGGCCCGCGTCCTCCACCGGGTGTTCGTGGCGAAGGGCGACCCCAAGCGCTCGGCCGTTCGGACCAGGCTCTGGGCGCTGTCGGAGGCGCTGATCCCTCGCGGCAAGGGGTACGATTTCAACCAGGCGCTGATGGATTTCGGGGCGACTGTCTGCACCGCCAAGCGTCCCGCCTGCGCCGCGTGCACGATGCGGACGATCTGCCACACGTACCCCGGCCCGCGCTCCCATGTCCCTCGACGCGCCAGACCCCGTTCCGACCGTTGATGTCGCCGCGGCCCTGATCGAGCGGGACGGACGCTACCTCATCGCCCGTCGGCGGGACGACGCCGACCTGGGCGGTTTTTGGGAATTCCCCGGCGGCAAGCGGAGGACCGGCGAATCGCTTCAGGCGTGTCTCGCGCGGGAAGTCCGCGAGGAGCTCGGCGTCGAGATCGCGGTCGGCGAACTGTGCGAACGGGTCGTCCATGCCTATCCGCACGCCACGATCGCCTTGCATGTTTTCCAGGGGATTCTGGTCAGCGGGGTTCCACGCGCCATCGGGTGCGCGGAGATCAGGTGGGTGGCCGCGTCGGAACTGGGGGACCACCAGTTTC
>MHEO01000045.1:1988-2354 GCA_001803875.1 Nitrospirae bacterium RIFCSPHIGHO2_01_FULL_66_17 | reverse complement strand
CGGCCCGGTCATCCGGCGGCTCATGCAACAACCCATCGCGTAAAAGGAGGAAGGCCATGAACGCACTGTTGAGGACGGACGATGCGTGGTCGAGTCTGGTGCTTCGCGTGGTGCTCGGGGTCGTGATGTTCCCCCACGGAGCGCAGAAGCTCTTCGGCTGGTTCGGGGGGTACGGATTTTCGGGCACGATGGCGGGGTTCGCGGAGCATCTGCACATCCCGGCGGTATTGGCGTTCCTTGTCATCATGGCCGAGTCGGTCGGCGCGGTGATGCTGGTCGCAGGCGCCGTCACGCGCTTTGCCGCCTTCGGCATCGCGTGCGTGATGGTGGGCGCGATCTGGCTCGTCCACCTGCCGAACGGTTTTT
>MHEO01000045.1:0-1977 GCA_001803875.1 Nitrospirae bacterium RIFCSPHIGHO2_01_FULL_66_17 | reverse complement strand
TCCGGGAAGCAAGCCGGCGAAGGCTACGAATATCACCTCCTCATGCTCGCGATGAGCATCGCGCTGATGATCGCGGGCGGGGGGAAGTGGTCGGTGGACCGGGCGCTCACGGCGAACACGGCGTAAGACCCCGGCGGGGGCCCTTTGCGCCCGCGCCTTGCAACCCGCGTCGGGCGTCCTGTATCCTCCGCCCGTGCGCTACGCCCTCGTCCACTACCACGAGCTGACGCTCAAAAAAGGCAACCGCGCCTATTTCCTCCAGCGCCTGGTAAGGAATCTCCAGCGCGGGTTGAAGGGCACCGGGGCGGGGGCGATCGAGCGGCCGGAGGGGCGGCTGCTCGTGGCGCTGCCGGACGCGGCGGACGTGGCGGAGGTCCGGGCTCGGCTGGCGCGCACGTTCGGCGTCGCGAATTTCGCGATCGCCCGCTGGGTGCCGCTCGACATGGATCGCCTCGCCGAAGCCGTGACCGACACGATCAAGCCCCTCCGTTTCGCCTCGTTCCGGATCTCGGCCAAGCGCGGAAACAAGCGCTTTCCGCTGACCTCGAACCAGATCAACGTCGAACTGGGAACCCTGGTCAAATCGCTGACCGGCGCGCGGGTGGACCTGGAACGCGCCGAGCTGACGATCTACGTCGAAGTCCTGGACAAGGGCTTCCTGCTCTCGCTCGATCGGACGCCGGGGCCCGGGGGGCTGCCCGCCGGCATCTCGGGGCGCGTCGCGTGCCTGCTTTCTGGCGGCCTGGATTCGCCGGTCGCGGCGTACCGGATGATGAAGCGGGGCGCGCACGTCGTGTTCGTCCACTTTCACAGCCACCCGTTCGTTACGCGCGCCTCGCAGGAAAAAGCCCGCGAGCTGGCCGAGTTGCTAACCCGGTATCAAGCCACCTCCCGCCTGTTCCTGGTCCCGTTCGGCGAGGTGCAGCGCGAGGTCGTCCTGGCCGTGCCGCCGCCCCTGCGCGTGGTGGTCTATCGCCGTCTCATGATCCGCATCGCCGAGGACATCGCCAAACGCGTCCGCGCCCAGGCGCTCATCACCGGCGAGGCGCTGGGCCAGGTGGCCTCGCAGACACTGCCCAACATGGCGACGATCGACGACGCCGCGACGCTGCCGATCCTGCGCCCCCTCGTGGGGATGGACAAGGAGGAGATCGTCCACCAGGCGCAAGCGATCGGGACGTACGAGATCTCGATCCAGCCCGATGAGGACTGCTGCACGCTCTTCACGCCCAAGCACCCCGCGACGAAATCGACGGTGAGGGAACTGGAGGCCGCCGAGGCGCGGCTGAGGATTGCCGATCTTGTTGGGATGGCGTGCGAGCGTGCCGAAGAGGTGCGGTTCGCCTTCCCCCCCACAACCTCCGAGGTCGTATCTTAGCAGGGGGCTGAAAAACTCGGTAAAGCCCGCAGGCTGCTCAAAAAGCTCCAGATGCAAGGCCGCAGGAAGGAGGAAACCGGAGCGTACTGCGTCGTACGTGAGGATTTCCGACGACCGAGAACGCAGCAGATGGACTTTTTCAGCAGCCTGTTAGAGCAGTCGGTTCAGGTCCGCGAGATCGGCGATCACCGGATGGCTCGTCTCGCGGTCGGCCGTTCGCCCCCGCGTGTACCACGCGGCGGCGAGGCCCGCTTGGGTTGCGACCACCACGTCCAGCTCAAAGTTGTCCCCCACGAAGAGCGCCTCATCCGCTCGGACGCCGAGACGCTCGAGCGCGGCGTCGAACAGCATCCGGTGCGGCTTGCGCCAGCCCACCTCGCCGGAGATGACGACGACCTCGAAATGCCCGCTCAAGCCGTCGCGCGCGAGGACGTCGTGCACCGTTGGCGCGTGGTCGAAGTTGGTGACGATTCCGAGGCGGTGGGTGCGGCCGAGCGACGCGACCACCTCCAAGTGGTGCGGGGGCAGGACGAGCGCGTCCGCCAGCCGGGTCATGTGCGCGACGACCAGGCGGTCGGCGGCATCGGGGGTCGCCTCGG
>MHEO01000044.1 GCA_001803875.1 Nitrospirae bacterium RIFCSPHIGHO2_01_FULL_66_17 | reverse complement strand
TGCGCTTCCGGTACCGACGGAGTTAGCGGCAGTTACGGTGAATGTATAAGTCGTACTGGTAGTGAGCCCGCTCACGGTGGCAAAGGTGCCGTTAGTGGTGGCGGTTATGCCGCCGGGGGAGGAGGTGACGGTGTACAAACTAATCGGCTTCCCGCCCGAGCTTAATGGCGCGGTCCAAACAACTACCGCCGTGCCGCTCGCGCTCCCCACGGTTGCAATAACAGCAGTAGGCTTCCCCGGTGCGGCCGTGGTGGTGGTCGGAGGCCAGAGCAAAGATACGGTAGTCTTCATGGTCGATCCTTGGGCTAAGAATTGCCAGGTGGCGAACGTGCCGACCTGCACCGGGGAGGAACGGTGGACGGCGTCGCCAAGACCGGCTGCGCCGTGGGTGTTGTATCCCCAGGTCCACAAAGTACCATCGGTCCTGAGGGCGGCGGTACGGTTGTTTCCCGCCGAGACCTGCGCCCAGGTGGAGAGCGTGCCGACCTGCACGGGCGAGGAGCGTGAGGTCGACGCGCCTGCTCCGCGGTCGCCAAGACCAAGTTGACCAAAGTCATTCTCCCCCCACGTCCAGAGCGTGCCGTCGGTTTTTAACGCAAAGGAGTGTTCCTGGTAGCCTCCCGAAATCTGCGACCATGTGGTGAGCGTACCCACCTGCACGGGCGAGGAGCGAAGGACAACATCCTCGAGACCGAGAGTGCCAGTGGCGTTCTGCCCGCACACCCACAGTGTGCCGTCGGTCTTGAGCGCAAGCGAATGGTACATCCCTCCTGAGATCTGTGCCCATGTAGCAAGAGCGCCTACTTGCACAGGCGAGGAGCGCTGGACGGTGTCGCCAAGACCGAGTTGGCCCTTGGTACTCTGCCCCCATGCCCACAGTGTGCCGTCAGTTTTAATCGCAAGAGAGTGGCGCTGTCCGCCGGAAATCTGCGCCCATGTGGCGAGCGTGCCGACCTGCACCGGCGAGGAGCGCTTTACCACCCCGCCATCACCGAGCATCCCAAAAGTGTTATAACCCCACGCCCACAGCGTGTTGTCGATTCGAAGCGCCATGGAGTGAAAACCGCTCGCGACCTTCGACCAGGTGCCAAGGCCGCCAACTTGCGTCGGCGAAGAGCGGGCGACCACATCGCTGTGGCCGAGCTTGCCGTCGCCGCCACTACCGCTCGTCCACAGCGTACCGTCGGTCTTGAGCGCGAGCGTATGGCTGTATCCGGCTGCCGCGGCGCTCCAGATAGCGAGCGTGCCGATCTGGACCGGAGAAGAGCGCTTGAGGATTGTGAGGTCGCCAAGTCCACCAGTGTCGTTATACCCCCACGCCCACAACTGACTATTAGCCAAAAGCGAAGGGTCCTGGAGCGCGAGGGTGTGGTAGCCGGCGCCTCCTG
>MHEO01000043.1:9528-15283 GCA_001803875.1 Nitrospirae bacterium RIFCSPHIGHO2_01_FULL_66_17 | reverse complement strand
GATACCGAGGTCCCTCCCACAGCGCCGGCGGCAACAGGTGGAGGCGGTGGGAGACGACCAGCACCAGGACCGCGCCCAACACGAAGTTCGGCACCGCCACGCCGGCCGTCGCCAGCATCATCCCGCCCCGATCGACCCAGGTGCCCGGCCGCTCGCCGGCGAGGATGCCGAAGGTCAGCCCCAGCACCACCGCGACCAGCAACGCGACCGCGCCCAGCGCCAGAGAGACCGGAAAGGTCTCGGCCAGGATGTCGACCACGTCCCGGCCGACGTACTTGAACGAGGGACCGAGATCCCCGCGGACCAGTCCGCCGAGGTACAGGAGGTACTGGCGCCAGACCGGCTGGTCCAAGTGGTACTTCGCCTCGATGTTCGCGACGATCTCCGGCGGGAGCTGCTTTTCGCTGTCGAACGGCCCGCCGGGAACGGCGCGCAGCAGGAGGAAGGTCAGTGTCGCCACCACCCAGAGCACGGCGAGACCCCAGACCGCCCGTCGCGCGAGCGCATAGAACGGCACCAATAAGCGGCCGCGGATCATCGCCCTCGTGCCTCCAGCGTCACGCCTTGCAGCGACAGGATCTCCATCGCGTTCAGGCTCAAGCCCCTGACCCGTGGTTTGACGAGGATGTTTTGCGCGTGGGTGAAGAGCGGCGCGATGGGCACGTCCTGCTCGGTCAGGATGCGCTGCGCCTCGCGGTAGAGCGCCGCCCGGCGCGTGGGGTCGGTCTCGGCCGAGGCGTCGGCGACCAGGGCGTCGTAGCGCGGGTTGGCCCAGCCGGTGTGGTTGTTGCCCGAATCGGCGGTGAACAGGGCGAGAAAATTATCGGGGTCGGGGTAGTCCGCCCCCCACCCGAGCCGGAACAGCGGGGGCGCGTCGTGCTGCAGGCGCTTGAGATAGACCTTCCACTCCTGATTGTCGAGCGTCACGCTCACCCCGAGATGGGCCTTCCACTGGGCTTGCAGATTCTCGGCGATCAACGTATTGACCGGCCCCGTGTTGTAGACGTACTCGACCGGCGGCAATCCCCGGCCATCCGGGTAGCCCGCCTCGGCCAGGAGACGTCGCGCGCGGTCGGGGTCGAACGGCAGGCCGATCGACGGGTCGTGGCCGAACATCCCGGGCGGGACCCAGCTCGTCGCCGCCCGCTCGCCTCCGCGCAGGATCTTCGGGAATTGCTCCCGATCGATGGCGAGCGTGAAGGCCCGCCGCACCCGGGGGTCGGTGAAGGGGGCCTTGTTGACGTTGAACCCCGCGTAATACCCACGGAGGATCGGCAGGCGGAGGTGCTCCGGCGAGCCCTGGAACGCGGGGATCGCTTCCGGGGGCAGTTGCGCGTAGTCCAGATCGCCGGTCTGGTACAAGGTCAACTCCGTGGTCCGCTCGTTCACCACGTACATGACGACCCGGTCCAGCGCGGGCCGGCCGCCGAAGTAGGTCGGATTGGCCGCGAGGACCAGACGGTACTCGTGCCGCCAGTCCGTCAGGCGAAACGGGCCGTTCGTCACCAGGCGCTCCGGGTCGGTCCACCGATTGCCGTATCGCTCGATCAGATCGCGGCGCTGGGGAAAGGTCACCATGAACGTGGTCAAACTGGGAAAGTAGACGAGCGGCCGTTCGAGGCGGACCTCCAATTCCGTCGGCGAGAGCGCGCGGACCCCGACGGCCGCGGGATCGGCGATCTTCCCGGTGTTGTAGGCCTTGGCGTTCGCCACCGGGTACAGAAAATAGGCGTACTCCGCTCCGGTGTTCGGATCGAGCAGCCGCTTCCAGGCGTACTCGAAATCGCCGGCCGTGACGGGCCGCCCGTCGGTCCACTTGACGTCCGGCCGAAGGTGAAACCGGTAGACCCGGCCGTCGCCGGACACGTCCCACGACGCGGCAACGGACGGGACCGCCTTGAGGTCGTCGTCGAACCGGGTGAGGCCGTCCATGAGGTTTTCGATCACCGTGATCGACACGCTGTCGGTGGCGAGCGACCAGTCCAGCGTCGGCGGTTCGTTGGAGAGGACGAAACGAAAGACGTTGGTGGGCGCCGACGAGGCCGCCGTGCACGCGCCCACACCGATCGACAGGCATGCGGCGAGCAGCCGTCGGGCCGATCCGACGGTCAGCCCGCCAAACACTCCGTGACCTGCGCCTCCATCGCCGCCCGGAGCGCGTCGAGGTGCCCGGGGGTGTCGGCTTCGAATCGGAGCACGAGCACGGGCTGGGTGTTCGACGCGCGGACAAGTCCCCACCCCCACGCGGTGCGGACCCGGACGCCGTCGACGTCGATCACCTCCAGGATCGGGATCGGAAAGCGGGCCGCCCGCTTTGCGGCGTCCTGAAAGAACGTCCGGAGCCGGGCGACGACGCCGAACTTGCGCTCGTCCGGGCAATCGACGCGAATTTCTGGGGTCGCGCTCGTCGAAGGCAGGCGGGACGCCAATACGGACAGCGGACGGCCGTCGCGGACGAGGAGTTCCACGACGCGACATGCGGCGTAGATGCCGTCGTCGTAGCCGTAGTAGCGGTCGGCGAAGAAGAGGTGTCCGCTCATTTCGCCGGCGAGCGGCGCGTCGAGTTCCTTCATGCGCGCCTTGATCAACGAGTGCCCGGTCTTCCACATCACCGGACGCCCGCCCAGCCGCGCGATCTCGTCGTAGAGCACCTGCGAGCACTTCGCCTCCGCGATCACCGGCGCCCCCGGCTTCGCCGCGAGGACGGGCCCGGCCAGCAGCGCGAGCAGCCGATCCCCCCACAGGATCTCGCCGCGCTCGTCGACCACCCCCAGGCGGTCGGCGTCGCCGTCGAAGGCAACGCCCAGGTCGGCGCGGTGTTCGCGCACGGCGGCGATCAGATCGCGCAGATTGTCGACGACGGTGGGGTCGGGGTGATGGTGGGGAAAGCGCGCGTCGGGCTCGCTGTAGAGTTCGGTCACGTCGCACCCGATCGCCCGCAGCAGCGCCGGCGCCGCCAGGCCGGCCACGCCGTTCCCTGAATCGACGACGACCCGGAGGGGCGTCCGGCCGGACGCCCCTCCCCGCGCCGTTTTCAGGCCGGCAAATTGCCGCGCGAGCTCGTCATGATACGGCGGGAGGATCGCGTAGTCCGACATCGTGCCGGCGCCCCGCACCCGCTCCCCGCCCTCGACCATCCGTCGGAGCGTCTGGATGGCCGCGCCGTAAATGGATTCCTTCCCCACGCACAGTTTCAGGCCGTTGAATTCGGGCGGGTTGTGGCTGCCGGTGATCATCACGCCGCCGTCGACCGCGAGGTGAAAGAGCGAGTAGTAGAGCACCGGCGTCGGGCACACCCCGAGATCGACGACATCGACGCCGGTCGAGAGGATGCCGGCGGCCAGCCGATCCCGAATCGGGGTCGAGTGCTCCCGCACGTCGCGGGCGAGGCTGACCGAGGACCCGTTGGCGCGCCGGACCATCGTGCCGTACGCCCGGCCGATCCGCTCGGCCAGGTCGAACGTCAGGTCGGCCCCGACGACGCCGCGAATATCGTATTCACGAAAAATACTCACGGCCGGATGATGTTCTTTTGCGACCGAGGGGCAAAGCCCCTCGGAGCCTGTTCAGGAACGCGCCAGATGCAAGGCGGAGGGAGGCCGCGCGCGCGGAGCGTACTGGTTCGTACGTGAGCACGCACGGCCGACCGACAACGCAGCTCTAGCGTGACGGACGAATGCTGCTTCCCGAGATGGCCGTTCATGGACAGGCTCCTAGGCCCGGCCGAAGTCGTCGTCGAAGCGGACGATATCGTCCTCGCCGAGATACGGACCGTTCTGGACTTCGATGATCTGGAGCGGGATCGCCGGATCGGGATTTTCCAGGCGGTGCCTGGTCTGCGGCGGGATGTAGGTGCTCTCGTTGGTCTTCACGTCGTACACGCGGTCCCCGCAGGTCACCCGCGCCGTGCCGGCCACCACCACCCAATGCTCGCTCCGTTGCCGGTGCATCTGGAGGCTGAGGCGCGACGAGGGGTTGATGACGATCCGCTTGATCTTGTAGCCCTCCCCTTCCTCCAGGACGGTGTACGCGCCCCACGGGCGCTGCACCGTCTTGTGGGTCACGTGCTCCTGCGCGTGTTGGGCCTCCAGGGTTTCGACCACGCGGCGGACGTCCTGCGCCCGATCCTTGTCGCAGACCAGGGTGGCGTCCGGCGTGTCGACCACGATCACGTCCTTGAGGCCGATCGTCGCCACGAGCCGATCCTGCGCGTAGAGGATCGACCGTTCGCTGCCGAAGTCGAGCACGCGGCCGCTGATCACGTTGCCGCGTTCGTCCTTCTCCGCCACGTCGTCCAGCGCCGCCCAGCTCCCGACGTCGCTCCACCCCAGTTCGGCGGGAATCACCGCGGCGCGACGGGTGCGCTCCATCACGGCGTAATCGATGGACACGGCCTCGATCGTCCGGTAGAGATCGGCGATCCGATTCCGGTCGGCTCCGGCCTTCATCGCCTCCGCGATCCGCTCGGCGGCCTCCGCGACGGCTGGGGCGTGCGCGCGGAGTTCATCGAGGATCGCCGCCGCCCGCCAGATGAACATGCCGCCGTTCCAGAAGTAGTCGCCCGCGGCGACGTAGCGCTCGGCGGCGGCCCGGTCGGGTTTCTCGACGAAGCGCGCGACACTGAACGCGAAGCAACTATCGAGCGTCACGCTAGACGCATCAGCGTCCGGCTTCGCGCCGCTCGCCGGCGAACCGACCCGGAGAGGCTCGCCGCGCTGGATGTACCCGTAGCCGGTCTCGGCGCGCCGCGGCACCAGCCCGATCGTCACGAGGAATCCCTCGCGCGCGACCTCTTCGGCCCTCGCCAGACACCGGAGAAACGCGTCGGACTTCGCGATGACGTGGTCCGCCGGGAGGACGGCCATGACCGCGTCGGGGTCCCGCTCGATCACGCGGTGCGCCGCCACCGCGATCGCCGGGGCCGTGTTCCGGCCGGCCGGCTCGACGATCACCGTCGCGTTCGCGTCAACCGCGCGCAGTTGGCGGCCGACCTCGTCCGCGAGATCCCCGCCCGTCACGACCCAGCGCCTCTCTGCCGGCACCGCCGGGGCAATACGGAGCACCGTTTCCTGCAGCATCGTCCGGTCGCTCAGGAGCGCGATGAGTTGCTTGGGAGCCAGCCGCCGGGAGAGCGGCCAGAAGCGGGTCCCGGTTCCCCCCGCGAGGATGACGGCGTGCAGGTCCAGCGTGACGGCCGCTTGTTGGTGCCGTTTTACGGCCGCTTGTTGGTGCCGTTTTACGGACGAATGCTGCTTCCCGCGCGACGCGCTCATTCCGGTCCGCTCACCATCGATCGGCTATTGCCCGCGTCCCGACCACAGCACGAGGCCCTGCGCCACGACGGCTCCGACGGCGTTCGCCGCCAGGTCGTATGCGTCGGTGCGCCGGAACGGGATGAACGATTGATGGTACTCGTCGCTGAGGCCGTACAGGACGGCGATCACCGCCGCCACGCTGGCGAGCACCAGTGACGGGGTCCGAGGCCTGGAGTGGCGCAGAGCCGCGAACAGGACGGCGGAGAACGCCCCATACACGAGAACGTGGATGGCCTTGTCGACCAGGAACGGCATGTGCTTGATGCCCAGGGGATACGACTGCCCGGCGAGAAGAAAGATCGCAAGCGCGTACAGACCCGCCGCAAGCCACCACCATGCCGACCCGATGGCCGAGAGGCCTGAGCGCGCGGAGGGCGCCGACGGCGCGCCGGGCGACTTCACTCCGCCAAGCCTCCATCGAGGGAATTGGCCTTGACGCG
>MHEO01000043.1:1277-9481 GCA_001803875.1 Nitrospirae bacterium RIFCSPHIGHO2_01_FULL_66_17 | reverse complement strand
CGAAGTTGACGGTGAGGTGGCTCGACGTGCGCCCCATCAACCTCGTCCGATCCGTTCTGCTGGGCCCCTCGACCAGCACCTCCTCGACCCGTCCCTCGAACGACTCGTTCTTTCGGCGCGTGATCGGCCGCTGGACCGCCAGCGCCTCCTGCAGCCGTCGGGCCTTGTCGGCCTCGGCGACCTGCTCGTCGAGCGCGAGGGCCGCCGTGTTGGGCCGCCGGGAGTATATGAACGCGTAGATGTTGTCGAACTGCACGGCATCGAGCGCGGCCAGCGTCTCCTGAAAGTCCGGCTCGGTTTCTCCCGGAAACCCGACGATGACGTCGGTGGTCAGCGCCACGTCCGGCATCCGGAGCCGCAACGCGGCGATCAGGTCGAGATAGTCGCGGAACGTGTAGTCGCGCCGCATGCGGGCCAGCGTCCGGTCGGACCCCGACTGCATCGGCAGGTGCACGTGACGGCACATCTTCGGGAGCCGCGCCAGGGTCTCGATCATCTTCAAGGTCACGGCGTTCGGATGGGAGGTCGTGAACCGGATGCGCGCGAGGCCGTCGATGGGGTGGATGAGGTCGAGCAGGTCGGAAAAATCGACGCCCTCGGAGGAGGTGCGGCCGTAGGAGTTGACGTTCTGCCCCAGGAGCGTCACCTCGCGACAGCCGTCCGCGCAGAGGGCGGCAACCTCGTCGCGGATCTCGCCGCTGAGCCGGCTGCGCTCGCGGCCCCGGGTCGCGGGCACGACGCAAAAGCTGCACGCGTTCTCGCAGCCCTCCATGATCGACACCCACGCCCTCACCCGCTCGCGCCGGTCGGCGGGCAGCGTGGGCGCGATCCCGATCGGATCGTCGGTGTACACCACCTTGCGCCGCGTGGTCACCGCTTCCGTCAGCAGCGCGGGAAGCCGCTCGATGCCCTTCGACCCGAACACGAGATCGACGGCCGGCGACCGCCGCAGGATCGCGCGGCCTTCCTGTTGCGCCACGCACCCCGCCACGCCGATCACCAGGTCGGGCCGCGCGGCCTTCAACGCGTCGAGCCGCCCGAGGTCGCTGTAGACCTTCTGTTCGGCCTTGTCGCGGATGCTGCACGTGTTCAGCAGGATGAGGTCGGCGTTCTCGGGATCGGCGGTGAGGGCGTATCCCATCGGCGCGACGAGCCCGGCCATACGTTCGGCGTCGTGCTCGTTCATCTGACAGCCCCAGGTTTTGATAAAGACCCGTTTGGTCACGACGTCTCCGTCACAAAGAGGTTGGGCGGCGCGCCGCGGCGCGGGAATACGCGCGTTACGTTATCGCACGGAGGGCGAAAATGCAAGGCGGGCGCGGGCGAGGAATGTGTCCCGGTATCGGGGTGTTGGAGCCTGTTCAGGAATGGTCAGATGCAAGGCGGAGCGAGGAATCCCCCCGGAGCGTACTGTTCCGTACGTGAGGAGGGATTCCGAAGCGACAACGCAGCAGATGGCCGTTCATGGACAGGCTCCTAGGCCGCGGCGGGGAGGCGCGTCGACAGCTTCAGATCGCGCGCGATCTCCTGGATCAGCGCTTCGTCGATCTCCGCCTTCTTCTGCAAAAATCCCTCCAGCAGGGCGTTGTCGCAGAGCGTGTTGATGAGCCGCGGTGTTCCCTCCGTGAATCGGTGCACGGCCGCGATCGCGCCGGGCGTGAAGGGATTGTGCTCGGCCCCCGCCACCTTGAGCCGGAAGAGGATGTAGTCCTGGGTGATGTTTTCGGTGAATGATTGCAGGTGGCAGCGGATCGCGACGCGCTGAGCCAGGGGACCGTCCAGGGCCAGGCCCGCATCCAGCGCGGTCAGCCCAAAGAGCACGAACGTGATGAGTTTCTGACCGTCGATCTCCATGTTGAGTATCCCGCGGAACTCTTCCATCACCTCGCGGGCGTTGAGCATCTGCGCCTCGTCGATCAGGACCACCGCCTTCTTGCCCTGTTCGTGGATCTCGATCAGGCGCTGCGAGAGTTGGGTGAGCACCGACGGCGTGTCGTCGGCGGGCTTCTGGACGCCAAGCTGCGTCGCGATTTTTTTGAGCAGCCACTCCGAAGTAACGGCCGAATGGATGATGATGAGGAGCGCCGATTCGTACTGCGCGTCGTCCAATTGATCGAGCAGGCGTCGCGCCAGCGTCGTCTTCCCGGCGCCCACGTCCCCGACGAGAATTGCGAGGCCTTTGCGCTCGGAGGCGGCGTACATGAGCCGGACGAGCGCATCCGCGTGCTGCCGACTGTCGTAGTAGAACCGGTTATCCACGGCGATCGAAAAGGGCTGTTCACGAAGGCGATAGTGCTCCAGATAACTCACGGCGACTCCTTATCAGAGGTATGAGACCTTTTTCTTCTCCTGTTTCTTCTCCGGTCGCGTGGGCGCGACCGGCGCGGGTCGTTGGGGCGCAGGCGGCGCGGGCGGAACGGAGACGGACGGCGGAATGGAAACGGACTCCGGAACGGAAACCGACGCCGGAACGGAAACAAGCGGCCTCTGAGGCTGGGCCGCCGCCGCGCGACGTTCGATGTCAACGATCCGCTGCTGCGCTTCTTTGTAACCTGGCTCCAACTCCTTCGCGCGATAGTACTCGGCTAACGCGTCGTCGTGACGCCCCTGGACCTCGAGGATCTGGCCCAACTCGTACGCCAGCCCCGCCATGCCCTCCGCGCCGGTGTGAGCGGGATCGTCCAGCACCTTCCGCAGGATCTCCTCGGCCCGCGGCAACAGGCCTTTCTCGCGATAGCAGGTGGCGAGCATGCTCATGGCGGGAATCACGCGGTCGGGGGACTTCAGCACCAGGCGGAATTCGCCGATCGCCTCGTTGAGCAGCCCCATCTCGCGGTAGGCGATGCCCAGGTTGTAGTGGGTCTCGTAATCCTCCCTCCCATACTGTTCCTGCACCCCTTTCTGGAATTTCCGGAACACGCTCTCCAACTCGCGCTCGGCGGAGATGTCCGCGCTCGGATCGGCCGCGTCCGCCGGCGGAAGGCTGCGTTCCATGTCCTCCCGGAGCGCGTCGGCCAGATCGATGTAATCCTCCCCGTCCCTGGTCGTCTCGTTGCGTTGCGGCGCCTTGGCGACCGGTTCGATCGGGCCGACCGCGATGTCGGAGCCGAGGCTATTCGCGTCGAACGGCTTGCCGACCGGCTGGACCGTCGCGTCGGCGTCCTCGGACGGCGGGCGGCTGCCCGCCCGCTCGGCAATTTCGCGGAGCCGCTGCGTCGCGATCGGATGGGCTGGGGCCTTCTTCAGGATCGCCGAGAACAGATTCTGCGCCTCGTCGTCAAACCCTTGCTGAAAGTAAAAGTCCGCCTCGGCGAGGTCCTGTTCCAGGGTGTCAACGGGTGCCGGCGCCGACGCGGCCGGCGCTTCAGACATCGTCGAGGCCGCCGCGACGGTCTTGGCGACGGCCTGCCCCCCCGCGGCGGCGGATTCCGGGTTGAGCTCCCTCGCTTCCCTGAGGGCCGCGTCCCGTTCCGCGTCCTGCCCCAGGCGCTCGTGGATCGCGGCGGCCCGCACGCACGCGGCGGCGGCGCCTTTCACGTTGCCCTGCGCAATCAGCAGTTCCTTGAGCTTCATCAGCACGGCGATGTTGCCGGGATCCCGCTGCGCGAGGCCCTGAACGTGGGCGATCGCCTTGTCGACCATCCCATACTTGACGTACACATCGGCTTCGGTGAGGGCGTCGTTCATGCGCTCGTGGGTGGTCTCGCCGAACTCGGCCGCGCTCTTCATCCGGGCGGACTCGGGCCTGGCCGTCTCCGGCGCCAACGTCGCTTCCAACGGCGGAGCGGCCGGAGCAACCGGAGCAGCCTCCCGCGGCGGTTCCGGTTCCGCGGCCGCAGTCTGTTCATTGACGCTCCGGCTCTCCGTATGCTCGGCCGGAATCGATGTGGGTTCGAGAACGAACTCCTGAGGAGGGGGCGACGGAGCGGCGGCCTTCTCCTCCGGGCTCGGTGGCGGGACGACCTCCCCGCCGAGTTCCTTGAGCTTGGCCCGGATCTGCGACAGCTCGGCGGTCTTCCCGGCGGTTTCGAGGTGGCCGGCCACGCGGGTCAATTCCTCCCGCGCCTCGGGAACCATGCCTTCCTTCTGGCAGAGCTCCGCCAGCTTTAATCCGATGGTGGGATTGGCGGGATCCAGCGCGGCGATTTTGCGATACACGTCGATCGCGGCCTTGACGCGCCCCTCCTTGAGTTCGTGGCGCGCGACCTTGAGATAGTCCTCGACGGCG
Organism: Nitrospirae bacterium RIFCSPHIGHO2_01_FULL_66_17; assembly: GCA_001803875.1. Classification (GTDB taxonomy): domain Bacteria; phylum Nitrospirota; class Nitrospiria; order 2-01-FULL-66-17; family 2-01-FULL-66-17; genus 2-01-FULL-66-17. Next base: position 5,253 of record MHEO01000043.1, on the reverse strand, counting down.
TTGCCGACGATCCCCCGCTCGGCGTTGACGTCGGCCAGCTTCAACACCACGTCCATCCGCGCGGGGTCGAGCTTGATGATCTTTTTATAGACCGCGATGGTTTTCAGCGCGAAGCCGGCGGTCTGAAACGTTTCGCCGGCCTTGAGAAAGGCCTCGATCGCCTTGGGCTGGGCGTTTTTTTTGAGGTACAGATCGCCGATCGTGTTGTATGTATTGCCGTCGTTGGGCGTCTCGGCGATGAGGGATTTCCACGCCTCGATGGCTTTGTCGATCTCTCCTTTGGCGGTCAAACGTTGGGCGTTGAGGATGATCGAGTTTTTATCTGATGCCACGGAGCCTCCGGCGCGGAGCGGGGATTTCGGTGCCCCAAACTGTAACATAGGGCAAAGTGGTGTCAAGAATTTCGGCCGGTTTGCAAGCGGGACGGCGTTTCGCTATAGTGGACCGACCGCGTGGCGTCCTTTCATCGTGACGATCATCACCCGATACCTGTTCAAGGAACTGCTCGTCCCCTTCGTCCTGAGCCTGGCCGTCCTCCTGGTCCTGCTCGTGACGCAGCAAGCGGTCCAGCTCGTCGACCTCCTCGTGAACCGGGGCGTCAACGCCGGCGTGTTGGCCAGGATCTTCACCGCCCTCCTCCCCGCGTTTTTCGTGGTGACCCTGCCGATCGCCGTGATCATGGCCACGATCGGGTCGTTCAACCGCTTCGCCGGCGACCGCGAAATCACGGCGTTCCAGGCGTCCGGGGTCCGGACGGCCCGCCTTGTGGTGCCGGCGGCCGTCTTCTCCGCGTCCCTGTGCCTCGTCGGGTATCTGCTGTCGCTGGTCGCCGAACCGTGGGCCGGGCAATCGTTCCGCCGCCTCACCGTCGACCTGTTGCGCCACCAGGCGACGGTGGCGCTGACCGAAGGGACGTTCAACGAGCTGTTCGATCGCATGATCCTCTACGTCGAGGCCATCCCCTCCGGCAATCGACTGGAGGGCGTCCTGATCGTGGATCAGCGCGATCCGGATCTGCCGGTGCTCATCTTCGCGCAAGAGGGCGCCTTTCTCGGCGGAGACGGCGGCGCCGCGCCGGGCCTGCGACTCCTTCACGGAAGCATGCACCGCTCCCTGTCGGAGTCCGGCGCCGCCGACGATCGGTACCAGGTCATCCGCTTCGACTCCTACGAGCTGCGGCTTGACGAGGAGCGGTGGCGCGCGGTGGGCGCGACGCCCGGAGATCGGCTCTCCCTGTCCGAACTCCGGACGAAGGCCGCCGCGGAGACCCGCGAGACGGGGCGCGTCGATCCCAAGACGGCGGGCGATCTGTTCGCGGCGTACAAGGATCGCGCGTTTCCCCTCGCCACGTTCTGGCTGGGCGTGCTGGGCGTGCCGCTGGGGATCTCCACGCGCCGGGCCGGCCGCATGGGCGGGTTCGGCTTCGGGATCCTCGCCGTGGGCGCGTACTACCTCCTGCTGATCGCGGCCGATGCGATCGCGGCCCGCGCCTGGCTGCCGCCTCCGCTCGCCGCCTGGTTGCCCAACGCGGTGCTCGCGGCGGTGACGGTCGGCCTCGTGGTGATGATGGACCGCGGGCGGCCCCGGTTCGGGCGTCGATGAGGCCCTGGCCCTCCTGACCCGTGCCGCTCCTCACCAAATACATCGCGCGCGAGTACCTGCGGGTCTTCTGGCTCTCGCTCGGCGCCCTGGTGCTGATCTATGTCGTGAGCGAGGTGTTCGCGAAGATCGGGAAATTCGCCCGCTACGACGCCGACGTCGCCGCGTTGCTCGCGTACTTCGCGCTGAAGATCCCGCGCGCCCTCTACGAGATGGCGCCGCTGGCCGCGCTGATGGCGAGCGTGCTCGCGATGACGACGCTGTCCCGCCAGCACGAGATCACCGCCCTGCGCGCGTGCGGGGTCGGCCTGTTCCGCATCGCGTGGCCGGTCGTCCTCGTCTCTCTCGGCCTCGGCGCCGCGGCCTTCGCCGCCAACTGGTCCTGGATCCCCGCCGCCACGGCGCGCGCCCAGGAGGTCAAAACCACCCGGATCGAGGGCCGTCCCGCCACGGCCACCCTGCAACGCGCGCGGGTCTGGCTGCGTCTGGAGCGCCGCACCTTCCTCAACGTCCGCATGACCGATCCCGAGTCGAAAACCCTCTACGGGGTGAGGCTCTACCAGGTGGGCGACCGCTTCTCCCCGGCCGAAGAAATCGACGCGCCGGAGGTGCGGTACCGGGGCGGCGGCTGGGTGGCGCCGACCGGGATTCATCGCCTGTTTCGGGCCGACGGGACGATCGACGTGGAACGGTTTGCCGACCGGCCCCTCGACTTCCTCAAGACGCCCGAGGACTTTCTGCAACTGGAGATCAAGGAAGAACACCTGCAGTACCCCCAACTCCTGGAGTACGTCAACGGCCTCGCGAACTCCGGCATCGACCCGGGCCGCTACGCGGTCGACCTGGCGGCGCGCGCCTCGGTGCCGTTCGTCATCGTCGTCATGGCGCTGCTGGGCATCCCGTTCGGGCTCGGCGAGGCCCGGCGGGGCGGGTGGGGCATGGCGGTCGGGATGAGCCTCGTGCTCGGCCTCGCGTATTGGATCATCCACTCGCTCGCCATCTCGCTCGGCCGCGGCGGCGTCCTCCCCGCCTGGGTGGCGGCGTGGGCCGCGAACGGCATCTTCCTGACGATCGGCGTGGCGCTGCTCCTTCAGAAGCGCCACTGAGCGCCCGGTTGACGGACCGGACCTCGGCGGGCAGACTTACCCGCTGCGCGAACAGCCTGGGGAGGGACGCACGATGAGCCTGCTGGACTTTCTCAAAACGGCGACGAAACCGCTGACCTCGGATGTCCGATCGATCTTGGTGGTCAATAGCAAGGGCGGCAGCGGCAAGACCACGGTGGCGACCAACCTGGCGAGCTATTACGCCGTCCACGGCGCCGACGTGGTCCTCGCCGACTTTGATCCGCAGGCCTCAAGCCTCGCCTGGCTGTCGGTGCGCCCCGAGGACCGTCCGCGGATCCGCGGGCTCGCGGCCTGGAAGGATCCGCTCCGGATTCCCCGACAGGCCGACACCGTGATCATGGACGCGCCCGCCGGCGTGGACGAGCGGCAGGTGGCCCGCCTGGCGCGCCTCGCCCAGACGATTCTCATCCCCGTGCTGCCTTCGCCGCTCGACATCCGCGCCGCGGCGGAGTTCATCGAGCACGTCCTGCGCGTCCGTCGCACGTCTGGGCTGGCGACCAAGGTGGCCGTGCTCGCCAACCGCGTGCGCGATATCACGTGCATCGCCGACACGCTGGACGACTTCCTCCGCGGCATCGACCTGCCGTTCGTCGCGACCCTGCGCGACAGCCAGCACTACATCGTGGCCGCCGAGCGCGGCCTCGGCCTCTTCGAACTCGCCCCCGCCGCCATGACTCCCGACATCGAGCAGTGGGAGCCGCTCATGAAGTGGCTTCAGAGCAAACGGAGTATACCGAAAGCGGCGTGAGGGGCGGCGACCGTTCTCTGCCACCAATTCCCCCCTTGACAGTGCCGGCGGGCGGGGCGTATTGTAGTGCAAACGCTCTACAGGAGTCACACCATGAAAATGATCAATTCGCGCGAGCTGAACATCAACACGGCGCAGGTCTTAAAGCAAGCCCGGAAAGACGACCTGATCATCACCGTCAAGGGGAAGCCGGCGGCGCTGATTCAGGCGTTCACCGAGGACGACCTGGAGGACTATGTGCTGGCCAAGCTGGTGCGAAACCGGCTCAAACGCCGCGCCGCCGACTTCGAATCGGCGGGTGGTGTGAGCGTGGACGAGATGATCGGGGCTGCGGAGCGCGAGCGTGGGCGCCAGGTTTAGCGTCCTGATCCTCAAAGGGGCGCAGAAAGACCTGCTGGGGCTGTCCCCTGCGATCCGCCTTCAGATTCTCGCGAAGATGAAGTCCCTGGAAACCGGGCCGCTGCCGACGGGCAAATCCGACATCAAGATCCTGCACGGCTTT
>MHEO01000043.1:0-1244 GCA_001803875.1 Nitrospirae bacterium RIFCSPHIGHO2_01_FULL_66_17 | reverse complement strand
TCGCCCGGTGCTCTTCAGACTCCGGTCGGGTGATTTTCGGGTGGTGTATCGCCTAAAAGAGAAGGTCGTCGAGGTCGTAGCCGTGGTCAACCGCAAGGAGCTCGAGACCATGCTGCGTCGGCTGCGTTAAACCAAACCCGTCCCGCGGCTCACACCGCTTCACCGGCAGTCGTTCTGAAAAAAGGCTATCAAACCTAAAGCTTAAAGATTTGACCCCGTGATCGCATTCGGGCCAGCATACCCCACCGAGGCCACCATTTTCATCGTCTCCGGGTGTGGCGGCACGCCTCATGACCACTGTCCCTTTTTCCATGCCACCGCCTTCGTCAGGCTTGAGAAGTCGCCTTCGGTCGGCATGACGAACAGACAGCGCCCCCCGCTCCGCGACGCCCACACGGCGCCGACCGCGCGCTTTTCTTCCGAGTCGATCCCATCGTAGAGATGCTTGCCTTTGTATTCCACCGCGAGCACGCGCCCGTCGGTGAGTTGGCAGAGGAAGTCGGGGTAGAACCAATCCTTCGATGTTTGCAACCGAAACGACGTGGCCTTACGCGCGAGATTCCGCACCCAGAACCTCACGTCCGGCAACCCGTCGATGAACTGCGCGCACTGGAACTCCTCGGTCAATGCTCCATTCAGCGTGGATTCGCGCAGTTCGCCGGGCTTCGGCCCAAAGTAGTGTTTCTTGAACTGGAAGCTCCCTTCATACCGCCAGCTCGGTTCATAGCTCATCGTTTTGAAGTTAATGGCGCGATCATCGCTGACCGTCAGCCCGGAGTCAGGCAGTAAGTACATTTGAAACGCGCGTTTCCGTTCCGCGTCGCGGTGTTGTTGAATACGGGTTTCGATCGTGTCTCTAAGCCGGAAGCGATCCAGCGCCAACGTGCCGATGTCGGTGACGCCGAACTGAGCCATGAGACCTCGAATCACTTTTCGCAGGAACTCGCCCGATTCCGCGGCCGGGATGTCCTGATGAGGAATCTTCTGGTCCAACCAGGCGATGAGTTCCTCGACGCTCCAATCCGAGGGGACGCCAAGCTCAAAGACTTGCTGGTGGAGGCTCGCGACGAAATCGGACTTCCCGGCTTCGCCCGTTGGGCTCGCCTCAACATCTCCCTTGATGCCGACGTCCACCACACCCGTAAACCCGGCGGGACGAACCAGGGGGTTGTAGCTTCCCGAGAGCGACGCGTCCTGTTCGCTGAGCCTCCAGGGATGCTCGAGCAGAAACGTGCTCTCGAACT
>MHEO01000042.1 GCA_001803875.1 Nitrospirae bacterium RIFCSPHIGHO2_01_FULL_66_17 | reverse complement strand
CGTCCAGTGGGTGCGGCGGTTTATTTTCTTCCACAACAAGCGACATCCGGATGACATGGGGCGTCAGGAGGTCGAGGCGTTTTTGACGCATCTGGCGGTGGAGGGCAAGGTCGCGGCGGCCACGCAGAATCAGGCGCTCAACGCCATCGTCTTCCTCTATAAACAGGTCTTGAAACGGGAGGTGGGGCAATTCGAGAATCTCGTGTGGGCCAAGCGCAACCCGCGCGTGCCGGTCGTGCTCACGGTGGGCGAGGTCAAATCGGTCTTGGACCGGATCGACGGCGTCCCCGGTCTGATGGCCCGCATCCTCTACGGCTCCGGCCTTCGGCTCATGGAGTGCTGCCAGTTTCGCGTGAAGGACGTGGACTTTGCCTACCGCCAGATCACCGTGCGCGACGGCAAGGGTCACAAGGACCGGGTCACCATGCTGCCCGCCTCGCTTGCGGAGCCGCTCAAGACGCACCTGGAGCGGGTGAGGGCCATCCACGATCAGGACCTCGCCGACGGCCACGGCGACGTCTACCTCCCGAACGCGCTCGAACGCAAGTACCCCAACGCGAACCGGGAATGGGGCTGGCAGTACGTCTTCCCCGCGTCGAGGCGCTCGGTCGATCCGCGGTCGGGCGTCATTCGGCGCCACCATATCGACCCTTCGATGCTCCAACGCGCCGTCAAACGAGCGGTGCGGGCGGCGGGGCTGACGAAGCCGGCCACCTGCCACACGTTCCGGCATTCGTTCGCAACCCACCTGCTCGCCAACGGCTCGGATATCAGGACGGTCCAGGAACTTCTTGGCCACGAGGACGTCAGCACGACGATGATCTATACCCACGTGCTCAAGCAGGGTGGGTTGGGCGTGAAGAGCCCGCTGGATCTGGTGTAACCGCTGTCCGGAAAATCCCCCCATCCCCCTTTGCGAAAGGGGGGGCAACAACACCCGACGCCCGGTCGTCCCGGCGTTGAGTTCCGCCCACTGACTCGGTACAATGGGGCGATTCTTGAGACCGTGACATGACCACCGGCGCAACCACGCTCGACAGCTACCGCATCCAGAAGGAGCCGTTCTACGTCCCCGTCGGGGACGAGGTCATGCTCTTCGAGCTGGCGGCGCGCTCGCGCACGCCGGTCATGCTCAAGGGCCCGACCGGCTGCGGGAAGACGCGGTTCGTCGAGCACATGGCGTACCGCCTGCGGCGCCCCCTGATCACGGTGGCGTGCCACGAGGACCTGACCGCGTCCGACCTGGTCGGCCGGTACCTGCTGAGCGGTGACCAGACCGTGTGGGTCGACGGCCCGCTGTCGCTCGCGGTCCGGCACGGCGCGATCTGCTACCTCGACGAGATCGTGGAGGCGCGCAAGGACACGACCCCGCTGTCGCTCGCGGTCCGGCACGGCGCGATCTGCTACCTCGACGAGATCGTGGAGGCGCGCAAGGACACGAC
>MHEO01000041.1:8469-13916 GCA_001803875.1 Nitrospirae bacterium RIFCSPHIGHO2_01_FULL_66_17 | reverse complement strand
CAGTACGCTCCGCGCGCAAGACCTCCTTCCGCCTTGCATCTGGCCGCTCCTGAACAGGCTCCTAGCAGTGCGTCCGAGTAATGAGGTATTGGAGCCTGTTCAGGGATGGCCAGATGCAAGGCGCCGCGAGCACCGGACCGGAGCGCACTGTTGTGTGCGTGAGGACCGGATGCGCAGCGGCAACGCCGCAGATGGCCGTTCCTGGACAGGCTCCTAGAGAACCGCGTCCCGGAGACGACACATGCTCATCGCGGTCGACATCGGCAACACCAACATCGTGATCGGCCTGTTTCTGGGCCGCGTTCTGAAACACGAGTGGCGGTTGGCCACGCACGTGAACCGGACGACCGACGAGTACGGCCTCACGGTCCGCGAGCTGATTCGCGGCGTCGACTCGGCCCGCCCCACGACCGCCATCATCTCCAGCGTGGTGCCCAACCTCACCCCCCTGTTCGTCGATCTCCTCAAGAAGTACTTCGGCATCACCCCGCAGATCGTCACGCATCGCTCCCCGCTGGGGCTCTCCATTCGCTACCCCAAGCCGGAGGAGATCGGGGCCGACCGCCTCGTCAACGCGGCGGCGGCTTACGAGGCGTATGGCGGGCCGTTGATCATCGTCGATTTCGGAACCGCGACGACGTTTTGCGCCGTCTCGGCAGACGGCGCGTACCTGGGCGGCGTGATCGCGCCGGGAGCCGGCATCTCGGCGGACGCGTTGACCAACAGGGCGGCCAAGCTCTCGAAGGTCGAATGGGTCCGCCCGCGGGGCATCATCGGACGAGACACCGCCAGCAGCATGCAGACCGGGATGATCCAGGGCCACGCCTGCATGGTGGACGGCATCGTCACGTTGATGCAGCGCGAACTCGGAACGTCAGGCAAGGTCGTCGCCACCGGCGGCCTCGCCCCCTTGATCGCCCCCGCTGCGCGGTGCATCGACGCCGTCAGACCCCACCTGACGCTCGAAGGCCTCGCTCTCCTCGCCGAGCGGGGCGCCGCCAGCGCTTCTCGTGCTCGAACCACAGAACCAGCGAAGAAATTAGGAAAAACTCCTCTGAAGCGCCGCCGCTCGACCCGAAAACCGTAGAAAAATCTTGACAAAATCCCGGCCATCTTGCTAATGTTGTTAGCACTCAGTTACGTCGAGTGCTAAACACGTGGCGATGGGAAAAACACAGGTAGGCGGCTGATTCTATGGAGATCACAGGGCGAGATCAAGACATCCTGCGTGCGACGATTCTGTGTTACATCAAAACTGCCACGCCGGTCGGCTCGCGCACGCTCACCAAGATCTCGGAACTGGGACTCAGCCCGGCGACGATCCGCAACGTGATGGCCGACCTGGAGGAGCTGGGGTATCTGGAGCAGCCCCACGCCTCGGCCGGCCGCGTCCCGACCGAAAAAGCCTATCGGTTTTACGTCGACCATCTCCTTGGCCCCACGCTCTCCGCCGGGGAGGGGGATGGCTTGCTCGCGCTTCGCTTTACGCCATCGGAGGACGTGACGGACACGCTGCAGGAAGCCTCCCGGCTACTGTCGCTGCTGTCGCACTACGCCGGCGTGGTGGTCACGCCGAGGTTTTCCAGCCAGCGCTTCAAGCGTGTGGAATTCGTCCGGCTGGGCGAGCGGCAGTTGCTGGCGATCTTTGTCTCGGAGGACGGCTTCATCCAGCACCGGCGGATCGAAATGGACGACGCGCCATCGGCCAATCAACTCCGGCAGATCGCCGAGGAACTGAACTCGCGCTTCCGCGGTCAGGACCTGCACGCGATCCGCGCGACGCTGGTCGAAGAGATGCGGGAACACAAGCACCGATACGATCAGCTCATGCAACAGATCCTCGACGCCGCCCAGGGCTCGCCGACCCAGCCTCCCGGCGACCTCTACGTCGAAGGCAAGACGAACATCCTGGACTTTCCGGAATTCGCCGAAGCCGAGAAAATGAAGGCGCTTTTCAAGACGTTCGAGGAAAAATATATGATGATGACCCTGATCGAGAAGTCGCTCGACGGCGACGGCGTGCGGGTCTTCATCGGGTCGGAGAACGCCGCGCTCGGGGTGAACAATCTGAGCCTGGTCCTCGCGAATTACCGCTGCGGCGAGCACAGCTACGGCACGCTCGGTGTGCTCGGGCCGACGAGGATGGAGTACGACCGCGTGATCCCGCTCGTCGATCAGGTCGCCCGACTGCTCGGGGAGTTTCTCACGCACCCGGCCAGGACGGACCGCGCGGCCGGCTAAGGATGGACATGGGCCAGGAACCGGACGGGAAGAAGGACAATCAAACGGTCGAGACGCACGACCTCGCGTCTCTGCTCGAGGCGAAGGAGCGCGAGTGCGCCGAGGCCAAGGACCGTTACCTCCGGCTCTACGCCGAGTTTGAAAACCACAAGAAGCTGGCGCAGCGGGACCAGCTCGATTACGCCAAGTACGCAGCGGAGAAGGTGCTGCGGGAGCTGCTGCCGGTGGCCGACAATCTGGAGCGCGCGATCGCGCACGCGCGGAGCGTCAACGCCGACGCCGCGGTCGTCGACGGCCTCGACCTGATCGCGCGGCAGTTCCAGGACGCGTTGCACAAGTCGGGCGCCAAGCCGATCGTCGCGGTCGGTCAACCGTTCGACCCCGCGCTGCACCAGGCGCTCGCCCAAGTCGACTCCGGCGAGCACGAGTCCGACACGGTGGTCGAGGAAGCGCAGCGCGGGTATCTCCTGCACGGCCGGATTCTGCGGCCGGCGCTGGTGACGGTGGCCCGAAAGTCAGCGCCGTCCCAGGGAGACGGCGCGTAACCGATCCGCTTGCGCCGGTCCGCCGGGGCGTGGTAGAACTTCGGACATTGATCGGACATCATGAGACGGACAACGCATCGCCGAGCGCGAACGCTCGGTCAGGCCGGTTCTGAAAGGAGACTCCATGGGTAAAGTGATTGGTATCGATCTCGGCACGACGAACTCGTGCGTCGCCTTCGTGTCGGGCGGGGACCCGGTCGTCATCGCCAACGCGGAAGGAAGCCGCATCACCCCGTCGATCGTCGCGATCACGGACAAGGGCGAACGGCTCGTCGGCCAGATCGCCAAGCGCCAGGCGATCACGAACCATGAAAACACGATCTACTCGATCAAACGGCTGATGGGTCGGAAGTGTTCGTCCGCGCAGGTGCGCGAGGCGATGAAACGCCTCCCCTACAAGGTGGTAGAGGCGAAGAACGGCGACGCCCACGTGGAGATCCGAGGCAAAGCGTACAGCCCGCCGGAAGTCTCGGCCATGATCCTGCAGAAAATGAAGAAGACCGCCGAGGACTACCTGGGCGAACCCGTGACCGAAGCGGTCATCACGGTCCCCGCGTATTTCGACGACAGCCAGCGCCAGGCGACCAAGGACGCGGGCGAGGTGGCGGGCCTCAAGGTGCTGCGGATCATCAACGAGCCGACCGCGGCGTCGCTCGCCTACGGCCTGGATAAGAAGAAGGACGAGCGCATCGCGGTGTACGACCTCGGCGGCGGCACGTTCGACGTCTCGGTCCTCGAGATCGGCGACGGCGTGTTCGAGGTGAAGTCCACCAACGGGGACACCTACCTGGGCGGCGACGACTTCGACCTCAAGGTCATGGACTGGATGATCGAGGAGTTCAAGCGCGACCAGGGCATCGACCTCCGCAAGGACAAGATGGCGCTGCAGCGCCTCAAGGAAGCCGCCGAGAAGGCGAAGATCGAGTTGTCCTCGTCGCAGGAAACCGAAATCAACCTGCCGTTCATCACCGCGGACGCCAGCGGCCCCAAGCACCTCGTGATGAAGCTCACCCGCGCCAAGCTGGAGCAGTTGGTGGACGATCTCATCCAGCGGACGATCGGCCCGTGTCGGCGCGCCCTGGCCGACGCGGGGCTGACCGCGCAGCAGATCGACGAGATCGTGCTGGTGGGCGGCATGATCCGCATGCCGAAGGTCCAGCAGGTCGTCCGCGAGTTCTTCGGCAAGGAACCCCACAAGGGCGTCAACCCGGATGAAGTGGTCGCGATCGGCGCGGCGATCCAGGGCGCCGTCCTCAAGGGCGAGGTCAAGGACGTGCTCCTGCTCGACGTGACCCCGCTCTCGCTCGGCATCGAAACCCTCGGCGGGGTGTTCACCAGGCTGATCGAGCGCAACACCACGATCCCCACCAAGAAGAGCCAGACCTTTTCGACCGCCGCCGACAACCAGACCGCGGTGACGATCCGCGTGGGGCAGGGCGAGCGCGAAATGTTTGGCGACAACAAGGTGCTCGGACAATTCGATCTGGTCGGCATCCCCCTCGCGCCGCGCGGCGTGCCGCAAGTCGAGGTGTCGTTCGACATCGACGCGAACGGCATCGTGCACGTCGCGGCGAAGGACCTCGGCACGAACAAGGAGCAATCGATCAAGATCACCGCCTCGTCCGGCCTCTCGAAGGACGAGATCGACAAGATGGTGAAAGAAGCTCAGGAGCACTCGGAGGAGGACAAACGGCGCAAGCAGGTCATTGAGGCGCGCAACGAGGCCGACAGCGCGATCTACGGGGTGGAAAAATCGCTCCAGGAATTCGGGGACAAACTCTCTGAGGGCGAGCGAACCGCGATCACCGAGAAAATCGCCGAGACGAAAAAAGCGCTCGAATCGAACGACCCCGAGGCCATTCGAGCCGCGGTCGCCGCGCTGTCCACCGCCGCGCACAAGCTGGCCGAGGAGATGTACAAGAAGACCGCGGCCGCCGGCGCTCAGGCCGGACCAGGCCCGGAGACGGGCGACGGCGGGGCTCAACCACCCAAGAACGAACACGTCGTCGACGCCGAGTACGAAGAAGTCGACAAGGACAAGAAATAACCTGAATGGCACCGCCGCGCGACTACTACGAACTCCTGGGGGTCCCCCGCACGGCGAGCGAGGAGGAACTCAAAAAGGCCTTTCGGAAGCTCGCCCTCAAGCACCATCCCGACAAGAATCCTGGTGACAAGGCCGCCGAGGCCCACTTTAAGGAAATCAACGAGGCCTACAGCGTGCTCAGCGACACGGAGAAGCGCCGGGCGTACGACCGCTTCGGGCACGACGCCTTCTCCGGCGCGGGCGCCGGCTTCGGCGGGTTCGACGCGGGTAACGTCGGGGACATCTTCGGCGACATCTTCGAGGACTTCTTCGGCGCGTCCGCCGGCCGGGGACGGCGCCGCCGCGGCACGGCCGGCTCCGATCTCAAATACACGCTCACCATCTCCCTTGACGAGGTCCTCACCGGCAAGGACGCCAAGATCAAGGTCCCCCACTGGGAGGAGTGCGCCGCGTGCCGCGGAACCGGGGCCAAGGAAGGAACCGCGATCAAGACCTGTCACACCTGCAAGGGCGCCGGCCAGGTTCGCTTTCAACAGGGATTCTTTGCGATCAGCCGGACCTGCCACGAGTGCCGCGGCCAGGGCCGGATCGTCACCGAGGTGTGCCCGACCTGC
>MHEO01000041.1:6286-8460 GCA_001803875.1 Nitrospirae bacterium RIFCSPHIGHO2_01_FULL_66_17 | reverse complement strand
TCTCGCTGTGGATCCCCGCGGGGGTGGAGGACGGCACCAACCTCCGCCTCGCCGGCAAGGGCGAGCCGGGGGAAGGGGGAGGCCCGCCCGGCGACCTGTACGTGGTGATCGCCGTCAAACCCCACCCGGTCTTCACGCGCGACGGGTCGACCCTGGTGTGCGAGGCGCCGATCAGCTTCGCCAAGGCAGCGCTGGGCGGCACCCTCGAGTCCAACACGTTGGACGGGAAACCCGTCACGCTCAAAATTCACCCGGGAACCCCGCACGGCAAGGTGTTCAAGTTCCGCGGGCACGGCCTCCCCGACATGCAGAGCGGCGGTCGAGGCGATCTCCTGGTCCGTACGAGGCTCGTGGTGCCGACGAAGCTGAGCGACCGGCAAAAGGAACTCTTGGAGGAGTACGCCCGATTGGACGGCGATGAGGTGGACGGCGAGCCCGCGGGAATCTTCGAAAAGGTCAAACACCTTTTCGAGTAGCCCGATGCCCGTCTTCTTCCTCGCCCCGGACGCGATGCGGGGCGACGTCGTCACGCTGACCGGCGACCTAGCCCGGCACATCGGCGGCTCGCTGCGCCATCGCGTCGGGGATTGCCTGACCGTCGCGGACGAGCACGGCGCCCGGTACCGCGTGGAGGTGACCGACGTCGGGTCCGCGTCGATCCGCGCGGTGGTCCGACGGCGCCTCGGCTCCCCTCCTCCCCCCGCGGTCCGTCTGACCCTGGCCCAGGCCGTCCTCAAAGGATCGAACATGGACACCGTGCTCCAGAAGGCCGCCGAACTCGGGGCTCAACGCCTCGTCCCGCTCATCACGAGGCGGACGGTGGTGCGCCCCCGGCGCGAGCGCGAGGACCGGCAACTCGCGCGGTGGCGCGCGATCGTCCTGGAGGCCGCGCAACAATCGGAACAAACCCGAATCCCCGACGTGGAAGAACCGCGGACGCTGGAGGCGTTCCTCGCCGAGCCTTCGGCCGCCGGGGAGGTCCGTCTGATGCTGTGGGAAGACGAGCGCGGCCGGGGACTGCGCGACGCAGTGGACGCCGGGCCTCCGCCGCCGCGCGCCACGCTGCTCGTCGGACCGGAGGGCGGGTTCGACTCCGAGGAGGCGTATCTCGCCCGATCGGCCGGCTTCGCCACGGTCTCACTGGGAGACGCCATCCTCCGCGCCGAGACGGCGGGGCCGGTCGCGCTGGCCCTCCTCCAATACGCGTGGGGCGACCTCGGTCGCCGGCCGCGCGGAGACGCCGATTAACCCGACATGGAAGAACGGCCCATTGAGAAAATCCCCCCTCGCCCCCCTTTTCCCAGGGGGGGTGGGAAATTCAGGGGTGTTGGATTTCATTGTCCCCTTTGGCCCTCCTTGGTAACTTTGGCCCCCCTTTGTAAAAGGGGGGATGGGGGGGATTTGATCCTGCACGGGTAAGCTAATGGCCCATGAGAACTAACGATCATCCAACCGCGCCTCTGGCGCGGGCCGGGTTGCTTCGCCACCCGCATGGAGAAACTCATTAACTATTCTTCTTCCACACCCCTGGCGCGGGCCGGCTTCTGGCGACGGGCGGTCGCGGCGATCGTCGATCTCTGCGTGGTCCTTCTGCTCTATCTCGCGTTTCTGGGGATCGGCTACATCGGAACTCGCCTGGGGTTACTCGCGGCCGGGGCGCCCTTCCCCTCGGTGGATCTGGTCGCCGCGCTCCTGGTCCCCTGTCTGGCGCTCTGGCTGGTTCTCTCCGGCGTGTACGTCGCCTACTTCACCCACGCCGGCGGCCGGACACTGGGCAAGATGTTGATGGGCATTCGAGTCGTCGGCGCGGACGACGCCGATCCGACATGGAGCCAGGCCGCGCTCCGCCCCCTCGGCTACCTGCTCTCGCTGCTCCCCCTGGGGCTGGGATTCCTCATGGCCGCCGTCCCGCCGGGAAAGCGCGCGCTCCACGATCTGTTGACGGGCACCCATGTCGTCCGGACCGATCCCGATGACCCAGCGCCCACGCCGCGGGCATTCCTCCGCCCCACCCTCTTCGCGTCTGCGCTCGGGCTGTGCGCGATCGGCACGTTCGCGCTCCCGGCGTCGGCGATCCTGGTAGAGCGCATCGTCGCGGTGGCGAACGGACACCTCGTCACCGCGAGCGACCTCACCGCGTACCAGACGTTCTTCGCGCCGGAGGGGGACTCATC
>MHEO01000041.1:1304-6278 GCA_001803875.1 Nitrospirae bacterium RIFCSPHIGHO2_01_FULL_66_17 | reverse complement strand
CGGTCCAGACGCTGGTGGAGCGGGAGTTGCTTCTCGACGAAGCGGATCGATTCGCCGTCGGCGCCCCCGATGAGGCCGCCGTCGCGCGCCGGGTGGCGGCCGCGGAGCAGCGGCTGGGCGGGGCGCGGGAGGTGGATCAGGCGCTGGAGCGGCTCGGCTGGGATCGCGCCGATCTCCGGGCGTGGATCGTGGAAGACCTGCGCATCGCGGAGTTTCTCGACCAGCGGATCTATTTCTTCGTCCTGATTTCCCCCGAGGACGTCGCCGCCTACCACGAGTCCCACCGCGACGAGTACGCCGCGCTCACGCTAGAGGAGGCGCGCGAAGCGATCACCAAACGGCTCACCCAGGAGCGCGGCGACGAGAAGCAACGGCAGTTCGTGGCCGCGCTCCGCGCGAAGGCGACGATCCGCATCAATCCCCCAATCGCAGCCGAGCCGTAGGGGCACGGCATGCCGCACCCCTCCTCAACCGGCGCGTTGAGGCCCAGTTAAGACGAAAATAAACCCCTCCCGATTTCCTGTCGACCCTGCCTCTTGGCAATACCGGCTTCGTTGTGTTATTTTTGTTGTCATTGTCAAAGGATACAAAGCCCGTGCCTCCCGATCCGATGGTGGCAACCGGTTGATTCGTCAGAGAACGCAGCCGACTGGATGCTTGGCGGTCTATGCAACATACGTTCGAACGTACTGAGCGAAAATATTTCATTCCGTCGGCTACAATGGCTGGGTTCGATGCGCTTGTGCGCGCGCGGCTGAAGCCAGCCTATCCCGACGCGGATACGGCATTTACCCTTGTTCACACGACGTACTTCGACTCTCCGACGCTCCTGTCGTTTTCCGATTACATCAACCAACGCCCCGTCCGTTTCAAAGTGAGGATCCGGCAATATGCGCCGAACGGCGTCTGGCAAAATCCCTGCGTCTCATTCGCCGAGATCAAGCGGTCGGAGAATGGGGTATCGAAGAAGGAGCGATTTCAGCTTTCATCGAACGGACTTCGTACTCTGCTCCAAGGCGACGCCGTGACGCTGACGCCCGACGAAGAGGCGTTGAATCGCTCGATCGGGAAGGAACGCCTGGCGCAACGCATCGAACTGCTCAACGGCCTCATGTCGCACCACCGGCTGCGTCCGATGGTGACCGTGAGCTATCGCCGCACGGCGTACGAAGACGGCACGATGCGCGTGACGGTCGACACGAATCTGGCCTGGGAGGCGCTTGTCGCGCCGCCGCCCACGCTTGCGGAATTAATGTCGCAAGAGCAAAGCTGGGTGTATGTGGAGAAGATGGAGCAGGACTACCGCCGGATTTCGGGCTCGATCGTCGAGGTGAAACATCGGGAGTGTCTGCCCGACTGGCTGATCCAATACATGGAGGACAACCAACTCGTGGAACGCAGTTTCTCGAAATACTGCTGGAGTCAAACACAATCCCTTCGTCGCGTTCTCGGGGAGGTCGCTCGTGAATAATGCCTTAGCCGGACTGTTCACCGATGCCGCGCAGGTGGCACCTCATGCCTTAGATACGATCGTCACGCTGCTTGGGAACTCGATTGCCGTAGGCGCCGTGCTGGCGGTGACGACTTATCTGGTCGCGCGGGTCAGCCGCCTCCCGTTCGGGAAGAAACCGGATGGCGTTGATGAGTCGGCGATCGAGTACCGGCTGCAACAGTTTGTCGGCAGCGCAACCCTGCTGTTGTTATGCGTCGGGCTGACGAGCCTGATGCTCGTGATCAACAACAGCATCGTCCGCGCGTTCGCCTTGATGGCGGCCGTCTCGCTGGTGCGATTTCGGGTGCGTCTGGATCGCAAGGACGCGAGTGGAGCCTCGCTCATGAGCGCCGCCATGTTGTTTGCGGTGTTGATCGGTGTGGCAAGCGGGCTCAACGAGTTGACGCTTTCCTGGGTGCTGACCGGTCTGTACGCGCTCTTGATGGCGCTGTTTGCCGTCATTGTGGGGCGATTGTTCTCTCGCGCTCAGCGCGCGTCGCCGTCTCGGTAAACCGCCGGACCGTCGTGGAGGAAAGAAAAAACCCCGCGGCGCCCCCTATCCTCCCCCTCTGACACCCGCCCGCTCCCAGCGCGGCAGGCGTCTCAGACGCCGAGGATTTTGGCCGCCAGCGCCGTACCGGCCACGCGGGCGCGGATCTTTGCGAACGCCGTGTCCCGGCTCGTCGACGTGTCGTCCCCGAAGGGCGAGAACCCGCAGTCGTCCGTCGTTCCCAGTTGACTCAGCGGAAGGTAGTCGGCGGCTTCAAGCACCCGGTCCCGGACTTCTTCGGGTGTTTCCACTCTGGGGTTGATCGGGTCGATCACGCCGACGAAAATCCGTTGGTTGGCGGTTGCCAGCTCTTTGATGATTCGCAGAACCCTCGCCCGGTCGCGCTCGCTGGCCAACTGGATGTAGAAATTCCCGACCTTGAGTTCGAACACGTGCGGCAGAAGCTCGGCGTAGTCGACATCCGCGCTGTGCGTCGAATCCCGGTCGCCGCCGGGGCAGGTGTGCACCCCGATCCGCTGTCTCTCCTCCGCCGAGAAGCGATCCAGCACCCGATTGTTCAGGTCGATGAAACTTTTCAGGAGTTGCTTGGTCGGATCGAGTTTCACCGCAAGCCGTCCCTCGGTGAAGTCGATCTGCACGGTATGCGCTCCGCGCTCGAGGCAGCGGCGGATGTCGGCGTCATGCTCGCGGAGGAGGTCTTCGACGAACGCCTCTCGCGAATAGCTCGTGATGCCGTCTTGCGGGTAAAGCAGGCTCAAGGCCGATGCCGAAATGACCGCCTGCTTGACGGGCACATGAGCATACCGCTTCGCCGCCTGCACGTAGTCATCGGCGCAGGTCATGTAGCGAAACGGACCTGCCGTCAGCCGAGGCAGCCGGCGCGTATGACCGTCGGCGAAGGGAATGGTCACGCCGTCGGGCGCGAGGGTCCGAAGGCCCGAGATGGGATAGGTGGCAAAGCTCGGCTTGGTCTGCTCCCCGTCCGTGATGACCGGCGACCCCGTGGCCTCGAAGCGTTCAATCGTGTCGCGGATCGCCGCGTCGTAGAGCGCATCGAGCTGCTTCTGCGTGATGTGACCGTGTGCAAACGCCTGGAGCCCTTCGAGAAGCGCCGGCGGTCTGGGAATGCTGCCAATCGGTTCAGTGGGTATCGGCATACGAGAAACACCTCCTCAGGCATTGAGTGTGAGTGATCGATCGCGTAGAATGCAACACCAACACCATGCCCAACCCCGCGCGATTCACGATCTTGACGACAGCCCTCGTTCTTGCCGTTGCGTCCTCCTCCGCGGGAGCCGCCGACGTGTTCGTCGAAGAGATCGTCCACCACGTCATGGCGCAGGACAACGCGATTCGCAACGAGACCGCGGAGGTGGTGATCCGCCGGGTCGACGCCCGGGGAGTCGAACGGGTCAGCACGCACCGACTCTACTGGAAAAACATCCGGGGCGACAAGGGCCTGCTCGGCAAGACGCTGGTGATCACCCTCTCGCCGCTCGACAAGCGGGGCGAGGCCTTCCTCCTCTGGCAGATGGAACGCGCCAACGACTCCCAGGCGTGGCTGTACCTGCCCGACCTGCGGCAAGTCCGGCGCCTGGCGATCTCGGGACACGCCGAGCACGAACACGGTCACGATCGGGACTCCGATCTGAGTCTGGGGTTCGAACAGCTCGGCACGCGTCTGACCGGCGTGAACGGGAAACTGGTGGGGCGTGAAGTCCTCGACGGGGTCGAGTATCTGATCCTCGAGGACCGATCCACCGCGAGCGACGACCTCCTGCCCCTGCATCGGTTCTGGATCTCGTCGGCCGACTGGACGATCGGGAAGATCGAGTACCGCGACGCCGCCGGGCGCCTGGCGCGAACCCAACGGATCGCGTGGGAGCACATCGATCGGGCCTGGGTGTGGAAGCGCACCGAGATCCAGCCCGCGGCCGCGGCGGGCAAAATCATCGTCGACTTCCGCGACATCGCCGTCAACACCGACCTCTCCGACCGTCTCTTCACGGTCGAAACCCTCAAGTCGGGCAAGGTCCCGTAACGCCGGTTTCCCGCCGAATCGGAATCCCCCTGTCCCCAGGCCCTCCCCCGCACAATCGCCTTTCCGGCCCACTGGTTGACAGCCCCTCCTGGGACACGTATGATCGAGCACATGAAACGCACGAATCTTGTGCTTGACGAACACCTCCTCAAAGAAGCCGTCCGTTCCAGCGGCGAGCGCACCTACTCGGGGGCCGTGCAGCGCGCCCTGACCGACTTCGTCCTCCGCGCCCGCGCCGGACGGATCCTTGAGCTTTCCGGGTCGGGACTGTGGGAAGGCGATCTGTCCGAAATGAGGGCGGATCGTCCGACCAAAGCGCCAACACGCCGCGCACGACGTGTTGCTCGTTGACACGTCGGTCTGGATCGAACTGTTCCGACGTCCATCGCGGATTGCCCCAGAAACCTTCCCGCTTGATGACGCCGTCACCTGTCTGCCGATCGTCCAAGAAGTTCTTCAGGGCTTTCGGGACGACCACGCATTTCGCATCGCCCGGGAGGCCATGTTCGCCCTCCCCATCGTGCAGTCGCCCATGGAGCGCCCCGTCTTCGAAGACGCCGTTCAACTCTACCGCACGGCGCGGCGGCGCGGTTTCACCGTGCGTTCAAGCGTCGATTGCCTGATCGCCGCGTGCGCGATCCGACACGGGCTGACAGTGCTCCACACCGACCGGGATTACACATCGTTGAGCCGAATTTCGCCTCTTCGAACGCAAACCCTTCCGCTGCGCTGAATCCGGCTTCGATCAAGGGCCATTCCCCATCCAAACCTTCAT
Organism: Nitrospirae bacterium RIFCSPHIGHO2_01_FULL_66_17; assembly: GCA_001803875.1. Lineage (GTDB taxonomy): Bacteria > Nitrospirota > Nitrospiria > 2-01-FULL-66-17 > 2-01-FULL-66-17 > 2-01-FULL-66-17. The sequence continues at coordinate 1,459 of MHEO01000041.1, read as the reverse complement.
CCTGTCCATCATACGCAAGTCAATACTCATGCCCCACCTATCTGCCCACACCGCAACCTCTCCGCTCATCAGCCGCGGCAGCAGCAAGTCTCTAGACTTGCCACGACGGGGCGAAAGTCAACACAGTCAAGTCAGACCCCGTGGCCACCCCCGAA
>MHEO01000041.1:679-1279 GCA_001803875.1 Nitrospirae bacterium RIFCSPHIGHO2_01_FULL_66_17 | reverse complement strand
CAGCAAGTCTCTAGACTTGCCACGACGGGGCGAAAGTCAACACAGTCAAGTCAGACCCCGTGGCCACCCCCGAACGAATGTGCCGGCGACGACGTCGCGGGCGAGGAAGGTCTTGCCGCAGATCGCGCAACTGAGCCGATGATTCCCGGTCTTGGTCATGCCCACGCCCTTGTTTGGGATGATGCGGTGGAGAGGAGGGAAATAAATCCGTCCTCATTATCCCTCATTCAGGGGACGTCAATCCAACGGCCTCATTCGTTCTGATCGCCTGCCAAATAGTCGCCCAGCAAGCCCCGGCTGTGCTCATCCTCGTGGCAGTACACGCACAGGTTTTCCCAGTTGGATCCGTCCGGCGGGTTATTGTGATGGTTGCCATCTTTGTGATGAACGGTGAGGAGCTGTCTGTTGTGTTCATCAAACTCCCTGGCGCACTTGGCACAGAGCAGCCCATGAATCTTGAGCGACCGTTCCCGGTATGGGCTGGCCGGTCGGCCGAGCCGCTTCAACTCCCTTACGGCCTCATCAACCGACAGAGGGCTGTCCACCTTCCGAGGCCTCTTGTTCTTAGGATTATTAAATCGCCTGCTTCTCATAGCCATT
>MHEO01000041.1:257-553 GCA_001803875.1 Nitrospirae bacterium RIFCSPHIGHO2_01_FULL_66_17 | reverse complement strand
TTAGGATTTGTATGCTCGCATCACGCGGATCATCTCTAACATACGCTTGGCATACTGGCGGTGGTCCTCCCTCGCCCAACGCATTGATTGGGGCCAGGTCACGGTTTATGATCTAATCACAGATCATAGACCTAGCCCCTATGCCTATGGCCTGTTGCAATGCAAGACCAGACCCCGCATCCTCTTTTGAAACTCCGTGGCGAACGTGGTCTTGCCGACCTCGTTCGGACCCGCGATGATGACGACCTTCTTTTCACGGCTCACACCGCAATCTCCCTGCTCATCAGCCGCGGCAG
>MHEO01000041.1:0-156 GCA_001803875.1 Nitrospirae bacterium RIFCSPHIGHO2_01_FULL_66_17 | reverse complement strand
GAGGAGCCGCCCAAATAAAGCAAGGCAAAGTTTCCTGATGTCTAAAATGTTGACCTGACACGCTCATTTTATGGCGTTACACCCGCCACGCGCCATCGCTTCAAGGCTGGATCCAAGTAATATTTGAAGAAATGCTCAAAAGTCATGACATTCTTT
>MHEO01000040.1:12393-37359 GCA_001803875.1 Nitrospirae bacterium RIFCSPHIGHO2_01_FULL_66_17 | reverse complement strand
CTTGTCCACCCGGCCGTTGAGCACCGCGCGCTTGACCCCGTTCAACGACTGCGGATCGAGCTTGTCCACCGGTTCGGCCGCTTTGATCTCCTCGACTTTGATGATGTGGTAGCCGAACTCGGACTTCACCGGGTCGCTGATCTCCTTCACCTTCATCGCGAACGCCTTATCGGCGAAGGGCTTGACCATTTGGTCCTTGGTGAAAAAACCGAGATCACCCCCATTCTCCTTGGCGGAGGGATCCGTCGACGTTTCCTTGGCCACCGCGGCGAAATCGGCGCCCTTCTTCGTCACGCGCTTCTTCACGTCCTTCGCCTGCTCTTCGGTCTCCACCAAAATATGGCTGGCCTTCACCTGCCGGAAATCGGCTTTGTGGGCGTCGTAGTACTCCTTCACTTTCGCGTCGTTGACGTCTTCCGCCACCAGTTTCTGCATCAGCGATTCGACCAGGATCTGCCGCCTGGCGTCCGTCAAACGACTCTGAACCGCGGCCTCTTTCTCAAGCCCTATCCGCTGGCTTTCCTGAAACAACACCTCCTGGGTCACCAGGCTGTCCAGCAACTGCTCCTTCCCCTCCGGAGTGGCAAAGCGCTCTTGCATCTGCGGGGGCACGCCCTCCAGCGCCGACTGAAACGCTTCCTTCGTAATCACCTGTCCGTTGACCGTCGCCAACTCGTCACCCGCCCAAGCCGGCACGATCCCCAATCCCGCCACGGCAGCCACCGCGACCATCCGCAAACCCCACATGCTTCGTCCTCCTGTTTTTCCTGGTGTGGCGCAACGTCGGCGTCGTGTCGGACGCCAAGGCTGCCAAACCTCGTTGACGTTCACAGCTCCTGCGTTTACCCCGTTTTCTTCACGCGGGAAGATTGCATCAACCCGTCCGCCTGCTCGGCGACAAATCCATCGTACCCGTGGCGCTCGGCCAGCTCCAGCACCGAGAACGCCGCCCCATCCTGGACCTCGGCCGCCGTGAAAATCTGGCGCAGCCGCGTGCCCTTCGCGCCGATGATCGCGCCCGAGAAGGGGACGCCGGCTCGCTCCAGCTCGGCTTTGGCAACATCGATATCCGGAACCAGGATCGCCACATGGTGCAACACCCGGTCACCGAACCGATCGACCCACGCCCGAAGCAGACTCTCGCGACCTCGGTCGTCCTCATACGCTTGGTCGACGAAGATCGCGGGTCTTCCCTCCTTGCGATAGACCTTGGCCCACCAGCCTTGATCGGGATATTCGATCAACTCGTCGCGATAGCGATACCCCAACGCCATAAACTCGCCCGCACGCTCGTCCACCCGATGGCAGCGGATCGCCATGTGATCGATGACCAGGCGCCGGCCCGCTCGATCGGCCAGCTCCAACGCCGTTCGCGCGGCTTCGTTTTCGCGGAAATAGCGGGTGATCAACGCGGACACCGCCGGATCGTATCCGGCGACGAGATCGGCAACCGTGAGCGTCATGGGGTCACTCCGGCAGTTCGGATTCGGAATATCCCAGCAGAAAAAGCACCGCGCTCAAGTCGGGCACGCTCAACGTCACCGGCGCCGCCTCACGCACCTTGGGCTTGGCGTTGTACGCCACGCCCAGCCCGGCCCGCTCGAGCATCGGCAGATCGTTGGCCCCGTCCCCGATCGCCAGCACGCGGTCGAGGCCGACCGCTTCCTTGCTGGCCATCTCCTCGAGCAACGCCGCCTTGCGACGGCCGTCCACGATCTCGCCCACCAGCCGCCCCGTGAGGCGGCCGTCTTCGACGTCCAACCGGTTCGCAAAGGAATACGACAGGCCCAGGCGGGAGTGGAGGCGCGTCGTGAAGTAATCGAACCCCCCGCTCACCACCGCCACCGCGCAACCGCCCTTGCGAAGCACGTCGATCAGGACCTCGGCGCCGGGGCTCAGCACGGTGCGGGCCGCCACGCGCTCCAGCGCGTGAACCGGCAGACCGCGCAGCAAGCCGACGCGCTCCCGCAGCGCGCCCACGAAATCCAACTCGCCGTTCATGGCGCGGCGCGTGATCGCGGCGACCGCCTCGCCGACCCCCGCCTCCTTCGCGAGTTCGTCGATCCCCTCGCTTTGGACCAGCGTGGAGTCCATGTCGATCACCAGCAGTTTCTTGTCGCGCCGCGCCGCGTCGGCCGGCAGCACCGCCAGGTCGACGCCGAACTCACCCTGCAGCCCCCGCAAGCGTTTCGTGGCCGAGCGGCAGTCGATCGGCGCCGAACCGCTCAGCGCGTGCTCGACGACGCGCAGGCGGCGGGACGCGACGACCCGCGGCGGCCCCAGCCGAAGCCCCGCCTCCGCGAGCACGGCCCCGGCCCGCTCCACGGCCGGCGCGGGATCCGACTCGCCGAGGCACAGCAGAACCGCCTGAGAGGCCGCCGCCACGCCGGACGCTACGCCCCCATCACGTGGTAGCCGCAATCGACGTGCAGGACCTCGCCCGTGACGCCGGCCGACCAGTCGCTGCACAGAAAGAGCGCGGCGCCGCCCACGTCTTCAAGGGTGATGGTGCGCCGCATGGGGGCGCGCTGCTCGGCCTGGTGGAGCATGTCGCGAAACTGGGCGATCCCCGCGGCGGCCAGCGTCTTGATCGGCCCGGCCGAAATCGCGTTGACCCGGATGCCGTCGGGCCCGAGGTCGGCGGCTAGGTAGCGCACACTCGCCTCCAGCGCCGCCTTGGCGACACCCATCACATTGTATTGGGGGATCACCTTTTCCGCGCCGTAGTACGAGAGGGTCACCACGCTCCCCCGGCGCCCCCGCATCAGCGGCGCCGCCGCGCGGGTGACCGCGACGAGCGAGTACGCGCTCACGTCGAGCGCGAGCCGGAAGCCCTCGCGGGAGGTGTCGAGATAGCGGCCCTTGAGTTCGTCCCGATTGGCGAACGCCAGCGAATGCACGACGAGGTCAAGCCCGCCGAACGTCGAGCCGATCGACTCGAACAGCCGGGCGATCTGCTCGTCGCTGGTGACGTCGCACGGCAGGATCAGTTTGGCGCCGAGGGATTCCGCCAACGGGCGGACCCGCTTTTCCATGATCTCGCCGGCGTAGGTCATGACCAGTTGGGCGCCCTCCTTGTGCAGCGTCTGCGCGATCCCCCACGCGATGCTGCGCTCGTTGGCCACGCCCAAAATCACGCCGACTTTTCCTTCCAGCACGCCCATGTCGCCCTCCTGACGGTGCCCGATCATACCCGATCGCCGGGGCTTTTTCAAATGATGCGCGGGACCACGACACGCGAGGCCGGTTTGTGTTATGATAGCCCGAATTGTAACCGGAGCATGCGACACGCATGGCGCAAGAAGTCATCACAAAAATCATCGAGGCGGAAGCCGGAGGCACGTTTGACGTCACCCTGTGGGAAGATCGCACCGCCGGCCACAGTTGGACGCCGCGGTATCCCCCCGACGCGCTCGACCTGATCGACGACGACTATCGCCGGACCGTCAACGTCGACACCGCGGATTTCGGAAAACGCGTCTTCACCTTTCTGGCGAAAACACCCGGCGAGCACTCACTCGTCCTGGAACTCCGGGTCGGATGGAAGTTCACCGCCACGAATCGGAACACCTACCTCGTGCGGATTCGCCACGCCGCCTCGTCCACGGGCCCCTCGCTCAATTGACGAGCGGCCGATTCCGGGGAATACTCTGTGTCGCGCGGCACCCCGCGTGCATCCGGCCGATCGTTCACAGTGTGCTTGACTTGGGCGTGGGTTTCTCATATATTCACGCGAATGGCCGCGGTCGCAGCGACGGCATGACGTCGCGACCGGACGGCTTCACTCAACAGAAGGATCGCTAAATCTATGGATTCAACCCAAACAACGACCGTCTCCGAATCCCGTCCGACCCCCCAGAGCCGACGCGGCATCGACTGGGTGAACACCCCGTTCCTGGCCGGGACGCTCCTCATCGCGCTCATCGGCGTGCCGATTCACCTCGCCACGACCGGGTTCTCGTGGCCAATCCTCGCCCTGTTCGCCTTTTACATGGCGGCGACGGGCCTGGCGATCACCGGCGGCTATCACCGCCTTTTCTCCCACCAGTCGTTCCAGACCACGTCACCTGTTCGCGCGTTTCTCCTGATCTTCGGGGCGGCCGCGTGTCAGAACTCCGCGCTCAAGTGGGCGTCGGATCACCGACTGCACCATCTCTACGTGGACAAGGACCGCGATCCCTACAATATCAATGAGGGATTCTTCTACGCGCACGTCGGCTGGGTGTGCCTGAAGGCGAGGCCGGCGGATTTCAGCAACGTGCAGGACCTGCAGAAGGACCCGCTGGTCCGGTGGCAGCACCGCTATTACCTCCCGCTCGCCATCGGCGTCGGCGGCGTCGTCCCCCTGCTCTTCGGGTTCTTGGTCGGCGACTGGTGGGGAAGCCTGCTCCTCGTGGGCGTGGCCCGCACCGTGATCGTGCACCACTCGACGTTCTTGATCAATTCGCTGTGCCACTTTCTGGGCGCCCAACCCTATTCCCTGGAGGACACCTCCCGCGACAGCGCCCTCGTTGCACTGTTGACCTACGGGGAGGGCTACCACAACTTTCACCACCAGTTTCAATACGATTACCGGAACGGGATCCGGTGGTACCACTGGGACCCGACCAAGTGGATGATCAAAATCCTGTCGGTCGCGGGATGGGCCACGCGCCTCCGGACGGCGCAGGACGTCCACATCTTCAAGGCCCGGCTTGCGGTCCAGCGATCGTTGGCCTCCAGGAACCTGGAGCGTCGCCCCCGGGAATTCCGCGACGCGATGGAACAGAAGCTCCATCTGGCGCACGAGGGACTCGTCTCCGCCCTCGCCAAGTGGGAGCACGTCAAAGCCGAGTATCGGGCCGCCAAGCGGTCGATGGACGACAAGCGGCGGCAGCTCGCCGCCACGCTCGAAACCGAACTGATCGCCGCGCGGGCGCGCTTCCAACAAGCCCAGACCTCGTGGTCGATGCTCATCGACCACACCGGCGCCTAAGCCGCCTACTCTTCCCCCCAGGCACTCCTCGGTTGTGGCGATCCGTCGTCGAGACGGACCACCGCCCCTTGCGGCAACCGCGCCAAGAGATAGGCGTGGGCCTCGGTGAGATACCGCAGATCCTTCGATTCGAGGGTGAGCAGCACGCGATAGTCCTGGCGGTCGAAGACGGGATAGGAACCCAGCAACAGGGCGGGAAACTTCGCGACCGCGTCGTCCAGGGCCGAGGCGATCGGTTCTTCGCCCACCGCCAGGTAGATGCGCTTCAGATGAAACGGCGCCTCCCGGAACCGCGACTTGATCGCGTGGAACTTGCGCCGCAGGGTCTCGGGCACGCCGGGAAAAATGTAGAGCTTCTCGACGACAACCACCGGAACCCGGAGCCCGGGCGCCGAGATGAGCGTTGCGCCTTCCGGGACCTCAGCCAGCCGCTCGGCGGCCTTGAGCGGTTGCTTGCCGTACAGCACCCTCACCAGCGATTCGAGATCCGGATGCCGAATCACCGGCCGGCCGAGCCCCCGCGCGATGCCGGCGATGGTGACGTCGTCGGGCGTCGGCCCCACGCCGCCGGTCGTGACGATCAGATCGGCGCGTTCCCAGGCGGCGCGGACGGCGTCCGCGATCGCATCCACCTCGTCCGGGATGATCTCCACCCGGCGCACGTCGACACCGAGTGCGCGAAACTCGCGGCACAAAAACGCCGAATGCTCGTCGGCGACCTTACCCGACAAGATCTCGTTCCCGATGATCACGATTTCGGCGCGCGTCGTCATCCGTCCTCCGGGAGCCCCGCAGTGTACCACCGCGGCGTCGCGGGGGACAAGCAACGCCCTGCTATACTAAACGCGGCCCAACCTGATCCTCAGGAGCGCGACCGATGACGACCTCGCCCCACGCGGCGTATCGACCGGAATACTTCACGCCCATTTACGAGATGGCCGTGGCTCAGTTCGAGAAAGCCGCCGCCTCGATCAACCTGGATCCCAACGTCTGGCAGCGCTTCGTGGTCCCCAAGCGGGCGCTCATGGTGAGCGTGCCGATTCGCATGGGGGATGATTCGATCCGGGTGTTCACCGGCTACCGTGTGCACCACGACAACACCCTCGGCCCGTCGAAGGGCGGCATCCGGTACCACCCCGACGTCAATCTCGGCGAGGTCTGCGCGCTGGCCATGTGGATGACCTGGAAGTGCGCCCTGGTCGGGCTGCCGTTCGGGGGCGCCAAGGGCGGCATCCGGTGCGATCCGCGCGCGATGTCCCGCGTGGAACTGCAGCGATTGACGAGGCGGTACACCGCTGAAATCCTCCCGATCCTGGGACCGGACATCGACGTCCCCGCGCCCGACATGGGCACGAACGAACAAACGATGGCCTGGATGATGGACACCTACAGCCAGTTCAAGGGCTACGCCGTCCCCGGCGTGGTGACCGGGAAACCCATCGCCATTGGCGGGTCGCAGGGCCGCAACGAGGCGACCGGACGCGGGGTCGTCTACACCATCCTGGAGGCGATGAAGCACCTCGGCGTGCAGCCTGAGGGCAAGCGGGCGGCCATCCAGGGATTCGGCAACGTGGGGTCGATCACCGCGAAGGCTCTCGTGGAGGCCGGCTGTCGGGTGATCGCGATCAGCGACGTGAGCGGCGGCGTGGTCAACGACCGCGGTCTCGACGTCGCCGGCGCGATCGAGCACGTCGCGCGGCACGGGTCCCTCGACGGATTTTCAGGGGGCGAGCGTCTTTCGAACGCGGAACTGCTCGAAGTGGCCTGCGACATCCTGGTGCCCGCCGCGCTCTCCGGCCAGATCACCAAGGCCAACGCCGAGCGCGTACGCTGCCGCATCCTGGCCGAGGGCGCCAACGGCCCCACGCTCCTCGAAGCCGACCCGATCCTCCAGGGCCGCGGCATCTTCGTGATCCCCGACATCCTCGCCAACGCCGGCGGCGTCACGGTGTCGTACTTCGAATGGGTCCAGGGCCTGCAACACCTCTTTTGGAAGGAGCGCGAGGTCTACGAACGGCTGCGCGAGATCATGACCACGGCGTTCGCCCAGGTGCTGGCCACGGCGCAGGAAAAGAAGGTCGATATGCGGATGGCCGCGCTGATGATCGGGATCCAAAAGATCGCCGCCGCCAAGCTCGCGCGCGGGATTTTCCCTTAGGAGTGTGTCCGTTATCTGGGTATTGGAGCCTGTTCAGGAATGGTCAGATGCAAGGCGGAAGGAGGTCTTGCGCGCGGAGCGTACTGGATCGTACGTGAGCACGCAAGACCGACTGACAACGCAGCAGATGGCCGTTCATGGACAGGCTCCGGCGCGTCACGCGGGTTGGTCCCGCTCCCATAACTGCACGAGCGACTCGAGTACCTCGTTTGCCAGCGGGCCGTGGACGCACGGACTCAGAGTCATCTCCACCACGCTCAATCCACCGTCGGCGTCCCGCCGGATGTGCACGGTCGCCGGCCCCGTCACCCCGAGGGCTTCGGCGGCCTGCACGGCGACGGCCTCGACCGCGGCCTCATCCTTCCGGCGCTCGGCTCGGACGGGAGCGTCTCCGTTGTCGAACAGTTCGAACACGGCGCAGCCCAGCGCCGCCTGAGGCGCTCCGACATCCCGGCACAGCGCCGCCTCGAACAGCCGTCCGGTCCGATCCTCGCGGCGCCTCTCGTTCCACGGCTCCTCGGCGACCAACCCCGCCCGTCTCAACCGGTGGGACACGAGGCGCGCGTCCAACACATCCTCGACCGTGTCGGGAGCCGGAAGATAAAGACTCGCGCCGGCGCGAGGAAACTCCCGTTGTCGGCGCGCGAGGGGCAGGAACTCTTCGCGGCGGGTCGGCACCACCAACGTGCTCCGCTCCCGCCTGACCAGGAGGAGGAGTTCATCGACCCAACCGGGGTGATGGACGGGCGAGATGAAGTAGAACTGATGAACGTGCGCCGGACGAAACGCGTGGTCGACGCCCACCACGAGCCAACCGTGGCGCTTGAACGCGGTCGCCACGGCGGTGCCGGTCGGCGATCCCACGCCGGTGACCACGACACGTTTGATCAGGCGCTTGATCACCGCCTACGCGCCCACGACACTCTGATGTCGGCGTCTCATGTGCCTCACCTTACCGCAACCGCGATGCCCGCCGCAACCCGTCGAACGATTGTCCCGCTCGGGAGGGACCGCCGGCGGTCTTGATCCGACCGTGGAGTCTCGCGTACAATTCGTCTGTGAAGCCAATACTCCAACCCGTGAGGATGATGGACCCCATCGAACTGAATGACCCCGAAGAGATCGAAAAATTCCTCGGAAAAATTTCACTGCACGGTCGGGGATTTTGTACCGACTGCCTCCTGGCCGACGTGTTCGACGCCGGCCTGACCTACCCCGATTTTCTCAAGGCGTCCGGCAGCGATCCGGACGCGCGGTACGGCACCGAGAGCCCGGCGTGGGCCACGTACCACGTCCGACAGGGGAAAAAGGTCTTCATGGTCTACGGGGGCGACGGCGGGGTGCGGCGAACGCACACGACCGACACGCCCTGATCGGTGTCGCGCATGCTCTTCGACAAAGACAACCAATGGCGATTCACCACGATCGCCAAACGGCGGCTTGAAACCGGAAACCTGGAGGGGGACGACGCCCTCATCTCGGCGGCCATGGACCTCCATCCCGAGTTGGACGCGATGTGGGATCTCGGCGAATTGTCCGCCACGCCCCAGGAGGTCAACGGCACGGTCGTCAACCCGTTCATCCACACCGCGCTGCACGTCCTGATCGAAAAGCAGTTGCTGGACAAATCCCCGCCCGAGGCGGTCGAGACGCTCAACGTGCTGACCGGCCGGGGCGCCGACCGGCACGAGGCCGTCCATGCGATCGCCGCCGTGTACGCCGAGCTGTATTTTACAAGTTTCAGGCGCGGCCAGAGTTTCGAGGAAACCTCCTACATCGAGCTGCTGAGGCAGCTCGTCGTTTCTCCCGAATAGCGCTCTACCGCTCGCGGCGGCTCACTCCGATTGTCCTGGCTTCAGCGGCTCGTGACACCGCTCGCAGTGGTCGTTCGCGTGCGGATTGTCGTGGCGGCACTCGGGGCAGATTAATCGACGGGCGTCCCAGAGCTCGGAGGGAAACTCCTGGAGGCAGCCCTCGCAGAAGCTCGATCGGGTCGTGTTTTCGCGGCCGCACCGCGGACAGGTGAGTGGAAGCCGATCCCCGTGTCCGGAGATCGGCCCGCCGAAACCCGCTTTCCTCAAAACTTGTGAAACCCGAGCTTCGACATCTCGTAGCCCTCGACAATCTCGGTGATCGGCACCATCTTGATCGCGTGGTGCTTGGCCAGATTATCGCAGATCCCCACGCAGATCTCGCAGCCCTTGCAACGATCCACGGCCACGTATGCGGTGTTCCGCTTGATATCGTAGTTGATCGTGTTCGATTCCGGACAGAACTGCGTACATAGCCGACAACTGGTCGCGGAGCAAATATCGACATCGATTTGCGCTACTGCGTACATGGATCACCCCTGTCTCAAAGTTATCCCGCGCTACCGACCGGCCGCCGCCAGGGCCGCCGTCTCGGCCACCGAGAGATCGTTCCACTTGTGATCCACCGCGTACTTGTGCGCAGCCTTGATCACGTCCATGTTCTTCTGGATCAGCTCGACCTTTTTCCCGAACTTTTTCTCGATCACGTTGTCCAGCGAGGCCGTGCCTCCGGACACCACGAACCCCTTGCCCAGGAAGCGCTCTTTCACCGATTGCTCGAGTGATGCCAGATCCGGCAGCCCGATGATGGCGGCGACCGCCCCGACCATCCCCATGTTGGTGGCCAGCTCGGTTCCGCCGATTTCGGCAGCCAGTTTGCTCGCCGGGATATAAAACACCTTGGCCTTCTTTTCCCGGAGCTCTCTCGCCTGATCGGGCTCAAGCTCCAGCGGCGTTTCGGAGTTGATGAGCACGACGCCCTCGTCTTTCAGGCCCGAATAAAACGGCATGGTGTACGATTTCCCGTGCGTGATCACCTGGGTGTGGAAAATCATGATCACGTTGGGGTAGATGATCTCGCCGATCTCGAAGATCCGCCCCTCGGCGACGCGCACGTAGCTTTCGACCGGGGCCATGCGCTTCTCGGACCCGAAGAAGGGCACGAGAGTGCTTTCGCCCCCGGCAATGATCACGCCGTTGCTCATCACGTGCGACGCCGTCACCACGCCCTGACCGCCGATGCCGGCCATCCGGATGTTATACCGCTTCATGACGCCTTCTCCTCCCGCCCGTTGTCCCGACGTTTGATCACGCCCCGGCCTTGGACGCCGCGACGGCCTTCGCCTTGGCCTTCTTCTCCTGCTCGATCCGCTCCAGATAGGCCTTGGCCTCGTCGGAGATGATTTCCATGAACCCGTAGCGATCCTTCTCCACCTCGCGCGCGTCGTCCATCACCTTCGGCGTCGGGATCGCGTATTCGATGTTGCACGACGTGTACGCCTGGACGTACGTCGGGCCGACCTCGCGTGCGATCAGGACCGCCTTCCGAATGACGTTCGCGATCCGGGTCGGATTGGTCGGAGCCAGGCGCGCGATATACGCCACGCCGGCCGTCTTCGCGAGGCCGATCATGTCCATCTTCTCGAACTTCTTCCCGAAGGGCGCCATCTTGAGCACCATGCCCTTGTTGGTCATGCCGCTCTCCTGGCCGCCCGTGTTCCCGTACACCTCGTTGTCCAGCATGACCGTGGTGAACTTCTCCTTCCGGAACCACGAGTGCATCACGCAGCTAAACCCGATATCAGCCAAACCGCCGTCGCCGGCCATCACGACCACGTCCTTGGTCTGGTTGGGAAACCGGATCTCCAGGCCGCGCTTGAGGCCGGACGCCACGCCGTTGGTGTCTCCGTAATTCCCGTAGATGAACGGGATCGACGCCTGGGACAAGACCAACCGCCCGCACCCCGCGGTGCCCAAAATCACGGTGTGCTCGGGCGCCGGCAATCCGATCAGCGCGGTCCGAATGAACAGCGTCATGGCGCACCCCGCGCACATCGGGTGCTCCTCGATGATCTCCTTAAAGGTCCCCATCTCGCTGACCTTCACGTCCCGGCCGTACGGACCACGCTCGACGAGATCCACGTACTCCTTCGGCATGTATGACTCAAAGCCTGGCGATATTTTCAGCGTGTCGAGCGACATGAACGACCTCCTTATAAGACGAGCGGCTTCGTCGTCAGTCGGGCTTCGTTGGGCGTCTTGTACAGGTACTCCAGGATCAACTCGGTCGGCATCGACATCCCGCCGAACACCCTCGGTCCTGGGACGATCTCGGCCTTTGTCTGACCGTAGAGGGCCGACCGCACTTCCTTGGCGAGCCAGCCGATGCAGTTGAACTCGGGGACGATGATCCGCTTCGCGTGGCGACACGCCTCGATCAACTCCTGGGTCGGGAACGGCCGCAGCGACCGGATCTTGACCAGCCCGATCGTGTCGCCCTTCTCCCCGGCCTGGCGGACCGCTTCGCGGGACTGGGACACGGCGCTACCCGAGGCCACGATCATCGTCTCGGCCCCGGGATTCACCACCTCGATCAGCCCGCCCATGTATTTCTTGATCCAGGGGCGCGCCCGGTCTTGGGCTGCCCAGATCTCCTGCTGCCACGACGCGTGCATCTGGTAGCTGATGAAGTTGCTCTTCTGGATGGGCGCGTCGCGCGAGAGCCGGGCCGGCGGGTTCTCGTTGTCCATCATCGGCACCGCCTCGTGGTAGCAGTCGCGCGGGGGCAGCTTGATGTCGTCCGGCGGCAGCTCGACCCAGCCGCGCGCGTGGGTGACGAAAAAGCCGTCGACGGCGACCGCGGCCGGCAGCGTGACCTCGCACTTTTCCGCGATCATGTAGGCCTTGAGGGGGAAATCGAAGAAGTCCTGCTGGTTCTCGCCGTGGAACAGCAGCACCCCCGAGTTGAGCAGGTAGGAGAGCTCGACGTTGTCGGGCTGAATCGCCAGCGGCGCGTTGATCACCCGGCACATCACCAACAGGAGCAAGGGCATCCGGCCACCCGGCCACGAGGTGATCACCTCCATCCCGCGCATCAGACCGGGCCCCGCCGTGGCGGTCAACGCCCGCACGCCGGCCCGCGACGCGCCCGCGATCGCGGACATCACGCCGTATTCCTCCTCGCCGCGGTAGTAGTCCTTCAGATAGCCCTCGGCGTAGAGATAGCCGACCTGCTGCATCGTCTCGCTCTGCGGCGTGATCGGATACGAGATCGCGATGTCGACGTTGGCGCGGCGGATGGCCTCTTTCGCGGCCTCGCTGCCGGTGATGAACGTCTTCGTGCGCGGCGCCTCGAAGAAGAGATGCTCCGGCGTTACCACGCGCTGCTTGGCCGCCTTGTTCTCCTTCGCCTGAACTTTGGGCGCTTCGGTCGCGGTGATCACGTCGCCCTGGGGGTTCGTCTTGACTTCGGTTTCCAGCCCTTCAGCCATGGACTACTCCTCGTTTTCGTCTAAACCGGCCACCAACTCGTGGGCGAACGTCGGCGCCGACGTGGCGATCGCTTTGCGCTGCTTGCGCTTCTGCTCGGCTTCCGCCGCCAGCTCGCGCTTGCCCGCGGGCGTCAGCGCCCACGGCACGAGCCCTTCCTTCTTGGCCTGGCGCAACGCCTCGGTCACCCGCTGCAGCTTCTCGATGTCGCAGTGGGGGAGCGACGCCATCGCGTCCTCGTGGCCCGCCTCGGCGCAGAGCGCGACCGTATAACAGTTGGTGCCCGCGCGGACCATCTTCAACGTCACGCTGGCGAAATGGCAATGCACCCCCACGAAAATGCAGGCCTCGATCTTGTTGTGCCAGATGGTCAGGTTCGGATGGCACGGGTTGATCACCGCCTCGGGGTCGATCTTCGGGTAAATCGGACGATAATCGGGCATCGGGATGATCTTGACGCCCGGGATCTCGGCCGCCAGCTCCAGCACGACGCTCGCCTTCTCCTGCGTGTGCTTCGTCCACCCCCAGACCACCAAGGGCCCGGGAAAGATCGTCGGGTTGCGGCGGGTCAACATCGCCTTGGCGATCGCCTTGTACGTGGCCGCCTCGGGCACGATCACCCCCTCCACCAACCCCTCCCCGTCCTGGGGCAACACCACCCCCATCGCGGCCGCCGAGGGCGGCAGCAACCCCTCCGGGCCGGGAAGGACCTGATACCGTGGACTACTCGTCGCCGTGGTCATGCTGAAACACTCCCTCGTTCACGTGATGCCGCCCAGAATCAGTTCGCGGCGCATGCCGTTGCCGTTGTGTAGTGGCTACCATAACGAAATCCGCAGCGGGCGTCAATTATGCAGAAGACCTAGCGGAGTGCTAGGGCTTTCGCACCATGCCCCGTCATCCGCGCCCAGGCGGGGGTACTATAGCGACTCGCGCGTCGCGCTGTCAACGCGCACGGCGACCGGGGGAGAGCCCGCGTAATGGACGAAGCGTCCATTTAACCTGCCCTGTTTCGACGGACTACTTGCGCACACCGATGGTCACGAGGTAGTCGCGAGGCATGGCGACTCCGAGCTCGGTCTTGAAACCGTCGTGGTAGGCGATGAAATCGCGCTTCAAGTTCTCACGGCGTTCCGGATCGAGGTTCGCAGCCAGCGATTTGGTCGGGCCGTAACCGGCCACGAACAGTTCCCAGACGGCAAGACCGCTTGGTTCGCGCAAGACCGTGGTGCCCGTCTCAAAGCGCAGGTCGAAGCTCGAGCCGAGAAGTTGTTTCACGCGCTCCCGGCCACCCCAGTCAAAGGGCGACGGTGGAGGCGGCGAGGGAGGTTCCGGCATGTAGGGTTTCATCACCTTGAAAAGCCCCGAAATGGTTCCATCGGCCGGCCACGTCGTGAGCCCGACCCGCCCGCCCTTCCTGCAGACGCGAGCCAGCTCAGCAGCGGCGGCCTCGGGGTTGCGTACGAACATGACTCCGCAGGTCGAAATGACCGCGTCGAAGCTCCGGTCCTCGAAGGGGAGCTTCTCGGCGTCACCGACTCGAAAGTCAATCTTGAGCCCGGCCTCGGCAGCAGCAGCCCCGGCGGCCTCGATGAGATCGGCACCCAGGTCGACGCCGATGACGGTGGCGCCCCGTGCGGCAACACGGCGCGCGGTCCAGCCGGTGCCGGTTGCCACGTCGAGCACATGCTCGCCAGGCTTGGGCGCGAGGCGAATGACGCAGTGTTCGATCGAGTCGGCAATGGTTTGGCTGATTCTGTCGTAGTGCCGTCCGCCGGTGTTCCACGTTGCGGCTGTTTTGATGTTGTGTGGCTGGATCGCTGGTGAAGTCATGTCATCCTCCTAAACAATGAAGCCAGTCTCCGCGCCCTCTGTGATAGCACAGACCGGGAAAGACTGTAAAGCAAAAGTTCATTGCAGTAGGGGCGGGTTTGAAACCCGCCCCTACTCATGCAAGGGCATCCCCGTGGCTCCCCAAGCGGCGATGACGCCGGCCATCTGTCGCATCCCGCGCAGGATCACCGGGCCCGGCTGGAGGATGTGCGCCGATTTGATTTCGTGGATCCGCCCCTCCCGCACCGCCGTCATCCGGTTCCAGCCCTGGCGAGCGGCGATCCGTTCCGGTCGGACTTTTTTGCCGCACCACGACGCGAAGACGATCTCGGGGTCCCGCCGCGCCACCTCGTCCGCCGCGACGATCCGTCCGGCGGCGACGGTGCGGTCGCTGAGTTCGCCGAAGACGTCGTCGCCGCCCGCGAGCGCCACGGCCTCGCTGACCCAGCCAATACCCGAGATCAGCGGATCGTCCCATTCCTCGAAATACACGCGCGGGCGTCGGGGCAGCCGCGCCGCGGCCGCCTCGATCGCCGCCCACTCCCCCTCCAGCCGCGCGATGAGCGCGTCCGCCGCGGCCCCCCGCCCCACGATCGCCCCGATCATCGCGATCGCGGCGAGGATGTCCCGCAGGCTGCGCTGGTTCAGATGCAGGACGGTGGCGCCGCGCCGGGCCAGGGTAGCGGTGATGTCGGCCTGCAGATCCGAGTAGGCGATCACCAGGTCGGGGCTCAGCGCGAAAATTTTCTCGAAATCGACGGACGTGTAGGCGCCGACCTTGGGCTTGCGCCGCGCCTCCTCAGGCGTAACGGTGTACCCGCTGACGCCCACGACAAGATCGCCCGCCTGCAACGCGTACAGGATGTCCGCGCTCTCGGCGGTCAGGCACACAATGCGGCCGGGCAGGCGCGACGCGCGCGCGGGATCGGGCGGTGTCGTCATCGGTGCGTCCTTCTCACGATCCATGTTCGGACTGAACAAGTGAATTACGAAACAACGTCCCCGGGGCTGCCCGAGTGTCCTGCGCCTTGGCCTGCTCCATCGCCCCTGTCGATCTTTCGAGCGCGATATCCCGCATAATCGGGGACCAGACGATCGTATTCTCCATCCATGAGGGGAGAGGAGATCATGAAATCGGCGGAAGCCCGATTGCAGGCAATGGGGATATTCCACACCACGGCCATTCGCAAGAGCGCCTTGACGTCGGGATCATGGGGCATGGGTTCGAGCGGATCCCAGAAAAAGATCAGAAAATCTATCTCTTGATCGGCAATCTTGGCGCCGATCTGCTGATCACCGCCCAAGGGTCCGCTTTGGAGTTTGCTGATTTCGAAGCCAAGTTCCTGTTCCAGAATCTCGCCGGTGGTGCCAGTCGCATACACCTTATGGTGCGCCAAGAGATCGCGATTATATTGGGCCCATTCCACCAAGTCCCGTTTCTTATTGTCGTGTGCGACAAGAGCAATCTTCTTGTCATGGTCCATCGCAATTTTTTTGTAAGCCATACGACGCCTTGAGTCCTTTCTCGCGGTGGCGAAACGATCGGCGATTCTAAAAATGCCGGCACGGGAGTAGTGAGTTAATTATTTGAGAACGGCCCCGAGGCCGCCCCCGGTGTCGAGGTTGGCGTACTCGGGGCCGGTGGAGAGCAAACAGCCCGGTGTGCGTCGGTCGGCGCTCACGGCCCGAATGCTACCAGTCGATTGAGAACGATGTCAAAGGGGCGCAACGAGCGACCAGCCTGTGACGACTGACGGGGACGTTGCGGCATGAGCGGCTTTGTATTCGGCACGGCGACGATGCCCGATGCCCGTGCCTTGGTGCGTAAACGTCCCCAGAGCTCCACACGTGCTACGAGGGGGACAGAATGCTGAACGGGATCGGTGACGCGCTGGTCTCGCTGCGGATCGGGCGAACGTCCGGGAACGCGAGATTCCCGGCCGTGGCCACGAAACCTTCGGCTTGATAGTCGCCGCTGCGCACAACGCCCCCATCCGTCGCGCGTTGATCCCAGACGACGGGAAAGACTTGGACCTCACGCGGTGCAAACGCGAGCGTCGTCACGACCTGGGGAAAGGCCATGCCATCCGAAAACCGCCACATCACCGCCCGGTCCGTCAGCCGTCTGACCCAGAAATCGACGAGCTGTCCACTCGGAGTGGTGAGCGTTTGGGCGGCGTCGGTAAGATTTCGTACGTGAAGGACCAGCCGAACGGGTTCGGCCGTGATGAACGTCGTGGTCGGTTGGTTCGACGCGTTCTCGACGGTCAACGTGGTCTCAAAGATCGGCTGGCGGTGGTCATTCCCGCAGGCGACCAGGAGCAGGCTCGCGCCGCACGCGACGGCCTGCACCCAGGATCCGAAGCGGCTCGCGACGAAAGCGGCTCGCATGCGCTCATTGTATCGGAGATCATGGCGACGCCGCAATTTCAGGCTGGCCATGAAGGCAAGAAAATAAATCCGTCCCCTTTTTCCTTTCCTTTTTCCTTTTTCTTGCGATGCACGAGTATTGGGTCTGGTTGCACCGCACCTGCATAACCAAGACACACGGGAAACGACCAAAATTCTCCGTTCACGGAAGGCTCCCCAAGACCACCTTCGATCATGATCTCAGTGTCAAAGAATTGCTCAGCTCGATGTGTCGCATCCTCCCGCGACAACGTTTCTTGGGTTGGCGTCGATACCTGGTCCGATGAAAACGCTGGATCCGGAGCCAACAGTGTGGCGCATATTACGAAAATGGCCCCAGATCCACGCATCTTCTAATGAGCTCTGTAACAAAGTTGAGCGGTCAAATTGACCCCGATCTCCCTCATGCTACCCGGGGGGCTACTCCCGTTGGCTAAAGAGCATTCCCTTGACAACTCAGATACCATTTCAGAACCCACGCCTCGAAAATTAGCCCAAACACACCCCCTATAAGGAGGCCAAAGAATATGCCGTAAATGCCACCAAACAACACTCCAAACGTAAGAATGGCCATGACCTCGTGTAATCTATCTTCAAACACTTGGGAAGACGCCCCCCCTTCCATTACCATCATGACCGCGGTTGCAGCAATTATTGCGTTGAAGAATCCCGCCAGCGCACCCCAACCGGGACCAGTACCCTGGAGGCCAGCCACGCCATACTTGCGGTACCTTCTGACGACCAGGAGCGCAGCAATACCGCTGCTCAGAAAACCACTGACCGTGAAAATTGCGACACCTTTAATAAACCCGAATTGGAGGAGTATCGATACAAAGCCCGCAAAAACACCACTGCAAAGAGCACCCCAGAGCATTATCGCGAGACCAAGACGATGCTTGGGAGAGATCATGCCGGCAACGTTCGCTTCCGCCCCGGAAACTTATAGGTGCTTGGAGAATTCGGGGTCGGAGTACTTTTCCCGGCCCTTGTTCTATAGGTGGCGAGTTTTTCCCTGACACGAAATCCGATCTGTTTGCGTGGCGGTTCCGGTTCCGATTCCGCCGGCGGATTCAGCAGTGACATGATCTGCTGAATAATGTCCGAGATCACACGCTCGTGAAGATCCTGCCGCTTCGTCAGTGTTTTCTCCAATGTCGACAGCTTTCCAGCCAAGTTTTTTTGGGCCGCAAGCATGGAGCGCATCTTCACGAAGGCACGCACGACCAAGACACTCATCTGAATGGCCCGCTCGCCGTGCAAAATATTCGCCGCCATAACTGCGCCATGCTCAGTAAACGCATACGGCGGCGTCCGCCTTCCGCCGCGGCCTGGTTTTGACATCGCAAATTGCGATGTCAAAACGGCAAACTCGTCAGCAGTCAATTGGAACATGAAATCACTGGGGAAGCGCTTGCGGTTACGCTTTACGGCCTCATTGAAGCGAGACGTGGGAACTCCGTACAGAGCGGCAAGATCACGGTCCAAGATGACCTTTTGACCACGAACCGTGAGAATCAGTGATTCGATTTCGCGTGCCGCGTATCTCCCCGGTTTCGTCGTCATGAGTACTCCCTGCTTCCAACGCGTCGATACTGAAATCCCTGCGAAGAGGAGCCTTGGAGTCTTCGGAGCCTGTTCAGGAACGCGCCAGATGCAAGGCGCCGCGAGCACCGGACCGGAGCGCACTGTTGTGTGCGTGAGGACCGGATGCGCAGCGGCAACGTCGCAGATGGCCGTTCATGGACAGGCGCCTAGTAGCTTTCCTTCTCCGACGGAAACTGACCGTTCATCACTTCATCTTTGTACTGGGTAACGGCGGTCGAGATGATTTCGCGCAGGTTGACGTACCGCTTGATAAACTTGGGGCTGAATTCGTCGAAGAGGCCGAGCAGGTCGTGCAGCACGATCACCTGGCCGTCGCACGCCGCGCCGGCGCCGATCCCGATGGTGGGGATCGACACCGCGCGGGTGATGTCGCGCGCCACGGCCATGGGCACGCCCTCGATCAGGAGCGCGAAGGCACCGGCGTCTTCCGCGCGCTTCGCGCCGTCCAGCAGGCGCTGCGCGCCGCCGGCGTCGCGGCCCTGGACCTTGTAGCCGCCCATCTTATGGACCGACTGCGGGGCGAGGCCGAGGTGGGCCATCACCGGGATGTCCGCCGCCGCGATCGCGGCCACCCGCGAGAGCATCGAGGGCGAGCTCTCCAGCTTGACCGCGGCCGCGCCGCCCTCCTGCAAGAATCGGCCGGCATTGCGGACGGCTTCGTCGTCCGAGATTTGAAACGACATGAACGGCATGTCGCCGATCACCAGGGCGTGCTTGACCGCCCGCGAGACCATCTCGGTGTGGTAGATCATCTGGTCGATCGTCACCGGCAGCGTGGTGGCGTGCCCCTGGAGCACGATGCCGAGCGAATCCCCGACCAGGATGATGTCGATGCCGGCGTCGTCCACGATGCGCGCGAAGGGATAGTCGTACGCGGTCAGCATCGTGATGCGCCGGCCCTCGGTCTTGCGGCGCTGAATCTCGGGGATCGTGACGCGGGCGGCCACGTCAGCCCAGCCCGGCGCGGTCGAGGATCTGCGGGATCGCCTGATCGGCGCCCACCGCCATGATGTGGACGCCGTGGCACGCCTCGCGGACCTGCTTGATGATGCGCACCGCGATGTCGATCCCCACGCCCAGCGCCTGCTCCTTGTCGGCCGACGCCAGCTCCTCGATGAAATGCTGGGGCACCGAGATCCCGGGGATGTTCTTGTTCATGTATTCGGCCATCTTGGCGGACTTGAGCACGACGATCCCCGCCAGAACCCGCGCGCCGAGCGGCCGGGCGCGCTCCATGAACGCGCAGAACCGATCGGGGTTGTAGACCGCCTGGGTCTGGAAGAACTTGGCGCCGGCGTTGAGCTTCTTTTCCAGGCCCGCGAGCTGCGGCTCGGGCGGCACCATCTCGGGGCTCACCGCCGCGGCGGGGAAGAAATCCGTCGATCCCTTCAGCGCGTTGCCTGCGAGGTCTTTGCCCCCATTGAGGCCGCCGACCACGGCGAGCAGTTGCGCAGCGTCGAGATCGAAGACCGGCTTGGCGTCCTTGTGATCGCCCACCGTGGGATCGTCGCCGCGCAGGCAGAGCACGTTGCGGATGCCCAGCGCGTGCGCGCCCAACAGATCCGACTGCAGCGCGAGGCGGTTGCGATCGCGGGTGGTGATCTGGAAGACCGGGTCGTGCCCCTGCTCGTACAGCAGCCGGCACATCGCGAGCGACGACATTCGCATCACCGCGGCCTGGTTGTCGGTCACGTTGATGCCGTGGACGCGCCCCAGCAGGGCCTTGGTGCGGGACAGGACGGTGGTGACGTCGGTGCCCTTCGGCGGCTCGCACTCGACCGTGACCGCGAACTCCCCGCCTTCAATCACCTCGCGTAATCGGCGCATATCGTCTCCTGATGTGGGGGGATGAAACCGTCCTACGTCGTCGACGCGGCGAGCATCGTGTTCTGCATCAACATCGCGATCGTCATGGGGCCCACGCCGCCGGGCACCGGCGTGATCCACGAGGCCTTGGCCGCGACCGCCTCGAAATCCACGTCGCCGACGAGCTTGCCGTCCGGCTGCCGGTTGATGCCCACGTCGATCACCACCGCGCCCTCCTTGACCATCTCCCCGCGGATGAACCGCGCCTTTCCCACCGCGGCCACCAGAATGTCGGCGCGGCGGCACACCTCGGCGAGGTCGGGCGTCTTCGAGTGGCAGATCGTGACCGTCGCGTGGCGGTGCAGCAGCAGCATCGCGACCGGCTTCCCGACCAGGTTGCTGCGCCCGACCACCACGGCAGTCTTGCCCTCGATCGGCAACTTGTAGTAGTCGAGCATCGCCATGATGCCCGCGGGGGTGCACGGCACGAAGCGCGGCTCCCCCATCATGAGCTTGCCGACGTTGACCGGGTGCAGGCCGTCGACGTCCTTGTCGGGCGACACGGCGTAGAGAATGGGTTCGCTGCGGAGCGGCTTGGGCAGGGGAAGCTGCACGAGGATGCCGTGGATCGCGGGGTCGCGGTTTAAGCGGTCGATCAGCGCGAGCACGTCCACCTGCGACGTCGTCGCGGGTAGATTGTGGCCGACCGAGTGCATGCCCAGCTCTTCGCACGTGCGCTGTTTGTTTCTCACATACACGTGCGAGGCGGGGTCGTCGCCCACCAACACGGTGGCCAGCCCGGGACGGATGCCGCGGGCCTTGAGCGCCTCGACCCGACTCCGCACCTCCTCCTTGACGGCCTTCGCCACGACCTTCCCGTCGATCAATTGCGCCGACACGATGGCTCCTTTTTTCTCATGAAATCCCCCCTCGCCCCCCTTTCGCAAAGGGGGGATGGGGGGGATTTCTTCCTGCCCGCGCGACCCGGCTCGCCGCGCGGGCGCGGATGACCCGCTGCTCGGTCACAATCACCGACATGCGGACGTCGTGACCCTCCGGCGGCACGGCCGGGACAATCTGGCCCTCGTAGGCCAGCGCGATGATCGGCACGTCTGGACGCGCCCCTTCCAGGAGCCGGTCGTAAAACCCCGCGCCCCACCCCAGCCGATTGCCGTGCTCGTCGAACGCAACCCCCGGGATCACCAGGGCGTCCACGCGCGCCAGATCGACGATCTTCCGCCCCTCCGGTCGGGGCTCCGGGATGCCGAACGGTCCCGTCACAAGCGTCTCGGGGCCCTCGAACTCCGCGAGCAGGAGACGGCGCTCGTTCACGAGGGTGACCGGCACCACGACGCGCAACCCCCGCCGCCGCGCCTCGGCAACCACGTCACCGGTCTCCACCTCGCTACCAGTCGACAGCGACACGTGGAGCGTACGCGCCGACGCCAGCTCGGCCAATCCCCAAAACCGCTCCGCAATCGCGCGACTTGCCCGCCGCCGCTCCTCGGCCGGCAATCGGTCGCGCCGCGCCAACACCTCCCGGCGCAGCGCCTCACGCTGTTGTGCGGCACCCACGGCCCGGCCAGAATAGCAAGGCACTATAAAATGAGTCAAGCAAAAGCCGCCAGGAGCCTGTCCGAGTCATCGACCGTTGGAGCCTGTTCAGGAACGGCCAGATGCAAGGCGGAAGGAGGCCTTGCGCGCGGAGCGTACTGAGTCGTACGTGAGCACGCAAGGCCGACTGACAACGCCGCAGATGGCCGTTCATGGACAGGCTCCTCTACGCGCCGTCCTTTTCGGACTCGTCCCGCCACACATCCAACCGCCGGCGGATTTCGCGCTCGTGGCCCTCGTCGGTGGGGTCGTAGTAGCGGCGGCCCGCGAGACGCTCGGGGAGGTACTGCTGCTCCACGCGGTGGCCGGGGTAATTGTGCGGGTAGCGGTAGCCCTCGGCGTAGCCCTCGGCCTTCATCAGCTTGGTGGGCGCGTTGCGCAGGTGGAGCGGGACGGGGAGCGAACCGGTCTCGTGGACCTCGGCCGCCGCCTTGCGATACGCAAGGTAGCTCGCGTTGCTCTTGGGCGCGGTCGCCAGGTAGGTCGCGGCGTGACTGAGCGGGATCCAGCCCTCGGGCATGCCGATCGCGTGGAAGGCCTGGAGCGCGGCAACCGCGACGGGCAGCCCCTGGGGGTCCGCGTTGCCCACGTCCTCCGACGCGAAGATCACCATGCGCCGCGCGACGAACAGGGGATCCTCGCCGGCCTCCAGCATCCGGGCCAGCCAGTAGATCGCCGCATCGGGGTCGCTCCCGCGCAGGCTCTTGATGAACGCGGAGATGATGTTGTAGTGCTCCTCGCGCCCCTTGTCGAAGATCAGGACGCGCTGCTGCGCGGCCTCGCGGACCTCGCGCTCGGTGAGCGCGCACTCGTCCACGTTCGGCGGGCACAATGCAACGGACTGTTCCAGGAGATTCAGCGCGCGGCGCGCGTCACCCTCGGCCCAGTCGCCGATCTCGGCGAGCAGCGCCTCGTCGCAGGCAATGCGCCGGTCGCCGAGGCCGCGTTCCCGATCCGCGAGCGCGCGGCGCAGCACCGACGACACCTGGTCCC
This sequence comes from Nitrospirae bacterium RIFCSPHIGHO2_01_FULL_66_17, assembly GCA_001803875.1. Lineage (GTDB taxonomy): Bacteria > Nitrospirota > Nitrospiria > 2-01-FULL-66-17 > 2-01-FULL-66-17 > 2-01-FULL-66-17. The sequence continues at coordinate 14,666 of MHEO01000040.1, read as the reverse complement.
CGCGCAGCGGCTTGAGCGTCAGCACCTTGCAACGGGACAGGAGCGGCGCGTTGATCTCGAAGCTCGGGTTCTCGGTGGTCGCGCCCATGAGGATGATCGTGCCGTCCTCGACGTGCGGCAAGAACGCGTCCTGCTGGCTGCGGTTGAACCGGTGGATCTCATCCACAAAGAGGATCGTCCGCTCGCCCCGATGCTTCCGCTCGCGCGCCTCGGCAACCAGCTCGCGCACCTCCTTCACGCCCGAGAGGACGGCGGAGAAAAACACGAACCGGCAGCGGGTCGCCCCGGCGATGAGGTGCGCCAACGTCGTCTTGCCCGATCCGGGTGGCCCCCAGAAGATGAGCGACGGCGGCTGCTCGGCGGTGAGCACGGCGGACAAAAACCGCCCCTCGCCAACCAGGTGTTCCTGCCCCACGAACTCATCCAGGGTCTGCGGGCGCATCCGCTCGGCGAGCGGAGGACGCGGTTGACGCGCCGCGTCGGATTCGGCGGGGAAGAGGTCCATCGCGCCCGCACTCTATCACATCCGGCGCCCGGCTCACCACCGCGCGTGTTATAATCGCGCGCGTTGCGCGAGGAGGAACCATGTCGCGATTTCAATACCACATCTTCATGTGCACCAACGAACGATCGGCGGACGACCCCAAGGGCAGTTGCACCGCGAAGGGCTCGGCGCGCCTGCAGGAGCTGTTCAAGTCCGAGGTCAAGCGCCGCGGCCTCCAGGGCGACGTGCGCGCCAACAAGGCGGGGTGCCTCGACGCGTGCGAGCACGGGCCGACGGTCGTCGTCTACCCCGACGCGGTCTGGTACCGGGTCGCCACCGAAGCCGACGTGCTGGAGGTGATGGACCGGCACATCGGCCGGGGCGAGGTCGTCGACCGGCTGCTGATCCCCTTCGCCACACAGCCCAAGCCGGCGTAGGAGCCTGTCCGAGTACTCAGATGTTGGAGCCTGTTCAGGAATGGCCAGATGCAAGGCGCCGCGAGCACCGGACCGGAGCGCACTGTTGTGTGCGTGAGGACCGGATGCGCAGCGGCAACGCCGCAGATGGCCGTTCATGGACAGGCTCCTAGACCAGCGTGCGTCCGGCCCTGGCCCTGACCGCGTTCTACTTCTTCTCGTTCGCGGCGCTCGGGATCTTCCTGCCGTACTTCAACCTCTACCTGCTCCACCGGGGCCTCGCCGCCTGGCAGATCGGCCTCATCGCCGCGGTGCCGCCGCTGCTCAAGATCCTCGTCCCCGCCTTCTTCGGGCTCGCCGCGGATCGAACCGGCCGCCGCCGCGCGCTCATCATCGGCGCCTGCGCGGCGACGACCCTCACGTTCGGGCTGCTCCTCGGCGTGACGAGCTTCGCCGGCATCCTGGCGGCGATGATCGCGTTCGCCTTCGTGTGGGCCCCCGTTCTGCCATTGGTGGAGGCCACCACGTTGGAAACCGTGGAGCGGTTCAAGCGGCTCGACTACGGGCGCGTCCGACTCTGGGGATCGGTCGGGTTCATTGCGGCGACGGCGACGATGGGCGTCCTGCTCGATTACGTGTCGGATCGCGCCATCCTCTACGGCGTGCTGGCCGCCTTCGCGGCGACCACGGCGGCGGCGTTCGGCATCCCGGCCGCCGCCGACTCGCGGCGGGGCGCCGCGGCGATCACGCTCGGCGCGCTGCTGCGCCGCCGCGAGTTCCTCCTGTTTTACGGCGCGTGCCTCTTGATGCAACTCGGGCACGGCACCTACTACGGCTTTTTTTCGATCGCCCTGGAGGGCCAGGGCTTCTCCGCCTCGGCGATCGGCGCCCTGTGGACGATCGGCGTCGTGGCCGAGGTCGCGTTCATGTTCTGGTCCGGCCGCGCGCTCAGCCGGATCGGCGCGGCCCCGTTGCTGGTGATCTCGTTCGTCGCCGCCGTGCTGCGCTGGACGCTGATGGCCCGCGCGCCGGGCCCGGCCGGCCTGGCCGTCACCCAGTGCCTGCACGCCCTGAGCTTCGGCGCGTTCCACGTCGCCGCGGTCACGATCATCCACCAATCGGTCCCCCCGTCGCTCCGCGCCACGGGGCAGACGCTTTACAGCAGCCTCGCCTACGGCGTGGGGTCGGGGCTCGGCCTCCTCCTCAACGGCTGGCTGTACGCCGCGTGGGGCCCCGCGCGGCTGTTCGGCTGGAGCGCCGCGATCTCGGCGGCCGGCATGATCCTGGCGGTTCGCTTTCTCGTCGTGACGACCGCCGAGATCCGGCTGAGGGGCGCCCCCAGCCCCCCCGCGTGACGAGGGAATATTTTCTCG
>MHEO01000040.1:9475-12361 GCA_001803875.1 Nitrospirae bacterium RIFCSPHIGHO2_01_FULL_66_17 | reverse complement strand
CAACGTCCCTCCCGCCTTGCTACAAGTACGCACGCCTTGGGGAGGGACCCGTGGTGAACCGGCCCAAGATAGTCGGAATGGCGATTGGGGTGGTGCTCGTCGCATGGAGCGGTCTGCTGATCGCCGCGACGTCCTCGGCGTGGGGTGAAGTCCCGACCGCGCCGTCTCTCCTGCCGCCGTCCGCCGCCCCCGCCTTCTCCCCCCACGACCCGTCCACCGGCCCGCACAACCCGGCGGAAGCCGCCCGACGGTTCGAGGTCGGCTTGCGCCACGCGATGGCCCGCGATCTCGCCCAGGCGGTGGGAGCCTTCCGCGCCGCAATCTCGCTCGAACCGGGCAACCCCTTCTTCCACTACAATCTGGGTCTGATCTACGGCATGCAGCGGCGCCTCGACGCCGCCACAACCGAAATGCGGACCACCGTCTCGCTGAAACCCGATTTCTCGGCCGCGCGCTTCCGCCTCGGGTTGCTCCTGGAGACGGCCGGTCGGTACGAAGAGGCCGTCGCGGAGTACAACGCGTCGCTCTCGGGAGACCCGATCGGATGGGAAGCCGCTGCGGCAAGGGAGCGCCTCGCGCGGGTTCGCGAGACGCTTCAGGCAAAGCGCGAAGCGCCCGCCGGTCCGTGACCGACGCCGGGCGCTAGGCCGGCTGGCGCGCCGGGGACGACGCGGTCGCAGGAGGCACCGGCCTTGTCCGCGCGCGCCGGAGCGCGCTCCACCCCGCCTGAACGGTCCACACCGCGGTCAACGGTCGGAAGACAACCGGCTCCACGACGGCCGCGACGAACAGCCGGCCGACGTCCTGCCAGGCGGGATACCGTTTGAGTGTCGCGTCGTGGAACAGGATCGCCGCCGACGACACCGCCGTCCGCGCGGCGAGCACGCACATCCAGACGACAAGAAGCGCGGTGAAGTCCGCCGCCCCCGCCAGGAACGCCGCGGTCACGACCGCCGCGCCGCCGACGTCCACCACGGGGCCGGCAAGCCCGAGCCCCCGCGCAAACACGACGAGCGCCCAGCCGATCTCCCGGATGCTCATCCGCGTCCGGCGCGCCTGCCCGGCGAGGCAGCCGAGCGTGTCCCCCACGCGCGCCCGATAGGCGTCGGCGGCCCCCGCCAGCGTGTCGGGAACGGGGAACCACGCGACGGGCTCCGGGACGAAGATCGTCCGGCGCGGCAGCCGCTCCCCGGCGAGGCCGTGCCGGATCCGGAAGAGGATGTCGGTCGGCTCGGCGCCGCCGGCCTCGAATCCGCCGACGCGCAGGATCGCCCGCTTCTGCGCGAGGAGACAGCCGCCCGGCCGCGGGACCAGCCCCGCGAGCGGGCTCAAGCCCGTCGCGGCGAGCGCCGCGCGAAGGCCGTCGAGGACGGCCCAGATCACCGCGGCGCGGCGCGGACACGCGATGGCGGCAACCTCGCCGCCTTTGACCTCACACCCGTTCAGCACGCGCTCGATCCCCGCCGTCGCCACGACCCGGTCGGGGTCCTCCATCACGGGCGCCATCAGCCGCGCGAGCGCCGCGCGTTCGAGCACCGCCCGCGGCCCGACGACGCAGACGTAGGGGCTGCGCGCCGCGTTGATCCCGGCGTTGAGGGCGTCGGCCGCCGTGGTCCGCTCCTTCTCCAACACCACGAGCGTCGGCGTGGTCGAACCGTGGTAACACGCGGCGACCCGCGCGGTGGGAATCGCCGGGCGGTAGATGAGGTCCGCCGGCGTCGCGTGGAAGCGCGTCAGCGCCCGGGCAAGATGGGCGCCGATCGGTCCGTCGCACACAACGATCACCTCGAACGCGGGGTAATCCAGCGCGAGGAGCCCCTCCAGGCGGTCGGCGACGCCCGGATCGTCCTCGCGCTCCACCACGATCACCGAGACCGGAAGCGGCGTGGGCGGCACGCCGTGGGCGGACCGGATCGGGCCATGACGGTGCCGCCGGTGGAGCAGCGCGTGCCACGCCGCCGTCGCCGTGAGCAGCGCGCCGAACGCGGCGGCGACGACGACCGACGCGACCGACGCGACCACTACCCACTCCAGCGCCTGGTCGATCACGCCGCCCGTCCCTGCGCGGTGTTTCGACCCGCGTGGTCGCGGCCCCCGATCGTCAACGCGCGACACGCGGCCTCGCGGACGCCCGCGTCCGCGTCGCCGTTCATCACGTCGTGGAGGGCCGCGACCACTTGATGGGACCCGTGGCCCTCCAGGATGTCGATGAGCCGCAGCCGGACCGCCGGCTTCGGATGCCGGCGCAGCGCCTCCAGAAGAATCCGCGTCGCGCCGTGCCGCGCGATCTCGCACAGCAGCCGCTGGGCCGCGAAACCAGCCCCCGGACGGGCCTCGTCGAGCGCATCGATCTGTTCCTGGATGAGCGCCGTCCGCTGCAACTCCTCGACGATCTGCTCCTTGGCGTACCGATCGCGGCTGGTGAACAGACAGTGGGTCAGGGCGGGCACCGCGAGGTCGCCGAGGCGCCGGAGCGCATCCGCCGCGGCCGCCCTCACCTGCCAGTATTCGTCGGTGAGCGCGGACACCAGCGGCGCGATCGCGCGCGGGTGCGCGATCGCGCCCAGCGCGCGTGAGGCTTGCAGACGGACGAACCACGTCCCGTCCGACAGCGCCTCCGCGAGCGGGACGACCGCGCCGACGTAGGCGATCTTGCCGAGCGCCTTGGCCGCCCGGGCGCGCACCTCGGGATCGTCGTCGCGCAGCGCTCCGAGCAGGGCGGCGCGGACGCGCGGGTGCGGATCGGGCGACCAGGACAGCACCTCGGCCACCGCCTCGCGCACCGGGCGCGGGCCGCTCTGCAACCGGGGGAGCAGCGGCGCCACCGCCGAGGCGCCCTGCGCGATCAGCGCGTCCGTGACGACGCCGATCGGCACGCGGTACCGG
>MHEO01000040.1:996-9465 GCA_001803875.1 Nitrospirae bacterium RIFCSPHIGHO2_01_FULL_66_17 | reverse complement strand
CAGCGCCCCCCACGGCGTCCGCTCGCGCATGTGGTCCAAGGTCTTCAACAGGGCCGACAGGATGCGGGGGTGCCTCCACAACGCCAGGGCGCCGACCGCGACGCACCGGACGTGGTACGAGGAGTCATCCAGCAGGCGAATCAGGTCCGACACGCTCTCGGGGCTCCCGAGGCGGCCAAGCCAGCGCGCGGCGTGGGCCCTCCGCCACCACAGCGGGCTCCACGCCGCCCTTCGGAATCGCGCGACGTACCCCGACCGCTCGCAGAGCGCGATCAGGCGGGGCCGCGATGCGGCATCCGCGCGATCCAGCGCGTCGGCCAGCAATCCCAGGAACACGCCGTCCATCACGCGCCGCGGCCCGTCGATGATCGACGCGGGCGGCGCCTGATCGGACAGCAGCCCCTCGAAAAACGCGCGGTAGCGTTCCCGCCGCCGGTCCCGGCGGGCGAGCACGCCCCGCCTCGCCACCCGCCACGCGACGGACAGCGCCGCCGCGGCGGCGGCCGTGACGGCCGCGCTCCACGCGGACCAGCGAACCGCGGTCACCCACAGATCCATCGCGTCGATCAACCCCATCAATGACTCGCAGATGACTCGAATACCCCGACCTCGCGCCGTCGAGCCGCGCGGCCAGCGTAGAGGATAACCGCGGCATCCCGCCTTGACAACCCGAGAAACCCCGCGCTAAGATGACGCCGCTTCGTCGTGTCCGTCCGCCCGCGCGAGGACCCCCGAGGACCCCCAAGGATCCCATTGACATGCTCGATCAGATTCGTCACGCATTCCAAGATAGTATCAACGTCAAACAGGCGTTCGTCGAGCGATACGCCGATCCGATCGCCGCCGCGGCGAAGGTCATGATCGCCGCCTTCAAGAAGGGGCACAAGGTGCTCCTCTTCGGCAACGGGGGCAGCGCAACCGACGCCTCGCACCTCGCGGCGGAGTTCGTCAACCGCTTTCAGCGCGACCGCGAGGGGCTCCCGGCGCTGGCGTTGACGTGCGACCAGTCGGTGATCACCAGCATCAGCAACGATTACGACTACCAGGAGATTTTCTCGCGCCAGCTCCGCGCCCTCGGGCGCAAGGGCGACGTGGCGATCGGCATCAGCACGAGCGGCAATTCGCCCAACGTGCTGCGCGCGATCGAAGCCGCCAAGCCCCTGGGCCTCGTCACCATCGGGTTCACCGGCAAGGACGGCGGCAAGCTCGCCACGATGGTCGACCACGCGTTCATCGTGCCCTCCAACCTCACGTCCCGCATCCAGGAAACGCACATCACCCTGGGCCACGTGCTGTGCGAGTTGGTGGAAGACGCGCTCTTCCCCGCGGGCCGGTGACGCCGTCGGCCGCCGCGAGCGCCCCGATCAGCCCGCGGTGAAGTCCCCCCGCCCGCTTCGGTTTCCACCCCTCGACTTCTCGCGGGTCAAGACGTACCCCACGCAATCGCGCGCGAGCAAGGTGAAAGTCGAGGACATCGGCCGGCCCCACCGCAAGGGCCAGAGTCTCGCGCGCTTTTTGGAGAGCCTGCCGGACATTCTGGCCGCCCGCACACTCAAGGCCGTGATCGCCGACATCGTCCGCGCCGCCCGCACCGGACGCCCCGTGATCGTGGGCATGGGCGCCCACCCGATCAAGGTTGGCTTGAACCCCATCCTGATCGACCTGATGAAGCGCGGCGTGATCTCGTGCCTGGCGATGAACGGCGCCGGAATCATCCACGACCTGGAACTGGCGCTGGTGGGCAAGACCTCCGAAGAGGTCGAAGCGGGGATCGACACCGGTAGCTTCGGGATGGCCCGCGACACCGCCGAGTTGCTCAACGGCGCGATCGCCCGGGGCGCCAAGCAGGGCATCGGCATCGGTCAGGCCGTGGGCGACCTGATCAGCCACGGCGCGTTCCCCCATAAGACGATGAGCCTGTTGGCGATCGGCAGCCGCCTGGGCATCCCCGTCACGGTGCACGTGGCGATCGGCACCGACATCATCCACATGCACCCCAGCGCCGACGGCGCCGCGATCGGCGCCACCTCGCTGGAGGACTTCAAGCGCCTCACCTCGGTCGTCGCCCACCTCGACGGCGGCGTGTACCTCAACCTGGGCTCCGCCGTGCTGATGCCCGAAGTCTTCTTGAAGGCCCTCACGATCGCCCGCAACCTCGGCCACCGCGTCGTCGAATTCACCACCGTCAACATGGACTTCCTCCAGCAGTACCGCCCCGTGACCAACGTCGTCCGCCGCCCCACCCAGGCCGGCGGTCGCGGCTACGCGCTGACCGGCCACCACGAGATCATGTTCCCACTGCTCGCAGCGGGGGTGATCGAGGCGCTGGGAAAGGGAAAAACCAAGAAGGTTTAGACCGACGCGCTCGGCCGGTCACGGTCATCTTTTTTATAGGGGGGCAAGAGGCTTCCCACGTTCCACCAACCCAGGGAGGTGGTCCATGAAAAACCGTTCCGCGCTCACAATCTCAGCGGTGGTGTTCCTGATGGCGATGTCGGTTGCGCCGGAAAAGGCGTCCGCCGTCCCGGCGTTCGCCCGCCAGACGGGAATGCCTTGTGCCGCCTGCCATTTCCAGCACTATCCCGCCTTGAACGACTTCGGTGTGATGTTCAAAACGAACGGCTACACGATGATCGGTGCTCAAGGCAAGGTCGAGGGCAAGGACCTCTCCATCCCCGACACGCTGAACGCCTCACTGGTTACCAAGATCCGGTATCAAAAGAACAATGGAGACGGCAAAACCGGGAAGGACAAGGGTCAGTTGCAGTTCCCCGACGAGGGAGCGCTCCTGATCGGCGGCCGGGCCGGGGAGCGCGCCGGGTTTCTACTGGAGATACAACTCCCCGACGAAGCCGAGTCGGCCTTTGCATCCTTTAAGATGCCCATCGTGTACAGCGTGGACAGCACGGTGCTCAGCGTCATCCCCTTTACGACCGACGCGGGAGGCGCCGCCTACGGCTTCGAGCTCTTGAACACCGGAGCGATGCGTATGCAGCGCGTCCTCGAAGATCGGGACACCACGTCGGCGCAGCAATTCATCGGCACGGCCACGGCGGCCCAGGGAATCGCGCTGGTCGCCGCGAACGGAATGGGATTCGTGAACGCGACCATGTGGGCGCCGGTCCACGGCAACTCGGATGCCGGTCTCAAGATGTCGCACTACCTTCGTCTCGCAGCCACGCCCAAGCTCGGCGGGTGGAGCACGGGAATCGGCGGGCAGTATTGGGGCGGCAAGACGAAGATCGGAGATACCGAAACGACCCCCGCGAACGTTTACAACACCAAAGCCTGGGCCGTGGACGCCCAGGCGCAGGGCGCGGTGGGATCAATGCCGTTAGGGGTTTATCTGACCTATGGAAACGCCGACGGTAAAGAAGCTGGGAGTACCGCAACCAACATCTTTAACAGTAATCCCAATAACAAGACCGGGTGGTCGGCCCTGATGGAACTCGGGGTGCTTCACGGAAAAGCCACGGTGGCCTTGGGGTACCGCGGCGGGGATACCGGAGCGGCCACGGCAAGCAGCAGCAATGCCGCGGTCATCGGCGCAACCTACAGCTTGGCCCAGAACATCGTCTTTCAACTGAACCATACCCTCTATAGTGGGGATGCGTACGATCCCAAACCCAACCCAGGGGGAGACCAACTCACGACGTTGATGCTCTTCGCCGCATTTTGAAGCGGGATATTCACAAGACGAAGGTTTAATCCACAGTATCAACCGGAGGCGGGACGGGGCGCGTTCATCTGACGATACAGCCGCCGGGCCATCCAACCCAACAGGCCCACGCTTCCGACGAGGACACCCCACAGCACCCAGCGCTTCCACGGAAGAGGCGGGGGGGGCGGAACCAACCGGGCAGGCCCGCCCAGCTCGACCTGGTCGCCGACGCGGGCCTCCTTGATGAACCCGTCCCGCTGCCGATCGTCGATGGCCCGCAACAGCGCATCGACGGACTGAGTCGGCGGGTCCATGCCGGCGCTGCCGTACGCCAGCCGATACGGCGGTTCTCCGCGCGCCAGAAAATACAGATCGTGCGGGATCCAGCCCACCTCCAAGATCGGCGCGCCATCCCCCGGCCCGACGTCGGGGCCCACCTCCAGACTCCAGTACCGGTCGGCCGTCGGCGCCACGCCGAGGGAATCGTTGACGAGCGTGACCCCGTTGACCTCCAGGTGGTAGAGCAACCCTCGCGATCGCATCCGCCAGGGCACGGCGGCGTCCGGGCGCGATCGAAGGACCGCCTCCACGACGCTGTTGGGCTGCGGCAACCGGATGGTCAGCCGGTCCACGGGCATCGCGCCGGCGCGCTCGAACTCGTACGTGAGCGGCTGCGCGGACGTGCGGACGGAGGACAGCGTCGCCCACCGGCGGGGGGCGGACGTCGCCACGCGCGGGAAGACCGCGTCGACGCGCGTCAGGCGGGCACCCCTCGCCCCCTCGGGCCAAGTCAGACGCAGATACTTGAAACGCCGGTTGGGGATGGCGATGGTGCGCTGCTCGAGGTGGTGCGCGCCGTAGCGAACCTCGGCGAGCGTCGCCGCCCCGACCAGCGTCTGCCAGTGCGTCAGATCGTCGCTCGACTCGACGGCCACCGTGGTCACGAAGCGCTCGCCGGGCGACTGCCACGTCAGGGAGAGTTCACTCACCGGCCGGTCCAGCGCACCGGCGTCGATCAGATAGGCCGCGACGGACGCGGGGTCCTTTGGGGGCGGGCCCTTCCCCACGTGGATGATGGCCCCCATCCCGTCCGTGGTGACGTCGAGCGCCAACCCGCCCGCCGTGTCGGCCGTGTCCGCGCTCAGGGGGAACACCGGCAGCGGCCGGGGATCCGGGGCATCGGCCAGCGTGATCGTCGGCACGCGCACCGTGTGGGGCACGGCCTCGTCACGGCCGTTGAACACGCGCACGTCGCCCAGATCCGACCGCGTCGCGTCCCGATACACCGAGTCGGGAATGGCCACGCGGTAGATCGCTCCGTCGCCGTCAACCTCCAGAACTAGGCCGTACGCGAAATCCCGGGCCGTCGGCGACTGCGCGAATCCCGTCGTCCACGACGCCAGTACCAGCACGATCGCGGCCCAGGCTCTCCAGGCTCTCATGTCGGGGCCTCCCCGCGACGGCGCGGCGGCAGCGGCGACAGGTAGCCGATGAGCAACATCAGGACGCCGACCGCGAGAAACGAGATGATCCGGGCCACGGTGCCGGTTCCGGCCAGATCCACCACGAACAGCTTCGCCACGACCAGGCCGAGCAGCGCCCCGCCCACGCTCCACACCTCGCGGCTGCCCACGCGCGCGGCGCCCACCATCACCCCTAGGGCGGCGACGCTCCAGAGGATCGACAGCGACGCGTGGAACACCACGGAGCGGTGCAGCGCCTCCACCGAAAACGGCACGTCGCCCCAGAAATGGACGGTCCGCGCGATCACCGCATTCAGCCAGAGAAAGACCGCGCCCGCCAGCGCGTACGCCAGCGCGCGATCCGGGAGGATGTCGAGCACGGGAAACCGCTGCCGCCGGCACTCCCACACCCACCGGATCAACACGAGAAACGCAAAGACCTGAACGACATCGACGGGATTGAGCAACGGCACGTAGCTCAACGGAGACGGATCGGCCGCGTGGAGGTTGGACGCCAATCCCCAGAACCAGAGGTACACGGCCGCGGGCAGCAGACCTAGACCGAGATACTCCCCGTAGAAGCGCCCCACCGGCCATGGGATCCGGTGACCCCACGCGAGCAGCCCCGCGATGGCGAGACCGGGCGCAGCGCCCCACACCGCGAACGTCCACGTGCCCGCGCCGACCATACGGCCCACCGCCCATACGCTCTCCTGCGTCACGACAAAGACGGCGAGCCATAGCGTGGCCGGGTGCCACACGCGCAAGAGGGATCCCCACACCGCTTCGAAGCGTCGTAACACGTGATACTGCACGCCGAACGCCACCGCCCAGGCGACGGCGCCCCAGCGCGCGAAGGGGTGTCCCTCGGGCGCGTCGATGAACCGGCCGAGCGCGAGGGCCGCCATCACCGGCAACAACCCCATCGGGGGATACCGCATCGTCTCCCAGGCCAGGCGACGGGCCAACCACTCCATCGCCGCCGCGCTTGCCGCGACGAACACCAGCGTGGCGTCGATCCAGTCCACCGCGGGCGCGTGGCGGTGGATCTCGTGGACGCCGGACCCGAACCACCACAGAAGCCCCCACGCCAGCACCGGAATGCGGAGCGGCGCTTCCCAGTCCAGGAGTCGGGCCCGATGCCGCTCCAGGTAGCCGCTGGAGAACAGCGCCGCGAAACTGATCGCCAGACAACCCAGGTACAACCCGTTGAGCACCGGAACGTCGCCGACCGGATCGCCGACCGCGCGCAGGAATGCGAGACCGGCTCCCACCTGAAGCAGCAGTCCGAACACGCGGGCCGTCACCCGATGCTGGCGAACGCCGACCCAGACCAGGGCCGCGCCTTCCAACGCCCAGGCCGCCGCCGTCCATCGCCCGTCGAGCGCCAGCGGAACGGCCACGCTGGCGAAGACCACGCCAAGGGCCAGGAAGGCTTCGATCAACAGCCGCAGTCCTTCCTCCATGCGCCGCCACAGCGCCGTCGCGACGCCGAGGTACAGGGCGCTCACCGCGACCGCGCTCACGGCCAGGCCGTATTCCATCTCGCGCACCAACGCCCCCTGGAGGGCGAACGCCACGAGGGGGACGCCGAACACCAGCGTCCCGTCGACGTACCCTCTCAACTGCGGCGGCTGGCGATGGGCGAAGAGAATGGCGATGGCCACATAGAACACGAAGAACAGCACCAGAAACGGCTCGGTTGTCGCGAACAGCGCCGGCCGGTACGACTCGGCGCCCCACCACGCGCCGATCACGAACGTAAACGCAAACCCCACCAGATTGAGTTCGCGCCACGCCTTGAACCAGGCGATCCCGAGGATCCCCGCGTTCAGCACGGCGTAGTACGAGAAGAGCATCACGTGGTTGCCGGTACCGGTGGAGATCAGGACGGGCGCGAGAAACCCGCCCGCGGTTCCGAACGTGGCGAGACCGCGGGCGTCCTGCAACACCGCAAGCGCGCCGGACAGCGCGACCAGCGCGACCATGACCGGAAACGCGAACGCCGCGGGAACCAGGTGATAAAGCTTGGCCGCGGCGAACACGGTCAGGTACAACACGCCGATCGAACCGCCCTGGACGATCAAGGCGTAGGTGGGGCGGCGCAGACGGAGGCGCCATCCCACGACCAGCATCGCCAGCGCACCGAGTGTGACGCCGGTGAGTCGGAACTCGATGGACAGCGCGTTGCGCTCCACCGCGTACTTGAGCAGGAACGCAACGCCGAAAAACAGGACGATGACGCCGATCCGCGCCACGACGTTGCCGGTGGTGAAAAAGGCTTTGACCCAGGCGAGGAGACGATCGACGGCGCCCGGCTCATAGCGCGGCGGCACATGCCACGTCGGCCGAAACTTTGGGCCGGTCGGCGATCCCGTCGGGCGGCGCGGACCGGCCGCCGTTGGCGCCTCAACCGTCGCCGGTGAGACCGGGGACGCCGCCCGCGGCTGCAGCTCCGGGATCGGGGTCGGGGTAACCGCCGGCGCCGGCTCAATTGGCGGCGCCTGAACCGGAGGCCGCGCCGGTGTCGTGCGCTGGGCCGCAACGCGCTCTTCCAGCCGCGCCATGCGGTCGCTCAAGGCGCTCACCATCCCGATCAGGTACCCGATGGCGAGGCCGATGACGAGCCCCGGCCATCCAAGCAACAGACTCCCGAGCCCCCCTCCGATCACGCTCAGCACAATCGGCATGACGATCTCCAGCTCCGGGAGCAGATCATAACATGTCGCCGCGGTACGTCATCCCGGCATCTGGAATTGGGATCAGAGTCCTTGTGAGTTGAGGATTTGCAACACGTGGAACCGGGAGAGACGTGAAAGTGCATTGCGAGCGCATACCCCGCAGCTTGCTGCGGGGTATGCGAGCAACATGGAAATTGTGCTTCTTCACTTCCTTGCACTTCGAAGATTCCCTGCAGCTTGCTGCAGGGAGCTTCAATGGTCAGGAGCGGCCGCGCTCCTCGCGAAGAGCTTCCAACTCGGCGATGGCTTCCAAATCCTTGGGGCGGCCCGCCGCGCGCTTGACCTGAATCAAGCGGTCCAAACCGAGGCAACGACACGAAATCCCGAAAACCGTGAGATCGATGCAATCGGGAAGCAGGGACTCGTAGCTTCCCCCACCCGCGATCTCGCCGAACAGATCGAGACTCCCCATGGAGGTCGAGAGGGTGAAATTCAGCCCCCGCCGGATGGTCTCTGCATCCCATTGGAATGGCAAGCCCGGCGGCGCACCGCGAAGGTACGGCGAGCAAGGCCTCAACGCGGAAGCCAGGCGGGCGATGTTCTCCGGCGTCCGCGAGTAGACGACGTCAATATCTTCGGTGAGGCGGGCCGACCCGTGGGCGGT
>MHEO01000040.1:0-978 GCA_001803875.1 Nitrospirae bacterium RIFCSPHIGHO2_01_FULL_66_17 | reverse complement strand
GAGGATGAACTCAACGCCCCCGTCCCGCAGGATTTTCAGAAGACCTTCAAAGTCGGTCATCGCGCGGCGCGGCCCGCACGCCTCAGCTCTTCAGCAAACCGCTGAAGCGCCATCAGTTTCCGGAAGCGTTCGTCCACCGAGAGCTTCAAATTCTCCCGCAGCAGGGTCCGGTCAATGTCGCGTTTGTAGGCCTCGATCACCGGATCAGGGTCGAGTCGAATCTCGTTTCGTCGTCGAGTGTCCGTCATCGCTCATTAACCCATGGTGCCGCGCCCGGCACGGTCGTCGCTCGGCATGACCAAGCGCACATGCGGGACATCTGCGGGTGTAATCAGATGAGGAGCGTATCGGAATGTCGATACAAGTGCAAGGGCCGTGACAGGACTAATCGTCCAAGCGGCGAGAACCGTATCGCGAAAAGTGAATTATTGAAAGTGCATTGCGAGCACATTCCCCGCAGCTTGCTGCGGGGTAAGCGAGCAAGATGGAAACAGTGCTCCTTTATCTCTTTACACTTCGAAGATTCCCTGCAGCTTGCTGCAGGGAGCTTCAACAACGTCCCTGAGACTGGTTCCCTTGCCGGCGCTTTACGTTCGGTGGTAATGTAAAGCGTTCGTCTTGGAGACCGCCATGAGTTCATTAAAACTGTCGTCGAAGAACCAGATCGTGCTGCCCCGGGAGGCTAGGGAGGCGATGCACGTGAAGGGCGGGGACGAGTTGCTCGTCGTGGTCAAGGGCGCCGTCACCCTATTGATGCCGAAGCCGAAGCGCTACGCCGACGCCCTCGGTGGAAAATCCAAAGCGCTGTATCCCAAGACGTACCTGAAACGCGAACGGCGTTCGTGGTAGACCGACCGGGTCTTGAGCGCTTCCTCCGGTCACGAAAATAAATCTGTCCCCTTTCTATTTCTATAAGCCTAAAGCCTAAAATAAATCTGTCCCCTTTCTATAAGCCTGTCCCCTTTCTATAAGCCATCC
>MHEO01000039.1:54134-54931 GCA_001803875.1 Nitrospirae bacterium RIFCSPHIGHO2_01_FULL_66_17 | reverse complement strand
CGAGCCGTTTGATCTGGTACACGTAGTCCTCAGCCACGAGTTCCCGCGTGCCCGTCCGGGGAAAGTCCGACAGGGTCGACACGCGTTCGAGGTCCTTCGGCGTCAGGGCGTGATACACGAGCCGCCCCGCGGCGTCCGCGGCGAACGCGGGGTGGGGTTGATAGCGGATGCCGGGCCGGATGCGGATCTCGTACACGCTGTAGGCGATGTCCTTCACCGGCGCCGTGTCGGGCAGTCGTTGCCGCCGGGCGTCGAGGTACGCCGGGCGCGGGACCTCGGTCGCGGTCAGGGGAATCAGCGTGTAAGGGCGCGCAAGATAGTGGTACTGCAGCGGCGGCTCGTAGATCTGGCCGGTGAACACGGCCTCGTTGGAGCTGTACGAGCGGGCGGGGTCGAGGTGCTTGGGCCGCTCCTCGAACGACGAGTACAGGATGTTGCGGCCTTCATCCGCTGCGGGATAGGGGTTGTTCCACGGCGCGCCGGTGCACGCGGCCGATGAGAAGAGAACGGTGAGCGTCAGCAAGCAGCGGATCAGCGCGGGGCGCGTGTCGGACCTCCGAGGAGTCACACCACGGCGCTCATCGTAGCGAAGCGGTCGGAAGAAAGTCAAACGCGCTGCGAGTCCGGTGTTTCTTCCGAAGGTTTGGCACCCGCCGAGCGGGACAGGGTTGCGGGGCTCGCTCCGCGTTGTCCCCCGGGGGCTTTACCCGGTGCTCCGAACTGGGCTATAGTTCATCGCTGCGGAACGTCCCGACCACGGTTCGTTGAGGAGAACGCGGGATGATGGGGCCGGGATG
>MHEO01000039.1:51925-54122 GCA_001803875.1 Nitrospirae bacterium RIFCSPHIGHO2_01_FULL_66_17 | reverse complement strand
CGGGGGCGGGCGGTCGTTCCCGGTGGTGGAGATGAAAACGGCCTATATGTGGGGGTGACGACGATGAGCAATGGTCAACCGGGCGGTGACATGTGTGGAATAACGCGATGGATGGCCTCCCGCGCTCGAGTGGGCGTGGCGGCGGGGTTGGGTGTGGCGGTGCTCCTGTTCGGGGTCGGGGCGTGCGCGTTGTTGACCAACTACTCCACGCCCGATCGCATGACCATCCCCGTGACGGAGTTTTCGACGGCGGACTACCCTGAGGATCCCTCCAACCGGAGCGTGCATTACGGTCGCTTCGCCGACCGGTCCCTCACGCTGGTTCAGCGGGATGACACCCATTTCGATTTCATCCTCGAACCGACCAACGCTCACACCGCGACGGTGATTTTCCGGAATGTGGACGTGAGTCTGATGACGCCGACGCTGCCCGCCTGGGTGCGGGGGAACCCGGACCTTGAAAAGGTCGCCCTGGTTGATCGCCAGTGGAACCGCCAGCAGGTCGCATTCGATCGCAAGTCCGAACACGTCGAGGTGATCGGCGGCAACGGTTTCGAACGCGACCAACTCTTCAGCGCCGAACTCGCCAAGAACTGCCTGAACGCAGGGCTGTGGGAGGTCTTGCTGTTCACCCAGGAAAGCGGCCAGAAGGCCATGTATTACCAGGGGTGGTTCACGTTCCCGTTGGGGCACTACAAGCGGCTGTTCGAGCGGGTCAACGGCATTCCCTACGAGACCTACCGCTGGCGCCTGGAGCATTGGCTCGATCCCGAGGGAACGCGCGTCGATCTGGACGCGCTCCGCAAGGTCTCGCGGGACCGCGCGGTGACCGCGACGTTCTTGGCGGACGAGCCGATCTTCGCGTCCGGCGAGCAGCAGCGAAAGCTGCGGACCTTGAACGCAAGGAACCTGGTGACGTGGAAGGACTTTTACGACCCCTCGCGCTCGATCGAGTTCGCGAGCTTCGTCAAGCCGGGTCGGTACGACGTGCGCAAACCCCACGCGCATGAGTTTTGGCGCCTGGCCCGATTCACGGGCGCCGCACTGCGCGACGTCACGCCGCCGGGTTTCGAGCGGACATTGCAGGAGATCGAACTCCGGTTTTTGGATCAGAACGGGGGGGCCGCAAGCCGGTTCCTCGTGGGCGGCGTCGACCTTGCGGCGCTGCCGCAGCTCGCCGTGTCGGACTATCCCAAAGGCCTCTATATGCCGATGGGGATCGGGGTCCCGCCGTTTTACCAAAGCTACCAGGCGTTGGAAGCCGGCCCGCCCGCTCGGAGCCCCTACTTCAGCGTGTTGGTGGACGCCGAGAATCGGTGGATCAACCACCACGACGTGGCCATCGACGGGGTGGCGATGCACCGCGACCTCGACAAGCCCTCACTGGTCCATGTCTATCTCTTGTCCTACGAGCGCCACAGCCTGATCGGCCACTTCCTCATCGAGACCTCGGGAGACACCGCCTAGGATCCTGTCCTGCCAGTAGTCAAGCCGCCGTCCGCGCGCGGATCAGGGCCATGAAGTGGCGGGCGAGGCGCTCTTCGTGGTTGACGCCGATCCGGGCTTCGAGCATCGCGAGGATGTCCTCGGACGGTTTGGCGTCCGAGTAGGGGCGGTTCGTCCGCAGCGCGTCGTAGAAGTCCGAGATCGAGGTGAGCATGCTGCAGAGGTGCTGCGGCCGCTTCTGGGGGAGCGCCGGGTAGCCGGAGAGGTCGTATTGGAGGTGGTGTTCGTAGGCGACGATCGCGGCGAGCTTGGGGACCTCCGGATTCTTGAGCAGCATGATCGATCCGTTGACGGGGTGCTTCTTCATCTCCTCGAACTCGTGCGGTTCGAGTTTGCCCGCCTTCTTGAGGATGTGTTCGGGGACCGTGGTCTTGCCGATGTCGTGGAGCAGCCCGGCGACCCCGAAGTCGTGGACCATGCGCTTCGGCACGCCGAGCGATTCGGCCTGCGCCATGGTCAGGATTGCGATGTTGATCGCGTGCGTGAACGTGTACTCGTCGTAGGTCTTCAGGGCGGCGAGCGGCAGGAAGGACGACAGATCCGCGAAGAGATTTTCCTCGATCACGCGCATGATCCGCTCGACGTGGTCCGTGACCAGCCCTTCGATCTTGTCCCACCCCTCGAAGACCTGACGGAGCAGTTGCACCTCGCCGCTGAAGTCGTGCCGCGGACCGGTGGCCTCCTGGCGCGG
>MHEO01000039.1:51564-51911 GCA_001803875.1 Nitrospirae bacterium RIFCSPHIGHO2_01_FULL_66_17 | reverse complement strand
GCGCGGCCCCGACGGTCCCATGTTGAGTTTGCCCATCTGGACGTGCGGCAGGCCCGAGGCGCAACCTGTCAGAAGGCCTTCCGCGAACGCGAGGAGCTCTTCACTGGTGAGGCCTGGCGTCAGGACGACCAGTTCGATGCCCTGGGCCTTGAGCTTGGCCTTGAAGTCGTGCGCGACCATTTCCATTTCCGGGTTGCGGACGTCGTCGACAAACAGCCGGTCGTCGCTCACCACGATCCGGATCTCCGGCCTGCCGTCGAAGAGGCCGGGGAGGCTCTGCGTCAGCTCGGTGACGGCTTCTTTGAGTTGCGGGTGACCGGTGGGGTAGAGCGAGCGGCCGCGCAGGA
>MHEO01000039.1:33844-51544 GCA_001803875.1 Nitrospirae bacterium RIFCSPHIGHO2_01_FULL_66_17 | reverse complement strand
CCCGCCTCGGCCCTCTGCAGCGCCGCCCGAGCCGCCTTGCGGACCGCGGCGTTCCTGGGGGAGTCGAAGATGACGAATCGTCGGTGCCGCGCGAGCCGCCCCAGCAGCGCGCGGCTCGCCGGGTTGGCGGCGCGCGACAGCGCCTCGATGATCTTGAGTTTCCGGGCCTCGGGCGCGCCGCCGCGGCCGGGCTGCAGGAGCGTCCAGAGCCGATCCGCGATCCGCGGGGTGGGCCGCTGGCACAGGGTCGAGATCGCGCACGCCGCCACGCGCTCGTCCCGATCGAGCACGCCCGGCGCGACGGCCTCCAGGACGACGTCGATCGGGGCGAGCAGGCCCAGGGCGCGGTACGCCTCCAGCCGGACCTGCTCGTGGGCGTGGGCGGTGAACGGCCGGATCTTGGGGAGCGCCTCCACCGCCTTGACCTCCCCGAGGAGAAAGATCATGTTGCGCACGATGAACCACCGGTCGTCCTTGAGCCGGTCCACGACCGCGGGGGCGATCGGGCGGCCGATCTTCGTCAGCACCTCGATCAACCGTTTCCGCAGGATCATGTCGCGCGCGTTGTTCAGGATGTCCAGCAGCGGGGGCACGACCGCGTCGCCGATGGCGACCAGGTGCTCGACGATCCCGGCGGTCCGGGCGCGGTCGAACTTGGTGAGATGCCCCACGATCGGCCCGATGGTCTTGGCCACCCGGGTGCGGTAGGCCCGGTCGTCGGCGGCGTTCCGCGGCCGATACCGGCGCAGGGCCTCGAACGCCTGGAACGCCATCTCGGGATCCCGGCCCACCACCGGGTCGGTCAGCGCCGTGCCCAGCCGGTCGACGAGCACGTCCTGGTGCGATTCGGCGGTCCCGTTCTGGAGGAGTTCGCCGAGCACGGTGATGAAGTGGCCGTGGATCTGGGCTTCATTGAGCGGGTCGATGAGATCGCCCACGGCGGCGTGCGGGATCTGCAGCCCCGAGGGCGCGGCCCCCGAGAGTCCCTTGATCGTCTTGGCGTATGGCTCCGGGTAAAAGTTCTTCTCGCTCTTTTTCTGGAAGAGCTCGGCGTAGAGGGCCTGGCGGTCGCTCACCTCCATCGCGTCCACCTTCGATTTCAGGGCGGACTGGACCTCCGGTTGTTCCCGGCTCAGGACGACGAACTTGCGGAGCAGTTCCAGCGTCGGGATCGAGATCGTGCCGTGCTGGGCCTGGATCTGGTAGAGCACCTCGAGGAGGACGGGCTCCGACAGGTCCTCCAGGACCTCCTGCAGCGCCCCGGGCCCCATGCCGCCCGGCGCGAAGGCGAGCTTGAACAGGCGCTCGCGGACCGGCGGGTCGAGGTGGTTGATCAGCGTGGCGAGCCGCCGGCGCTCCTCCTCCGGCAGCGCGCTCGGGCGGCCCTGGTTCATCTCGGGGTCGCCGGTCTGGCCAGCCAACCGCTGCAGGTGCGCCAGCACGACCTGTTCGTAGCCCGTTCCCTTGCTGCTGCCCCGCGCCTCGGCGCGGTTGATGAACTCGGCGAGCTGCTCGGGCCGGTCGCCTTCCGGAAGGCTTGGCCGGCTGAGCTCGCCCTGGTCGTCGAGGCCCGCTTCCATGAGCGCGTCCAGGAGCTGCGTCCACGTGTCGGTCTTGGAGGCGGAACCGCTCGAATCCGCGACCGCGCTCTTAAAGCTCACCGGGGTGATCCGGATCGAGGGGACCGCCTCATGGAACCCGGCGATGCTCCGGTGACGCGCGTCCGCCGACAGGTCCTTGTCGCGAAGCCAGGAGAACCAGCGCATGAGGGCGGCGCCGTCCAGCCCCTGCCGGAACGTCACGAGCGCGACGTGCGCGGCGGAAAGCGTCTGGGTTAATTCCCGGAGGATGATGTTCTGGGGATCGAGCGGTTCGTTCTTGTAGAGGAGGTGGGCCGCGCCCACCCCTACCGTGATCTCGGGCTCCGCGGTGAGCACGGCGCGGAAGCGCTCCACGAGCCCGTCGATCGCTTTCGGGATCAACGCGTGCGTGGGGGAGTACAGCAGGGTCTTGCGTCCGACCAAATGCAGCTCGACCAGGACGGGGATCACATCGCGCGGCGTCATTGCCTCCACCGAAACGTCCTCGTAACTATAGGAGGCGTCCGCCGGTCTGTCAAAACACGCGCCGTAACGGCGGTGCGCGACCGCCGTCAGTTGTCCGCGCCGATGCCTTGACAGGCGCTCATCGTTCGTGATACAAAGCCCGGTCTTTATGCGATGCGGGGGTGTTGTGATGTACGCGGTGATCGAAACGGGTGGCAAGCAGTACCGGGTAGTCCCCGGAGAAGTGGTCCAGGTCGAGCGGTTGGATCGTCCGGTGGGCGCGACGATCGAGTTCGATCGCGTGCTCGCGGTCGAGGGTGACGGCGGGCTGGTGGTCGGCACGCCGTTCCTGGAGCGCGCGAAAGTCGCGGCGGAGGTGGTCGCGCAGACTCGGGCCAAGAAGATCATCGTGTTCAAAAAGAAGCGTCGGAAGAACTACCGGCGGACGAACGGACACCGGCAGTCTCTGACCACGATCAAGATCACCAACATCGCCGCCGCGTGACGGCGGTCTGAAGGATCAACCATGGCGCATAAAAAAGGACAGGGTTCGACGTCGAATGGCCGGGACAGTAACGCGCAGCGGCTGGGCGTGAAGCGGTTCGGCGGCCAGGTGGTGACGGCTGGCTCCATCTTGGTGCGCCAGCGCGGGACCAAGTTTCACCCGGGGTTCAACGTCGGGCGCGGCAGCGACGACACCCTGTTCGCGAAGATCAGCGGCGTGGTGAAGTTCGAAGGCAAGGGCTCCCACCGACCGCGCATCAGCGTCTACCCCGCCTCGACGTAGCGCCCTCGCGGGGGAAGCGGCCCGGTGTTCCGCCGCGGTCCCGCGTTCCGCAACCTCGTATTCCATGTTCATCGATTACTTCACGATCCACGCCAAGGCCGGCGACGGAGGGGACGGCTGCATCAGCTTTCGCCGTGAGGCGTTCGTGCCCCGCGGCGGGCCCAACGGCGGCGACGGGGGACACGGCGGGGACGTGATCGTGCAAGCCGACGCCCACCTCCGCACGCTGTACGACCTCCGCTACCGCAAGCAGTACCTCGCGCAACGCGGCGAGCACGGCCGGGGCAAGGATCAATCGGGTAAATCGGGGGAGGATCTCATCATCTCCGTGCCGGTGGGGACCCTCGTGCGGGATGAGGCCGACGGCGACGTGCTGGCGGACTTGACGGCGGCCGGCCAGGCGGTGACGGTCGCGCGCGGCGGGCGCGGCGGCCGGGGGAACCAACACTTCGCCACACCGACCCGCCAGGCGCCGCTCATTGCCGAGCCCGGCACCCCCGGGGGAGAGCGCACGCTGATTTTGGAATTGAAGCTGTTGGCCGACGTGGGGCTGGTCGGCCTGCCCAACGCCGGCAAATCGACCTTGCTGGCGACGATCTCGGCGGCGCGGCCCAAGGTCGGCGCCTATCCGTTCACGACGCTGACCCCTTCGCTGGGCGTCGTGACCTGGGCCGAGGGGCGCAGCTTCGTCGCGGCGGACATCCCGGGCCTGATCGAGGGCGCCCACGAGGGCAAGGGGCTCGGCTTTCAGTTTCTTCGTCACATCGAGCGCACGTCGTACCTCTTGCACCTGGTGGACGTGTCCGACATGGGCGGCGGTCATCCCGTCGACGACCTGCAGGCGGTCCGTCGCGAATTGGCCCTGACCAACCCCGACCTGATCGCCAAACCGTTCGCGGTCGTGGCGACGAAGATCGACGCGGCGGGCGAGGGGAGAGAGGTGCTTCGCGCGTTCTGCGCCGGGCAGGGGTGGCCGTACTTCGAAATCTCCGCCGTCACCCGGGAAGGCATCCCCGAGCTGCTGCGCGCGGTGGGCGCCAGGATCGAGGCGCGCTCGGCCTCGCCCGAGGTTGCCACGTGACGACCCCGCTCGATCGCCGCGCGGTCCTGGGCGGGGCGCGCCGCATCGTCGTCAAGATCGGCAGCGGGGTGCTCGCGTCGCACGCGCGCGGCATCAACACGCGCCGGATCGGCCTGTTGGCCCGCGAGTGCGCGGCGCTCGCCGCCGCCGGCTATCAGCTCGCGATCGTCTCATCCGGCGCGATCGCCTCCGGCCTGGCGCCGCTGGGCCTGCGCGAGCGCCCGAAGAGCATCCCGCTCAAGCAGGCGGCGGCGGCGGTCGGGCAGAGCCGCCTGATGTGGGCGTACGAACGGGCGTTCGGCCGGCACGGCCGGCACGTCGCGCAGATCCTGCTCACCGCGGACGATCTGGCGAACCGGACGCGCTTCCTCAACGCCCGCCACACGCTGCTCACGCTCCTGGACCTGGGAGTCATCCCGATCATCAACGAGAACGACACCGTCGCGGTCGACGAGATCAAGTTCGGCGACAACGACACGCTGGCCGGCCTGGTGATCGGTCTCATCGATGCGCGCGTCCTCGCGATTCTCTCGGACGTGGACGGCCTGTACACCCGCGACCCTCGGCTCCATTCCGACGCGACGCGGCTGACCGAGGTGGCGCGCGTGACGCCGGAGATCGAGCGTGCGGCGGGCGGTTCGAGCGCGGCGGAGGGCACCGGCGGCATGGCGTCGAAGGTCGGCGCGGCCAAGCGCGTGGCGGCCTACGGGGCCTCCACCCTCATCCTCGACGGCCGCCGCTCCGGGGTCCTGACCCGCGCGCTGGGGGGCGAGCCGGTGGGGACGATGTTCTTCCCGCGCCCCGAGCGTCTCAACAGCCGCCAGCACTGGATTGCCCACGCCGTCCGCGTCTCGGGCACGCTCTGGCTCGATGCAGGCGCGGTCCACGCCGTCGTCCACGGCAAGAAGAGTCTGCTGCCGTCGGGCATCACCAAAGTGTCCGGCGAGTTCCACGCGGGCGACGCGGTGGCGTGCGTGGACCCGCACGGGCACACCGTGGCGCGCGGCCTGGTCAATTACGGCTCGGCCGAGGTGGCGCGGATTCAGGGAGTGAAGACCTCCGAGATTGCAAAACGCTTGGGATACAAATATTATGACGAGGTGATCCACCGGGATAACCTCGTGGACCTGTCGGACCGGTCAGACCATGACTGACCTGATCGCCCACATCACCGAGAAAGCCCGGGCGGCCAAGACCGCAGCGGGGTTGCTCGCCGTGCTGTCCACCGCGGTGAAGAACCGCGCGCTGCGCGCCATGGCCGACGCGGTGTCGGCGCAGGCGGCCGACCTGCTGGCGGCGAACGCCCGCGACGTGGAGGCGGCCCGGCGCGACGGGCGCAACGCCGCGTTCGTCGATCGCCTCACGCTCACGCCCCTACGCATCGACGAGATGGCCAAGGGCCTGCGCGAGGTCGCCGACCTGCCCGACCCGGTGGGCTCGATCTCGTCGCTCACCGTGCGGCCGAACGGGATGCAGGTCGGCCGGATGCGCGTGCCCCTCGGCGTGATCGGCATCATTTACGAGTCGCGCCCCAACGTCACGGCGGACTCGGCGGCGCTGTGCCTCAAATCGGGCAACGCGGTCCTGCTCCGCGGCGGTTCGGAGGCGGTCCATTCCAACCGCGCGATCGCGACCGTGCTGAGGGAGGCCGCGGCCAAGGCGGGCGTGCCGGACGGCGCGATCGGCCTGGTCGAGCGCACCGAGCGGGAGGGCGTCCGGGTGATGGCCACCCTCGATCGCTACGTCGACCTGATCATCCCGCGCGGGGGCGAGGGCCTCATCCAGGCGGTCGCGCGCGACGCCACGGTGCCGATCATCAAGCACGACAAGGGCGTCTGCCACGTCTACGTGGACCACCCCGCGGATCTCGCGATGGCGGAGGCGGTGTGCGTGAACGCGAAGGTGCAGCGCCCGGGGACGTGCAACGCGATGGAGACCCTGTTGGTGCACGAGGCGCTGGCCGACGACTGGCTGCCGACGCTGCTCGCGCGGCTTCGGCGCGAGGGCGTCGAGATCCGCGGCTGTCCCCGGACGCGCGCCGCGGCGCCGGGGATCGCCGAGGCGACCGAGGCCGACTGGTCCGCCGAATACCTCGATCTGATTCTCGCCGTGAAGGTCGTCCGCGATCTCGACGACGCGATGGCCCACATCGCCCGCTACGGCTCGCAGCACACCGACGCGATCGTCACGTCGGATTACGCGCGGGCGCATCGGTTCCTGCGCGAGGTCGATTCGGCGGCGGTGCTCGTCAACAGCTCCACGCGGTTGCACGACGGATACCAGCTCGGGCTGGGCGCCGAGATCGGCATCTCGACGACGCGGATTCACGCCCGCGGCGCGATGGGTCTGGAAGAGCTGACCTGCTCCAAATTCGTCGTCCTGGGCACGGGCCAAGTGCGGGATTAGGTTGCCCGCCCCCTTGCGGATCGGCGTCTTCGGCGGGACGTTCAATCCCATCCACGTCTGCCACCTCCGCGTCGCCGCGCGGGCGAAAGAGCTCGTGGGCCTGGATCGGGTCGTGTTCGTTCCCGCGGCCCATCCGCCGCACAAGGCCGACGAGAAGCTCGTCGCGGCCCGTCACCGCCTGGAAATGACCCGTCGGGCGATCGCGGGCCGGCCGGGGTTCGAGGTCGACGATCTTGAGTTGCGGCGTCCGGGCCCGTCGTATTCGGTCGACACGCTCGACGAATTCCGCCGCCGGCATCCGGCGGCCGAGCTGTACGTGTTGGTGGGCGTCGAGACGTTCCTGGAGCTGTCCACGTGGCGGGAGCCGCACCGGCTGTTTGCCGCGAGCCGCGTCGTGGTGATCGCGCGGGCCGGACGGTCGTTCGAGGCGCTGGCCGGCGTTCCGTGGATCGGCGACACGCCGCGCGCCGTGCTGGCGGGCTTCGACGCAACGACGGGCGAGGCGGCGCTCGATCTCGGCCCCACGGTCCGGGTGGTCCTGGTGAAGATCGCGCCCTGCGACGTCTCGTCCACGCAGGTCCGCGAGGACCTGGCGGCCGGCCGCGCCGTCAAAAATCTCTTGCCCGCCCCCGTCTACTTTTATATACTGGAACACAGGTTGTACGGTGCGCGAGACGCTGGCGCATGATGTCCCAACCCATCGAGGAGGCCGCACGCCCCTGACCGAAAAAGCCCAAGCGGTGCTCGCCGGAAAGACCGCCCGCGACAAATTGGCGGACGATGTCGTGGTGTTGAACGTCGGCCCGCTCACGACCGTCGCGGATTTCCTGGTGATCTGCTCGGCCGAGTCCGCCCGCCAGGTGAAGGCCGTGGCCGAAGCCGTCGACGAGGCGCTATTGCGCGAGGGGGTCCGGTTGCTCCACCGCGAGGGCGCGGAGCATGCCCGCTGGATCCTCCTCGATTACGGCGCGGTGGTGGTCCACGTGTTTCACCGCGAGGCGCGCGAGTTTTACCATCTGGAACGTCTGTGGGCGGATGCCGCACCCGTCAGCCTGCCGCCCCAGCGTTCGGTCGAACGGCGTCTGCAGCCGGCGCGGGGCGACGAAGCGGACCTATTGTAGGCGTGTGTCCGAGCATTGGGGTGGTGGAGCCTGTTCAGGAATGGTCAGATGCAAGGCGGAGCGAGGAATCCCCCCGGAGCGTACTGGGTCGTACGTGAGGAGGGATTCCGAAGCGACAACGCCGTAGATGGCCATTCCTGGACAGGCTCCTAGGCGGAACGAGGGGGAACGCTGATGCGCGTGTTCATCACGGTCGTCATCATCTTGCTCGGCGTGATGGGGTGGCTCACCCATCTCAACCCGACGCCGGTCGCGTTTCGCCTGACCGAGAACCGCCAGATCGAGGTCGCGCTCTCGGCCCTCGTGCTGGGCGCCGTCGCCTTCGGCGGCTTGCTCGTCCTGTCCGCCCTGGGCGTGCGCGAACTGCGTCGGATGTACGCCAACTGGCGCGTCAGCCGCCAACGAAAAGCGGCGGGCAAGGTCCAGGAATTGTACGCCTCGGCGCACCACGCGTTCTTCGCGCACCGCACGAAGGAAGCCGTCTCGTTCCTGACGCGGGTGTTGGAGATCAATCCGCACCACGTCCCCGCGCTCCTCTGTTTCGGGACGATCAAGCGGCAGGCCGGCGAACTGGCCGAGGCGATTCGGTTCCATCGCCGGGCCCGGTCGGTCGACGACCAGAACCTGGAGGTCGCCCTGGCGCTGGGGTGCGATCTCGATGAAGCCGGGCGCCCGGACGAGGCGGCGCAGCTCTATCTCGAGGTGCTCAAGTCGGACGACGCCAACCCCGCGGTGCTGGCGCGGCTGCGCGACGTGTACGTCAAGCAGGACCGATGGGAGGACGCTCACGCGCTGCAGGAACGGATCTTCAAATCGGCTAAGTCGCGGGCAGAGCTGGACGCCGCGCGGGGCGTGCTGTGCGGTATCAAATACGAGATCGGACGGATGTGGCTGGCGAAGGGCGATCGGGACCAGGCCCGCCGGGCCTTCCGGGGCGCGATCAAACTGGACAAGACGTTTCTCCCCGCCTATATCGGGTGGGGGGAGGTGATTTCGGACGAGGGGCGGGTTCGCGACGCCGCGTCATTGTACGAAAAGGCCTACGGCGTCGTCGGCGACGTCATCCTGCTCCACCGGCTGGAGGACCTCTACATCGAGATGGGCGAGCCGGAGCAGGTGCTGCGACTGTACCACGACGCCGTGCGCAACGACCCGGACAACCACGTGCTGCGGTTCTACCTCGGCAAGGTCTACTACCGGCTCGAAATGCTGGACGAGGCCCGGGACGTGCTGTCGGGGATCGACGCCAGCGACGAGCACTTCCCTGATCTCCACCGGTTGCTCGGTAATTTGGCGCAGCGCCAGGGCAACGACCCACTCGCGACGGAGGAATACAAGCGCGCGCTGGGACTCAAGAAGCGGGTGATCGTCCCCTACTATTGTCCCGCGTGCGATTACCACACCTTTCAATGGTCGGGGAGGTGCCCCCGATGCAAGGCCTGGAACACGTTTTCCGCGTCACCCATCTTGATCAAGGACCAACCCGATCGGGTGATCAGCCGCGCGCCGTGGTAGCCGACGCACCACGTTCCGCGCGGCCGCGCCCCGTCGTGCTCGTCGTCCTCGACGGATGGGGGGTGCGGGCGGCGCGCGAGGGGAACGCCATCGCGCTGGCCGGCGCGCCGTTCTATCACGGCCTCCTGCGCGACTATCCCGCGACCGAGCTGACCGCGTCCGGGGAATCGGTGGGCCTCCCGGACGATCAGATGGGCAATTCCGAGGTCGGCCACCTCAACCTGGGCGCCGGGCGCGTCGTCTATCAGGATTTCACGCGCATCAACCGGGCGATCGCCGACGGCTCGTTCGCCGCCAACCCCGTCCTGCTCTCGGCGATCGACGCCGCCACCGCGCCCGGCCGGACGCTGCACCTGCTGGGCCTGCTCTCCGACGGCGGCGTGCACAGTCACGTCGATCACCTCCACGCCCTGCTCGACATGGCCAAGCGGCGCGGCGCGCGGCGGGTGGCGATCCACGCCTTCCTCGACGGCCGCGACACCCCGCCCCGAAGCGGCCTGGGCTACGTCGCCGCCCTGGACGCGCGGTTGGCGAAGGACGGGCTGGGGCGCTTCGCCACGGTCTCGGGCCGCTACTACGCGATGGACCGCGACCACCGCTGGGACCGCGTTCACCAGGCGTACGACGCGATCGTCGCGGGGTGTGGGGTGGAGGTGAAGGAGGCGACGGGCGCGGTCGAGGACGGCTATCGCCGCGGTGTCACCGACGAGTTCCTCGTCCCGGCCGTCGTCTGCGAGGGCGGGACCCCGGTTGCGCCGGTTCGGGACGGCGACAGCGCGATCTTTTTCAACTTCCGCGCCGACCGGGCCCGCGAGGTGACGGCGGCGTTGACCGCGGAGCGGTTCGACGGTTTTGAGCGGGGCCGCGTGGCGCGCTGGTCGTCCTTCGTCGGGATGACGCGCTACGACGACCGGCTCGGGATCCCCGCGGCCTTCGAGCCCGTGCGGCTCACCCGCATCCTGGCCGACGTGCTGAGCGGGTCGGGGCTGCGCCAGCTCCGGATCGCCGAGACCGAGAAGTACGCGCACGTCACGTACTTTTTCAACGGGGGCGTGGAGGCGGTGTTCCCCGGCGAGGAGCGCGTGCTGATCCCTTCCCCCCGGGACGTGGCGACCTACGACGAAAAGCCCGAAATGTCCGCCCCGGCGGTGACCGACGCGATCGTGGCCAGGGTGGCGTCCGGCGCCTACGATTTCATCCTCCTCAATTACGCCAATCCCGACATGGTCGGGCACACCGGCAAGCTCGACGCGGCGATCGAGGCGGTGCGGGTCATCGACCGGTGCCTGGAGCGCCTGGTCACCGCCGTCCTTGCGCGGGGCGGCGCGGTGGTGCTCACCGCGGACCACGGCAATCTCGAACAGATGTTCGACGACCAGGGGGGGCCCCACACGGCCCACACCACCAACCCCGTGCCGTGCGTCGTGATCGACCGGCGCCTGCGGCCGTCGCCCGGGGCGGCCAAGCCGGTCCTTCGTTCGGGTGGGATCTTTGCCGACGTGGCGCCGACGCTCCTCGCGCTGATGGAAATCCCGCAACCGCCGGAGATGACCGGGCGATCGCTGGTGGACACCGGCTCACTATAGGAAGGAGCCTGTGCGAGTCTTCTGGTGGTGGAGCCTGTTCAGGGATGGCCAGATGCAAGGCGGAAGGAGGGCCTTGCGCGCGGAGCGTACTGAGTCGTACGTGAGCACGCAAGGCTGACTGACAACGCCGCTCTAGCGTGACGGACGAATGCTGCTTCCCGAGATGGCCATTCATGGACAGGCTCCTAGGGGCGTTCGGTTGAACGCCCCTTCGACAGACGTCGGTCGACGATGATCCCCCTCAGAGACGACAACCCCACGACGATCACGCCGGTGGTGACGGTCGGTCTGATCGTCGCCAACGTGCTGGTCTTTGCCTATCAGATGTCGCTCGGCCGGGCAGGCGAAGCATTCGTCTACACGTTCGGCGCGGTGCCCTCCGCGCTGTTCGGGGGGGAGTCGCCGTCCCCGCTGCCGCCGACGATGACGCTGTTCACGGCGATGTTCGTGCACGGGGGCCTCATGCACGTCGGCGGCAACATGCTCTACCTCTGGATCTTCGGCAACAACATCGAAGACGCGATGGGGCACGGCCGCTTTGTCGTCTTCTACGCCCTCTGCGGCGTGGCGGCGGCGTACGCCCACGCGCTGACCGCGCCGGCGTCGGGCGTGCCCATGATCGGCGCGAGCGGCGCGATTTCCGGCGTGCTGGGCGCCTACCTCCTCCTGTTTCCGCGCGCGCGCGTCCTCACCCTGATCCCTCTCGGCTTCTACACCCGCCTGGTGTCCGTGCCCGCGGGCTTCGTGCTCGGGTTCTGGATCGTGATCCAGGTGCTGAACGGGTCGCTGAGCCTCGGCCGGGGGGGCGGCGGCGTCGCGTGGTTCGCCCACGTGGGCGGATTTCTCGCCGGGATGGCGCTCGTGCATGTGTTCGTCCGCCGCAGACCCCCCGCGCGCCCGGCGGCATTTCTTGACAAATCCTCGCGCGTTCCCCGATAATAGAGGCGCATCCTCCGGCAGCATGCGAGGCGCGCAAGCCGTGAAGGAAGGATTGTGCCGTCTCGGCGGTCACCTCTGGGGGAGGGAGTGACGTGATGGGGTGGTGGAACGGGCGGGTCTGGGTCGGAATCCACCTCGTGGTGCTCACGGCCGGGGCCTATGTGGCGGCCGACCTCGTGAACCTCCTGATCGCGCGTCAGCTCGAAGCCTCGATCCGGGTGGATGACCGCGCGCCCGGCGCCGCGCCGCGCGCCGTCTCCCGTGTGCTCCCCGACCCCGCCGCGTATGCTCGGATCCTCGAAGGCAATCTCTTCAACCCCGCGCTGCGGGGGCCGGCGCTCCCCCCGGTCGTGGATGCGCCGCCTCCGACCGCGCCGCTCGACGTCCAGATGACGCTGATCGGGACCGGCGAGGGCGAAGGCGCGCCGTCGTTCGCCGTGATCGAAGATCGGATCACCCGCGAGCAGCGGGTATATCGCGTCGGCGACGTCGTCAAGGACGGCGTCGTGCTGGCCAAGGTCGAGCGCAACCAGATTCTCCTGCGCCTCGGCGCCCAGCAGCAGGTGCTGACCCTGTACACCGACGGCACCGAGGACGTGGCGTCGGGAGCCGGGGCCCCGCGCGCGCCGGGCGACGTGGCGGCGGTGACGGGCGGCGTCCGGCAGGTGCAGGCCAATCGTTGGGTCCTGGACAAACAGGAGGTCTCGGCCGCGCTGGAGAATCTCCCGCAACTGCTGACGAAGGCCCGGGTGATCCCGAATTTCAGCGATGGAAAACCAGACGGCTTCAAGATTTTCTCGATCGCGCCGGACAGCCTCTATGCCAAGATCGGCTTGCAGAACGGGGACGTCCTGCAGCAGATCAACGGCGTGGAGATCAAGGACCCCGAAAACTTCATGCGGGTCTTCCAGCAATTGAAGGACGAGACCAACATCGCCCTCGACTTTGTCCGCAACAACCGGCGCGAGAGCTTCGCCTATGAGATTCGGTAAGCGCGCGGCCGTGCGCTCCGCGCCCCCCGGCGCCCCGTCCCCGATCCGAGAACCGGGCGGCGGCCGCTCCCCTTTTACGAGCCCGAGGTGCCGGTTCCCGGCATGACGCGGCGGTTGCCCCTGCCGCCTTCGATCGCATCGGTATCGCGCCGCGGCCGCCCCGCTTTTCGCGGGATCCTGTGCGGGCTGATCGCGTGGGGGCTGCTTGCGGAAGGGCCGCGGGTCGCGGCGCAGGCGCCGACGGCCGACGGCGCGCCCCAGGCGTCCTCGCCCTCCCCGGCCGAACCGCCCCTCCCCCGACCGACCGGCGGCACCATTGCGCTCGACTTCAAGGACGTGGATCTGCCGGTGCTGGTCAAGTTCTTCTCCGAGCTGACCCGCAAGAATTTTGTGATCGATGAGAAGGTCAAGGGGAAGGTGACGATCTTTTCGCCGTCGAAGCTGTCGATCGACGCGGCGTACCGGGTCTTTCTCTCGGTGCTGGAACTGAAGGGGTTTGCCGCCGTGCCGGCCGGGGAGGTGATCCAGATCATCCCGGTGGCCGAGGTGCCTCCCGATCGGGAGGTGGAGGTCTATCCCCTCGCCAACGCCACCGCCGAGGAACTGGTCAAGGTCCTCAACGTCGTGGTTGCGCGCCCCGGCCAGACCGGGCCGTCGCGCCCCGGCATCCGCCCGGCCGGCGAGTTCGACGGCACGGTGCAGATCCTGGCCGACAAACCGACCAACGCCCTCGTGATCACGGCCACCGCCCGCGACCTCGCAATTCTCAAGGACGTGATCCGCCGACTGGACACCGCGCGCCGTCAGGTATACGTGGAGGCGGTCATCATGGAGGTCTCCGTCGACCGCCTGAAGGAACTCGGAACCGACGTGACCGCGCTGTTCGGGACCCAGACTCCGGCACGGAATCTGACGGCCGTGGGCGGCCTCAACACCCAGCCCCCGACCTTGGCCGGCCTGCTGGCCTCCCCGATCGACTTCACAAACGTCAGTGCGTTCAACGTCCGCGCTGTGCTGCAGGCGCTCCAGCGCCGTGACGACGTCAACATCCTCTCCACGCCACAGATCTTGACGAGCGACAACCAGAAGGCCGAGATCGTGGTGGGTGAGAATCGACCGTTCCCCACGGGGCAGAGCCAGACCTCGGGCGGCAACACGATTACGACGATCGAGCGCCGCGATGTCGGCATTACGCTCCGCCTCACGCCGCAGATCCTCGAAAGCAATCTGGTGAAGCTCGATGTGTTCCAGGAGATCTCGAGCGTGTCGGGGGAGGCGCAAGCGAGCGGATCGGTGCCCCTCGGCGTGATCACGAACAAACGATCGGCCACCACGTCCGTCCTGGTGCAGGACGGACAGACCGCGGTGATCGGGGGCCTCATCCGAGACAACGTCATCGTCGGCGAACGCAAGATTCCGCTCCTGGGCGACATCCCCCTGCTCGGGTGGCTGTTCAAGTTCCGGAGCAAGCACACGGAGAAGACAAACCTTCTGATCTTCCTCACGCCGACCATCGTCAAGAATCCGAAGGAGATGGCGGAACTCCGCGCCGCGAAGAGCGAGACGATGACGCGCGACCTGGACGAGCTGTCGGTCGCGCTGCGCGGCGTGCAGCGGGCGCTCCTCGACGGGATCAACCCCCCAGAGCCGAAAGAGTAGGGAGCCGACCGGGCGGGCGGCGCGGGCCGCGCGCCGGCGGCGAGACGACATGGAAAGGCCCAAGCCGCGATTGCTCGGCGAGATTCTCAAATCCCGGTTCGGCCTTGCCGGCGAGCGCCTCGATGAGGCGTTGGCGGTCCAGCGCGAGAAAGGCGGCCGGATCGGGGACATCCTCGTGCGGCTGGGGTACGTCAAAGAGGACGCCGTGCTCGAAGCCCTCGGCGAACAACTCGGCGTGCCCTACGCCCGGCACCTGAGCGCGGCCGACGTCGACAAGACGTTGGCGGCCAAGGTGCCGATCGCGTTCGCCAAGCGGTTCGAAGTGCTGCCCCTGCGGGAGGCGGGGGGCGTCGTGCAGGTGGCGACCGCCCATCCGTCCGCGACCGGACCGCTCGACGACCTACGGCTCTTGCTGGCCAAACCGGTTGCGCCGGTCGTGGCCTCGGCCCGGGCCATCCTCGCGTGCATCCATCAGGCGTACGAGCGTTCCGGGGACTCGGCCGAGCAGGTGATCGAGGACCTGGGCGCGGAGACCCTCGACCGCCTTGCCACGGCGTTGGAGGAGGAGCCCCGCGATCTTCTGGAGGCGGCCGACGAGGCGCCGATCATCAAGCTCGTCAACTCCCTGCTGTTCGAGGCGGTGAAGAAGCGGGCGAGCGACATCCACATCGAACCGTTCGAACGCGAGTTGAGCATCCGGTACCGCATCGACGGCGTGCTGTACAACGTGCTCACCCCGCCGAAACGGTTGCAGGCCAGCATCATCTCGCGGATCAAGATCATGGCGGGCCTCAACATCGCGGAAAAACGCCTCCCGCAGGACGGCCGGATCGGCATCAAAATCGCCGGGCGTGACGTCGACATCCGCGTGTCCGCGATCCCCACCGCCCACGGCGAGCGCCTGGTCTTGCGCCTGCTCGACAAGGGCAACCTGCTGCTCAAGTTGTCCGAGATCGGTCTGCAGCCCGATCGGCTCGCGACGCTCGACCAATTGATCCGGCTCAGCCACGGGATCGTCCTGGTGACCGGGCCGACCGGCAGCGGCAAGACCACCACGCTCTATGCCGCGCTCAACACGATCAACGCGCCGGACAAGAACATCATCACCATCGAAGACCCGATCGAGTACCAGCTCCGGGGCGTGGGGCAGATGCAGATCAACCCCAAGATCACCCTCACGTTCGCCGCGGGCCTGCGGTCGATCCTGCGCCAAGACCCCGACGTGATCATGGTCGGCGAAATCCGCGACGGCGAGACGGCCGAGATCGCCATCCACGCGTCGCTGACCGGCCACCTGGTCTTCTCCACACTGCACACCAACGACGCCGCGGGCGCGGTGACCCGCCTGCTCGACATGGGGATCGAGCCGTTCCTGGTGGCGTCGTCGGTCGTCGCGATCGTGGCGCAGCGTCTGGTCCGCGTGCTGTGTCCCGCGTGCCGGCAGGCCTACCGGCCGACGCCGGCCGAGCTGGCCAAGCTGGGGATCGGTTCATTCCGGCCTCTCCCGGCAGAGCCGGGACCCGGCCCGGATCCCGCAACCTCCGAGATGTTCTTTAAGGCGGGGGGCTGCCCCGAGTGCCTGGACACCGGCTACCGGGGGCGAATCGGCATCTACGAAATCCTGGTGATGGATGATGAGGTGCGGGCCTTGATTCTGGCCAAGGCCGACGCGAATACGATCAAGGCGCGTGCGGTCGAGCGCGGGATGACCACGCTGCGCGAGGACGGCGCGCGCAAGGTGCTGGATGGCGTGACGACGACGGAAGAGGTGTTGCGCGTCACCGCCGAAGATGTGACGTAAGATGGCCGTGTTTGAATACACCGCGCTGACCTCCGAGGGCAAGACGGTCACGGGCGTGATCGACGCCGACAGCCTGAAAGAGGCGCGGCAGAAGGTCAAACGCAGCGGCGTCTTCCCGGTGGACGTGATTCCCGGGGCGGCGCGCCCGAGCGCGGCGAGCCGACGGTCGTTTCTGGGCGAACGCGTGTCCGCGGCGGAGGTGTCGGTCCTCACGCGGCAGCTGGCCACGCTCTTGACCGCCGGTCTTCCCCTGGTGGATTCGCTCGCCGCGCTCGGCGAGCAGGTCGAGCGCACGACCGTCAAGCGCGTCGTCGCCGCGGTGCGTGAACGGATCCGCGAGGGCGCGACGTTCGCCGACGCGCTGGCGGCCCACCCCGCGGTGTTCTCGTCGCTGTACGTGAACATGGTGCGGGTCGGGGAAGCCAGCGGGACGCTGGACCGCGTGCTCTTGAGCCTGGCCGAGTTCCTCGAGCGGCAGGCGCGCCTGCGCAACACGGTGACGGCCGCGCTGACCTACCCGCTGCTGATGTTGGCGGTCAGCGTGCTCATCCTGGTCTTTCTGGTGGCGTTCGTCGTGCCGAAGGTCACGGTCGTCTTCGCCGACCTCCGTCAGGCGCTGCCGTGGCCGACCGTGATCCTGATCGCGCTCAGCGATGCCCTCCGGTTCGGCTGGTGGGTCCTCGCGCTCGCGGGCGTCGCGGGGGGGATGGCGATCGCGCGGTACGTTCGCACGCCGGCGGGCCGCCGCCGGTACGATGCATGGGCGCTGCGGCTGCCGGTCGTCGGCCGCCTAGTCCGCATGATCGCGCTCTCGCGGTTCACCTCGACCCTGAGCACGCTCCTTGCGGGAGGGATCGGTCTGCTGACCGCGCTGGAAATCGTCAAGAACGTGGTCCGCAACGTCGTCATCGCCGACGCGATCGAGACCGCCCAGGAAAGCATCCGACAGGGCCAGAGCATCGCCGAGCCGCTCCGCCGCAGCGGGGTGTTCCCGCCGCTGGTGACCCACATGATCGCGGTCGGAGAGCTGAGCGGCGAACTCGAAACGATGCTCAAAAAAGTGTCGGAAGCCTACGACCACGAGGTCGAGACCACGGTGGGCGCGCTCACCGCGCTGCTCTCGCCGGTGATGATTCTGGTGATGGGCGGGGTGATTCTGTTCATCGTCCTCGCGATTCTCCTGCCGATTTTTGAAATGAGCCAGATTGTGAGGTGAGCGTCGGATGACACGCGAACACGGCTTTACCCTCATCGAAGTGATGGTCGTGGTGACGATCTTGGCGATTTTAGCGATTCTGGTCGTGCCGAAGATCGTGGGACGCACCGACGACGCGCGGCGCACCGCGGCGATGGTGGAGATCAAGCACCTCGAGGAGGCGCTCCACCTCTACAAGCTCGACAACGGGTTCTACCCGACGACCGAGCAAGGCATGGAGGCGCTGGTGACCAAACCCTCGGTGAGCCCCATCCCCGAGCGGTGGCGCTCCGGTGGCTATGTGTCCAAGGTTCCCAAGGATCCGTGGAACCATACCTATGCCTACCTCTCGCCCGGCGGCCACGGCGATTTCGACCTCGCCTCCTACGGGGCCGACGGCGAGCGCGGGGGGGAGGGCAAGGACGCCGACCTGGAAAACTGGGACTTGAAGTGAGTTTCCATGAGCCGTTGGCTCACCCGCGAACGGATGAAATCACCCCACCCCCCCTTTTGCAAAGGGGGGCAAGGGGGGATTTTCCGAGCAGCAGGGTGGGGGCGGGGGGGGCTGTTGGG
>MHEO01000039.1:0-33819 GCA_001803875.1 Nitrospirae bacterium RIFCSPHIGHO2_01_FULL_66_17 | reverse complement strand
GACGATTGCAGTCTGCGCCGTTGGCGCAGTGCGGATTTACCCTGATCGAGATCACGATCGTGGTGTTCATCCTCGCCCTGGTCGCCATGCTGGTCGCGCCGCGCCTGCAGCGTGTCGTCGGGGGCGACGCGCGATCGGCGTCGCGCGACCTCGCGGGGCTGGCCGCCGCCCTCGTTCAGGAGGCGATCGCGACCCGCACGATCCAGCGGCTGTATTATGATCTGGACACCGACGAGTTCTGGGTGACGACGCTGGTGTCGCGTGGCGGCGTCCTCGAAGAGGGGCCGCCGGTCGGGCCCAAACGGGCGCTGCCCGCGGAGGTCCGCTTCGAGGACGTGGCCACCCCGCATCATGGTCTGGTGACGGATGGCACGGCGTTCACCCAGTTCTTCCCGTCGGGCGGCGTCACGCGGACGGCGATTCACCTCGAGGAGGGCGATCGGTTGAACGGCATCAATAAGCGGCCGTCGCGCTACACCCTCACGATCAACCCAATCACCGGCCGGGTGACGGTGGTCGCGGGCTACGTCGACGGGAGGCCACGATCTACCGTCACGCTAGACACGACCGCCTCGTGATGGCTCCGACGCAGCGAACCTCGACGCGGGTGGCCGGCTTGCTTCGCGATCCGCAAGGAAGGGGCGATTTTCATTCTGCGCCGTCGGCGCAGTGCGGATTTACCCTGCTCGAAATCATGGTGGCGCTCGCCGTGATCGCGGTGGCGTTCGTCGCGCTACTCGGCCTCCGCAACCGGGACATGGTCCTCCACGACGAGGCCCGCGCCGTCATCGCGGCCACGGCGCTGGCGCAGCAACGGATGGCCGACGCGACCATCGGGGGGTTCCCCGACCTGGGGACCAGCGAAGGCCGGTTCGACGACGCGCACGCGCGGTTTACGTGGCGGCAGGAGGTGAGCCCCACCGGCCTGTTCTCGACCGATCTCGTCCGGGAGGTGCGCGTCATGGTGGCCTGGGGCGAACCCTCCCGTAACGAGCGCGTCGATCTGGTGAGCTACGTCTTCCAGCGTCCAAAGACGGGGGGCGGGGCGTGAGCGGGAGGCAACTATCTACCGTCACGCTAGAGCCGCGCGGCGGCTTGCTTCGCGATCCGAGAGGAAGGGGCGATTTTCATGCCGCGCCTTTGGCGCAGCGCGGATTTACTCTGATCGAAGTGGTGGTGGCGATCGGGCTGTTAGCGATCGTGATGACCCTCGTGTACGGCGCGTTTGCGCGCAGCGTGGACGTGACGCGCGACACCGCGGAGGCCAGCGAGCGGATGCGCCAGGTGCAGGTCATCACGGAGCGCCTGGTGGACGAGCTGTCGGCCGCGTACTGGTTTGCCGACAACGGCGGGCGTGGACGGTTCGAGGGATCGAGCGACACGGCCGCCGGGGCGGATACGCGCCGGGACCGCCTGGTCTGGACGACGTTCGCCCACCGGCGGTACGTGGCCGACCGCCCCGAGTCCGACGTGTCGCAGATCGAGTATCGGGTCGAGGCCGACCCCGACGGCGCGACCGGACGGCTGGTGCGGGAGGAACGATCCAACGTCCTCAGTGACGCGCCGTGGGCCGTTCAGACCGACGACATGGCCGAGGGCGTAACGGAGTTCAAGCTCCGATACCTCGCAGGCGCCGACTGGGTGGACGCGTGGGAGGCGAAACCGCGCCAGGGCCTGCCGAGAGCGGTCGAGGTGACGGTCGGGCTGGCGGGCGTCGGCCGCGCGCCCGCCGAGCGCGTCCGGACGGTGGTGGCCCTGCCCCTCGCCGGGACGCGGTGAGGCCGTGGCGCCCGCGCGGGCCGGCACGATGAGCCCGGCACGGGATGGCTCGGCGCGGGTTCCGTGGCGGTCGGCGGCCGCGTACGCCCTCTACGCCGTGGTCGCGGCGGGCCTGTTTCTGGTCCTGACGTTCCCGTACGAGCGCCTGCAGGCGGCCTTGGTGGCCGGGGTCGCGCGGAGCACGCACGCCCGGGTGACGGTGGAGTCCGGCCGGTTCCTCTTCCCCCTCGGCGTGGGGTGGCGGGGCGTGCGGTTCGAGCCGGCGGGAGACCGCGGCCGCTTATTGGTGCCGTTCAACGCGCTGACCGTGGATGCGGTCCGCGTCCGGCTCGCGCTGTGGCCGTTGCTGCGGCGGACGGTCGACGCCGACATCGCGTGGGAGGCGTATGGCGGCCGGTCGCGCGGGACGTGGGTGTTGCGCCCGGCGCCGGGGGGCGCGCGGTTCGCGCTGGACCAGGTCGGCCAGGGGTTCGAACTGGCGCGCCTGCCGTTTCTTCCCCCGGGCGACTGGCGGGGCACGCTGCGGCTCGATCTGACCTGCCGGTGGACCAACGAGGCCTGGTGGAGCGGCGAGGGCGCGGGGTCGGCGGAGGTGACGGGGTTGCGGATCGACGGGCTGACGGCGGCGGGCGTTCCCATCAACGGGATCGAGTTCGACACGATCGCCGCCCAGGTTGCGCTCAAGGGCGGGACGGTGACGGTCCAGCGCTTCGCGGCGGGCGGGGCGCTCGGCACCGCCTCGGGCGAGGGCACGGTCCTCGTGCGGATGCCTTGGAGCGAGAGCATTCTCAACCTCACGCTCAAGCTGTCGCCCTCGCCGGGGGCCACCGCGCGCGTGCCGCTGCTGGCCCTCGCGGGGACCAAGGGCGGTCCGATCACGGTGCATATCGGGGGTCGGCTTGGGAGGCCCGACGTGACACTCAACGGGACACCGATTTCGTAGCGGGATGCGCGGGGCGGGATTCGATATCGGCGCGCGGGCGCTTACGCTCGCGGTGGTGAATCGGGGGCTCAAGGGCGTTCGGATCGAGCGCGCCGTCACGCGGCGGGTGCCCGAGGGCGCCGAGGGCCCGGTCGAGACGCTGCGGGCGCTCGCGCGGGAAGCGGCGCCGGGGGCGCAACCGGTCGCGCTCGGCGTGCCGGTTCACGCCGTATCCGCGCGGGCGGTCACCCTGCCGTTCACCCAGCGGGAGAAGCTCGACGCCGTCCTCCCGTCCGAGCTCGAGGGGCAGTTGCCGTTCGAGCTCGACGAGGTCGTGGTCGCGGCGTCGCTCGTGTCTCAGGCGGAGGGGCGCTCGCGCCTCCTGGCGGCGGCCGTTCCGAAAACGACTTTGCGGGCCCGGCTGGAGGAGGCGGCTCGCGCGGGGCTCGATCCCCGCGTGGTGACCGTGGACGCCGAGGCCCTCGCGCATGCCGCCGAGGTCTGGCTGCCGCTCCGTCCCGACCTGGCGCTGATCCACCTGGACGATCGGTGGATCTCGGTGGCGCTGCTCGACGGCCGGCGCCTGCGGGCGATGCGGGGCGTGCCTTGGGACGGCGAGGCGGCGAGGCGCGCGGCGGCCGAGTCGGGGATCGAAGCCGAGGCGCTCCGGGAGGCAACCATCTACCGTCACGCGAGAGACGACGCCGACCGGGCCTCGGCCGCTCGCGCGGCGGACGCCCTGGTTCCCGCGCTCCGGACCGCGGTCGACGAGTTGCGGCGCACCCTGCACGCCGACGCGGTCGACTCGGGCCGGCGCGTCGGGGCGATGGCGCTGAGCGGCCTCTGGTCGGATCTTCCGGAGGTCGGCGCGTTCCTCGCCGACGCGCTGGGGCTGGAGCTCGTCGCGTGGCCGTCGGTGCCGATCGGCGGTGCGCCGCGGCCGCTCGCGCCGGTCGCCCTCGCGGCCGGTCTGGCGCTCGCGGGGCTGGCCCGCGACCGCGGCCGCATCGACTTCCGCCGGGGGGAGTTCGCGTACGGTCGGGAGCGGGCGGGGGTGCGCAAGCGCGCGATGATCGCGGGCGTCATGGCGGCGCTCGTGCTCGCGGCGGGCGTCGCCGACCTGGGGGTGCGAGCCGCCGGGAAGGAGCGCCGGTACCGCGAGGTGCAGGACCGGGTGCGCGCGGCCTTTCAGGACGCGCTCCCCGGAGTGACGACGATCG
This sequence comes from Nitrospirae bacterium RIFCSPHIGHO2_01_FULL_66_17, assembly GCA_001803875.1. Classification (GTDB taxonomy): domain Bacteria; phylum Nitrospirota; class Nitrospiria; order 2-01-FULL-66-17; family 2-01-FULL-66-17; genus 2-01-FULL-66-17. The sequence continues at coordinate 29,898 of MHEO01000039.1, read as the reverse complement.
TGAGCGAACCCGATCAGCTCCAGGCTGCGATCGACACGCTCGCCAAACAGCGGGCGTTTCTCGGCGGCGAGGTTGGCGCGCTCGACATCCTGTTGAAGCTGACCGACGCGATCCCCAAGGACAGCGGCATCGCGGTGTCCGATCTGACCATCGATCAGGACAAGGTCCGGATCGAGGCGGAGACCGCGTCGTTCGACTGGGTGAACCGCATCGAGGGCGCGCTCTCGAAGGCGCCCTTTGTCGGCCGTATCGTGGTGAGTGACGCCAAGACGACCGCCGACCAGTCCAAGGTCCGGTTCCTGATGACCATCACGCTGAGAGAAGGTGTGTGATGCGGGACCGCCTCCTCGCGTGGTGGCGCGAGCGGAACGAGCGCGAGCGCGTCGTGCTGGGGCTGGGCGCGGTCGCCGTGGCGGTCCTGGCGGGGTACGGCCTGGTGGTCGATCCCCTGCTGATTCGGAGCGCGCGGCTGGATCGAGTGATCGTCCAGCGCCAGGCGGATTTGGACCGCGTGGTGCGTCTCGCCGCCCAGTACAAGGACGCGGCGGAGCGGGTCTCGGCGCTGGACCGCCGGGTCGCCCGCCCGGGCGCGTTCTCGCTGCTCTCGTTTCTCGAAGAGGCCGCGGTGACTCAGCAGATGCGAGGCCGGCTGACGTCGATTCGTCCCCAGCCGAGCCAGACGCTCCCGCCGTATCGCGAACTGAGCGCGGAGGTCAAGTTGGAGAGCGTCACCCTGCCCCAGATCGTCGCGTACCTGACCGCGCTCGATCGCGCGCCCCAGCGGCTCCGGGTCAAGTCCCTCCGCCTCAAGACGCGGTACGCCGATCCGAAACTGCTCGACGGGTCGTTCGTGGTCTCGACCTATGACAAGCCGTCCTGACCGGCGGGCCGCTCGGCCGGGCGAACGCGGGATGGCCCTCGTGCTCACGTTGCTCGTCCTCGTGCTGCTCGTCACGGCGGTGCTCGAATTCGACCGATCCACCCGGACGATGGTGAAGGCCGCGGGCAACTTCCGGGACGGGATGAAGGCGTTTCACCTCGCGACGTCGGGCATCGCCGCCGCGCAGGCGCTCCTGAAGGACGATCTGGTCCGGCACGGCGGCCGCGACGACTTGACCGAACTCTGGGCGACGCCGCTCCCGCCCTACCCCCTGGGGGACGGGACGGTCGCGGCGTGGATCCAGGACGAGGGGGGGAAGATCAACGTCAACATGCTGGTGACCCCGAGCGGGACGAAACCCTCGGTTCCGCTTCAGATCGAGCAGCTCAAACGCCTGTTCCGGCTCAAGGGGCTCGACCCCGCGCCGGTCGACGCGATCGTGGATTGGCTGGATCGGGACGAGATCGAGGAGCCCTCCGGCGCGGAGTCGGCGTACTACGAGCGCCTGGATCGGCCGTACCGCTGCCGCAACGGCCGGATGGACACCCTGGCCGAGTTGCACCTCGTCAAAGGCATCTCCGACGAGGTGTACCGCACGATCAGCCCGTACTTGACGGTCTACACATCCGACGAGAGTATCAACGTCAACACCGCCGACCCGGTGGTGCTGCAGACACTGCCGGTGCCTGGCCAGGATGGCGCTGTCGCGTTCCCGCTCGACGACAAGCAGGTGGAGACGATCGTCGATGCCCGGCCGTTCGCCGCCAAGGGCGATCTGATCAAGGTCCCCGGCATGACCTCGGCCGTGGTCAGCCAACTGCTGCCGCGAATTACCGTGGCCAGCTCGTGGTTCTCGGTCTACGCGGAAGGCGAGGCCAACGGCGTGAAAAAGGGCGTTCTGGCGGTCGTGGACCGCTCCCGCGGGGAGCCCACCTTACGCTACTGGCGGCTGGCCGATTAGAAGCCTGTCCATGAATGGCCATCTGCTGCGTTGCCGGCTGCGCATCCGGTCCTCACGTACGGAACAGTACGCTCCGGTCCGGGTGCTCGCCGGCGCCTTGCATCTGGCGCATTCCTGAACAGGCTCCAACTGCCGAATGTTCAGACCGGTTCCTAGCCGTTCCCCCCGGTTCGGTTCAGAATAAACCCCCACACGGAGGAGTCTAGATGAATATGAACGTGGTCTTTGGGCGGAGCCGCGCGCCCTTGATGGCGGCGCTGGTTCTTGTGTTTCTCTCGTGTCCCCGACCCGGCTTGGCGACGATGCCGGCCGCCCCACTCGACGTGTCGCTCGATTTCGGCGGGCCGGTCGCGGTGGACGCGGACGTGACCGTGACCCTCCGCGCGAGGCCCCTGGTGGACGCGCCGAGCCTGTCGCTGTCGATCACTCTCCCGGACGGCGTGGATCTCGTGTCGGGGACGACGACCTGGGAGGGGGCGGCGCGGGCGGGCGATGTTCGAACATTGATGGTGACGATCCGGCCGCGGAAGGCCGCGCCGGCGGTCATCCAGGGCGCCGCGATGCTGAAATTCGCCGACGGGACCACGCTCGGCGACGCCCGGTCGCTCATGCTCCCGCTGGGTGACCCGTCCAAGCACAAACTCAACCTTCCCCCCCCCAAGAAAACCAAGACGGGTGAATCGGTTATCGAATATCGCGACGAGCCGTGACCTGCCGTGTCGCCGGCGTCGGCTGGCGCGCGCGGCGGCGATCGCCGGCCTCGCGGGCCTCATGGGGTGCGGCTCCGGAGGCGGCGGCACGCCGATCGGCGACCTCATCTGCCGGGGGCAGGGCGTGGTGGTCGGCGGGAAGGTCACCTTCGTCAAGCGCTTATACAGCCCGCAGGGGTTGACCGGCGAACGGATCATCAAGCCGGTTCGCTACGGTGCGGTCGAGATCGTCCGCGAGGTCGACGGCAGCGTGGTCGCGACCACGTTTACCGACAAGAACGGGTCCTACTGCACCGACATCCCCACGCTGACGAGCTTTTCCACCGTCTATCCACGGGTCGCCTCGAGGACCGATCCCCAGAAGTTCAAGATCGTCGTGACCAGCGACAACGTCGAGCTCTACAGCCGGCCGGGCGACCCGTTCGACGCGTCCAAGCCGGGAGTTAATAAGCGGGATTTTCCGCTGCCGCTCATGGTGCAGCTTTCCGGCGGGGTGGCGTATCCGTTTTCCGGCGCCTTCAACATCATGGACGTGCTGACCACCGGGGCCGAGAAAGCCGTCGCATTGACCGGGCAGGCGCCCGCCGAACAATTGTATGGCGTGTGGCGGCCGGGGACATTCTTCGGGGATGGGACCTTCGGGACGTATTTTGGCGGCGATGAGCAGACTGGCGACGCATTCATCGTGCTCTCGGGGGGGGACGGCGGAGGTCCGGACAACGGGGATCATGACGAGTACGACGACGACGTGATCCTCCACGAGTTCGGGCACTTCATGGCCTACAGCTTTTCAAAGCCCGCCGAAATCGGCGGCGCGCACTATCTGAACGACAACAGCCAGGACATCCGACTCGCGTGGTCCGAGGGGTGGGCGACATTCTTGTCGGCTGCGATCCGCGAGAGCCCGGTGATGGTGAACACCTACGCGGGCGATCCGGGGAGTCCGAATCGCGGCCTCAGCTACGCGTTCGATATCGAGAAGCCCTACTCCGCCGTGCTCACCGGCATCGGGACCCCGCTCGAGGACTACGGTACCTACACGACCAGCGAGATCGCGGTGGCGGCAGTGCTCTGGGATTTGCTCGACGGCTACGGAGAGGGCGGGGACGTCTCCGCGGAAGGTCTCCAGCGCGTGTGGCAGATCATGAGCCGATTCAGAACGGTGCCACCGCCGACGGGCACGCTGGAAAGTTTCGCGGGCTATTTCAAGGACCTCTTCGGTCCGACGAGCTTTTCGAATTTCGCGACCACGGCGACGCTGCGGAAAATCGAGTTCGTGCCGGATGCGTACGAGAGCCGCCCCGACGATGTGATGGTGAGCGCTCCGGACGCCGGCCTGGCTCCGACTTGCCACACGCTCTACCCGGCTGGGGATGTGGATTACGTGAAGTTCACCGTTGATGTGCCTCGATCCGTGAAGGTCGAGACGTTCAACCTGAGCAACGGGGCCGACACGTTTCTGCAAATAGTGAATGCGACCGGGGCAGTCGTGGTGGTGAGTACCGTGAAGGTGGAGAACGATGACGCGGCGATTCCTAAAACGGTCCAGCTCGGGGTGTGCAACCGGGCCGTCCCCTTGCCTGCGTTCTATCGCGATATGGGAGTGAACAACGGGGAGCGATTGGCCTCCACGGTCGTGTTCGACGCCCAGCCCGGCCCCTATTACGCCAGGGTCACCGCGTCCCTCAAGGGCCCGTCAGCCGGAGCCGGCACGATGGGTTCATACGGCCTGCTCGTGACTCTGGAGGCGCCGCTTCCCTGAGCCGCTGAAACCGCGCTGTCCACAGCCGATCCACATGTGATCCCCTCCGACTCACAGGTATATCCACAACATCTAGTTGGTTTATGACTTGCATGGCCCCGTATCTTGTGCTTTTCCCTTGACAGGGACATTGTGACGAGCGTAGGATGCGGCGCTCTCGATATCTCGATTCTCGAGGAGAGATAATCCAGCACCTCACACGGTGTGAAAAATTTTCCCGAACGTGATCGATGCGTCATCCGACCTTATCGCTTCAATCATAAAGCAAGTCCACACCAAGGAGGGTTTCGTATGAACGAAGGCGCCCAGACGGCGGTGACGGGTGAGCCGATCCGGAATGGTTCCGCACGCCAGGCCCCGCGGCTCTCACCTAACGCCCTGCGGGTTCTCAAGAAACGGTATCTGGCCAAGGACGAGCGCGGCCAGGTGACCGAAACCCCGCAGGAACTGTTCGAGCGCGTGGCGCGCAACATTGCCCAAGCCGAGCGGCTTTACGGCACCGAGGCGGACGTGGAGCGGGCCGCCGAGGCGTTTTATGCGTTCATGGCCGAGACGGACTTTCTGCCCAACTCCCCCACCTTGATGAACGCGGGACGCGAGTTGCAGCAGTTGTCCGCGTGCTTCGTGCTGCCCGTCGGCGATTCGATGGAAGAGATCTTCGAGACGGTCAAGCAGGCCGCGATCATCCACAAGACCGGCGGCGGCACGGGGTTCTCGTTTTCCCGGCTTCGGCCGAAGGACGACGTCGTGCGGACCACCGGCGGCGTCGCGTCGGGGCCGGTCTCGTTCATGAAGGTGTTCAACCACGCGACCGAGGCGGTCAAGCAGGGCGGAACGCGGCGGGGCGCGAACATGGGCATCCTGCGGGTGGATCACCCCGACGTCCTGGAATTCATCACCTGCAAGACCGACACGAAGGAGATCACGAATTTCAACATCAGCGTCGCGATCACCGATCGATTCATGGAGGCGGTGGAGCGGGGCGAGGAGTACGATCTGGTCAGCCCGCGCCGGGGCGAGGTCGTCCGGCGCCTGCCCGCCCGCGAGGTGTTCGACACGATCGCCCAGGCGGCGTGGCGCAACGGCGAACCCGGTCTCTTTTTCATCGACGTGACCAACCGCGCGAACCCGACCCCCCACATCGCGGCGATGGAGGCGACCAATCCGTGCGGCGAGCAACCGTTGCTCCCGTACGAGTCGTGCAATCTCGGCAGCATCAACGTCGAGCGCCACGTCATCGAGCGCGACGGGCGGTATGAGGTCGATTGGGCGAGGTTGGAGTCGAGTGTCCGGACCGGCGTCCGCTTTCTCGACGACGTCATCGACATGAACAATTACCCGATTCCCCAGATCGAGGCAGTGACCAAGGCCAACCGGAAAATCGGCCTCGGCATCATGGGCTTCGCGCGGCTGCTGTTCAAGCTGGGTATCCCGTATGACTCGGAGGAGGGCGTCGAGATGGGGCGCCGGGTGATGAAGTTCTTCCGCGATGTCGGCTACGACGAGTCCAAGCGACTGGCCGACGCGCGCGGACCCTACGCGTACTGGGAAGGTTCGCTGCACCAGCAACAAGGCCACCGGCTGCGCAATTCCTACGTGACCACGGTCGCGCCGACCGGCACGATCTCGATGATCGCCGACACCTCGGGCGGCTGTGAACCCGAGTTCTCGCTCATCTGGTACAAGAACGTGATGGACGGCGAGCACCTCCCCTACGTCCTGGACGACTTTATCCAGGTGGCCAAGCGCGAAGGGTTCTGGCGGGAGGATCTCATCCAGCAGATCCTGGACAACCACGGCTCCGCGCGCGGACTGGCCTGCGTTCCCGCGCACTGGCAGCGGGTGTTCGCGACCTCCCACGACATCGCGCCGGAGTGGCACGTCAAGATGCAGGCGGCCTTTCAGGCGCATACCGACAGCGCGGTGTCGAAGACGATCAACATGCCGGCCAACGCGACGGTCGAGGACGTGAAGAAGGCCTACCTGATGGCGTACAACCTGGGGTGCAAGGGCATCACGGTGTACCGCGACGCCAGCCGGGAAGAACAGGTCTTAAACGTCGGCCAGTCGTCGAAGGTGGCGCAGGCGGCCCCGGTTCAGCCGGAGCCGGTCTCGGCACCACCCCCCGCGCCGACGACGCAACTGATCATGCCGAAGCCGCGGCCGCGAACGACCACGGGCAGCACGAGCCGGACCAAGACCTCGTGCGGCGATCTCTACGTCACGGTCAACCAAGACGAGGCCGGCCGCGCGTTCGAGGTCTTCAACATGATGGGCAAATCCGGGGGGTGCGAGGGCTCCTTCAACGAGGCGATCGGCCGCTTAATTTCGCTCGCGCTCCGCGCCGGCGCCGATCCCCAGGCGATCGTCAAGCAGCTTATCGGGATCCGTTGCGATAAGCCCTACGGCCTCGGCCCCGACCGCGTCCTGTCCTGCTCCGACGCGATCGCCAAAAGCCTCGCCGAAAACCTTGCTTCCAAGGCCCCGGCGGTGGATCCCCAGGCGAAGCCATTCGCCATGCTGCTGGATCATCGGACCGGCAAGGTGACATTCCCGTGTCCGGACTGCGGGTGCGAGCTGAAATTCGAGGAAGGGTGCGAAAAGTGCGGCGTGTGTGGGTACTCGCGCTGTAGCTAAGAACCTTATCCACCGGGGCACAGATGACTAGGGGGACGAACCGGCCAGGTGGCCGGTTCGTCCACAAGCGAAGTTTCTTCTTAAGTTTCAATAGCGTTGGTGCCATTGGCGAGAAAGAAATGCCACAAGCCACTCTTTCGTCGCTCAAGAGGGAAAGGGGGCAATTCCATCAATAACGGTCAGTCGCGGCCGTCTCAAGTGATGAAGATTTGGTCTGAATAAGGGAAGTTGAGTCTCACTTTTTCCCCCTGCGTTAGATCCATCCCCGTGTTCCCGCGGTAAATTCCCACCGGAACCTATTGGCACCGTACGTGCACTTCCCAGCCCGTGGTTTGGGTCGGACCGGAAAGCAACCTCGGATGGAGCAAACAATGGAAAGCGGTGCCCTGCTGACGTTGGTGAGACCGGAAGAAGCCAGAAAAGCCGAGTTTGAAGAGATCACGCTGAAGTACCTTGACTCGCTGTACGGTTTTTCCCTCGTGTTGACCGGCAACAGCGACGATGCGCACGATTTGGTTCAGGACGCGTACCTGCGAGCCTACCGGTTTTACCACCGGTACGAGCAGATCACCAATTACAAAGCCTGGCTGTTCACCATCACCAAGAACCTGTTCATCAATCGGTATCACCAGCGTGCGCGCGAGGTGTCGCTGACCGAGCTCGAGGTGGTGGAAGATGATCCGTACGAGTCGCCCAAGGATGTGTTGGTGGCGGCGAGTGGCCGGCACGAGAAGGGGGTCTTCCGCCAGGATTTCCAGCGCGCGATGGATGCGCTGCCGGAAAAACTGCGCCTCGCCGTGCTGCTCAAGGACGTCGAAGGATTTGACTACAAAGAGATCGCGGAGATCATGAGCTGTCCGCTCGGCACGGTCATGTCGCGGTTGTCTCGCGGCCGCAATCTTCTGAAGAAATTGCTCAAGGACTACTGGGCTGGTGCCTCCCGCCAGACCCGCCTCCATCACGCCGAGCACGCCGTGGCCTGAGCGGCGGGCGTTCCCCTCGTCGCAGCGGGATGATGATCGACGTCCGTTAACGGGGATCGTCCCACCGCATTCTGTCACCCTGTGCACCGGATCCCGATGGACGATTGCTCCGCGATCAGGAAGGTGATGCATCCCCATCTAGACGGGGAGCTGGACGCGAAGGATTCGATGCGGACCCAGACGCATTTAACCGCCTGTCCATCGTGCCGCGAGATCTTCCTCGCCGAAAAGGAATTCCTCGATCTCCTGAGAAAGCATCTGACGCCAAGCCCCGCGCCGCCGTCGGTGCGCGTGCGCGTCGCGAGCGTTCGGAGCCGCGACGTCCGATCCGACCACCCCTAGGAACCTGTCCGAGTATTCGATCGTTGGAGTCTGTTCAGGAATGCGTCAGATGCCAGGCGCCGTGAGCACCGCACCGGAGCGTACGCGGTGGGTACGTGAGGAGCGGATGCGCAGCGGCAACGCCGCAGATGACCATTCATGGACAGGTTCCTAGCATCCATCGTCGCCCCCTCACCCCAACCGCACTCCGCGGCGAGCAACCCATGGAGGCCGGTCGTGTTTGAGATTGTTCAAGGATTCTGGTAGTCTGGCGCGGTACCGACTGATCGGAACCGCGCTGCCCCTGAGTCAGGAGATCTCCCATTCCACGCCGTTCGCCACCCCGCAAAATTCCGGCGACGATGGCTACCCAGCACCCCGATCACGCCGGCGTCCCCCCGTGGAAAAAGAATGGCGACGCCTTCATTTCGGCGCAGGAGGAGGTGGAGGAGTGCGTCTCGGCGTTTCGGGATCTCAAATGCCAGGAGTACATGTGGGACTGGGAAGGCAAATACGTCGACGAGGCGGTCGTCGACAAACTTTTCTCCAAGTACTACGACTTCTTTAAGAAGAAGACGCTGGGCGGGGACGTGTTCCTCACGTTCCGGCTCCCGAACATCTGGGAGGAAAAGGGCTACCGCCTGGCGCGCGCGTACATCGGGATCCTGACGTTCGAAGATCTCGCGCACGATCTGGGATTTAAGCATCCTCCGGTGTTCGAGGTCATCCTTCCGATGACCGACGATGCCAAAAAATTACTCCACCTTCAGAAGACGTTTTCCCAGGTGGCCGCACTCAAGCACCAGGCGTTCGGCGACAAGGAAAAGCGGTTCACGTATTTGAGGGTGATCCCCCTCATCGAGGGCGTCTCCCACCTCACCGCATCGCGTAAAATCCTGATGGAGTATCTGGATCTCCACCGGCGGGAGTACGGGGCGGCGCCGGATTATTTGAGGCCGTTCGTGGCCCGCTCCGCCCCCTCGCTCAACGACGGTCTCGTTCCCGCCACGATCGCGGCCAAGATTGCGCTCTCGGAGTACTACCGCTTCGAGGACGAAACCGGGATTCCAGTGTTTCCCATCATCGGTGTCGGCTGTCTTCCCTTCCGCGGGGGGCTCTCGCCGCGACGGGTGGATGCGTTTCTCCGTGAGTATCCAGGGGTCCGCACCGTGACGATTCAGTCGGCGTTCCGGTACGACTATCCCCTGAGCGAGGTGACGCGCGCGATCGGCGTGCTCAATCGCGCGCTCGGAAAGCATCGCGCCCCGCTGTACACCGCTGACCAGGTGAGACGCGGCGGCCAGATCAACGCGCTCTTCTCGGCCGAATACAAGGTCACCGTGGAGGCGCTGGCGGATCGGATCAACGACCTGTCGCGGTTCATCCCTCAGCGGCGCGAGCGGATGCTGCACTTCGGCCTGTTCGGCTACGCGCGCGGCGAAGGGGGCGTTCGGTTGCCCCGCGCGATCGGCTTCACGGCCGCGCTGTACTCGATCGGCGTTCCCCCGGAGCTGATCGGGGCGGGACGCGGGTTGCGAGCGGCAAAAAAGCGGGGACTGCTCGACGACCTGGAGTCCATCTACGTGAATTTTCGGGCCGATCTCATCGAGGCGGGACAGTACCTCAACAAGGAAAACCTCAATTTTCTGGCCAAGCAGGACACGGCGTGGGCGACCGTTCAGGACGACGTCAAGCTGCTTGAAGTGCATTTCGGCGAAGAGCTGGGGCCTCGTCGATCCGAGCACTACCTCCACCGCAACCTCGTGTCGAGCGCGTACCTCCTCTGGCGCGAAGGGAGGGAGTTCGGGGAGTACATTCTCGATGCCGCCAAGATCCGCCGAAGTCTGGGGTGACCCGTGGGATGGACGGCTGCGCTGCAACACACGAGAAAGTCTAGGGAAATTTTCTTGACTTTCCGTTGTGGCTTCTCTACACTACGTCGGTTGTGCCGAAATGCGTCTATGAAGAGATTAGGCGGTGTGGGACGGACTGACAGCAAAGTTTGAGTCGATCTTCAAGCGACTCCGCGGACGGGGTCTCCTCGACGAGGCCGCCGTGACGGAGGCGCTCCGCGACGTGCGCCTGGCGCTGCTGGAGGCCGACGTGCACGTCAAGGTCGTCAAGACGCTCCTGGACGCCGTCAAAGCGCGGGCGCTGACACAGGAGGTCTTGCACAGTCTGACCCCGGGCCAGCAGGTCGTCACCATCGTGTGGGAGGAACTGCGCGCGCTGCTCGGAGAGGCTCACCGCCCGGTGCAGTTGGCGCCCAACCCGCCGACGGTGGTGATGCTTGTGGGGTTGCAGGGTGCCGGGAAGACCACGACCGCGGGAAAGCTCGCGCGGGTGTTTCACGCCGAGGGCCGCCGCGTGCTGTTGGCGGCCGCCGACTTAAAGCGCCCCGCCGCGATTCGCCAACTCGAGGTCATCGGCGGGCAGGTGGGGGTGCCGGTCCACGTGCCGGCCGACGAGCGGTCCGCGGAGGCGGTGTGCCGGTCGGCCGTGGCCAGGGCCGACCGCGGGGGGATCGACGTGGTGGTGCTCGATACCGCCGGGCGCCTGCAGATCGACGACGAGTTGATGGGCGAACTGGCGGCGATCCGCGACGCGGTGCGGCCCCATGAGGTGCTGCTGGTGGCTGATGCGATGACCGGACAAGCGGCGGTGTCGATCGCCGAGCAGTTCGACCGCCGGGTCGGGGTGACCGGGATCGTGCTGACCAAGACCGAGGGCGATGCCCGCGGGGGCGCCGTCCTGTCGATGCGCGCGGTGACCGGCAAGCCGATCCGGTACGTGGGGGTGGGGGAGTCGCTTGCGGCGCTCGAGCCGTTTCATCCCGAGCGCGCGGCGTCCCGCATCCTGGGGATGGGCGACGTCGAGAGCCTCGTCGAGCGGGCGCGGGAGGCGTTCTCGCAGGACGACGCCCGGGCGCTGGAGCGGACGCTGGGGACCGACGCGTTCACCTTCGACGAGTTCAGGGCGCAGGTGCAACAGGTCAAGAAATTGGGATCGCTGTCGGATCTCGTGGCGATGATTCCCGGGGGCGCCAAGCTCGCCGAGCGCATGGAGGGGAACGGCGCCGAGCGCGATCTGGTGCGGGTCGAAGCGATCGTGAACTCGATGACGGCCGAGGAGCGCCGGCGCCCCGATGTGATCAACGGGAGTCGCCGCAAGCGCATTGCCCGGGGGAGCGGGACGACGGTTCAAGAGATCAACCAACTGATGAAGCAGTTCGCGCAGGCCAAGAAGATGATGAAAGCCTTGGGTGGGCCCCGCGGGCGGTCGCTTGCCGCCCGCCTATTTTCCGCGTAGGCGCACGGCGCCGGACGGCCCCTGCGGTGGGGCGTTGCCGTTGACGGCGGACCGGTGGGGGAGGCGACGCGTGGCGTTTGAGATCGAGCGGGAGCGCTTTAAGGAGTTGTTCGAGCACACCTCGGACGGCGTGATGGTGATCGATCGGGCGCTGCGGATCCTCGCGCTCAATCCGGCGGCCGAGCGCTTGACCGCCTGCGCCGCGTCCGACGCGGTCGGGACGCGGGTGTGCAGCGAGGTAGCGGTGTGTCAGAACGCGGAGGGGTTCGAGTTGTGCGAGACGGCGTGTCCGGGCGCGGCCGCGCTGGAACGACGCGAGCGCCGGGAGGCGCTGGACGTCAATCTCCCAGGCCGGGGGGGGCAGGTGGTGCCCGCGTCGTGCATTCCGATGACGGCCGCCGACGGCTCGCCCTTGGCGCTCATCTTGATCCGGGATGTCTCGGATCGGGCCGAGCTCGAGGAGCAGATTCTCGCGCACGAGCGGCTCGATCGGGTGACGGGGCTTTACGCCCGCGCCTATTTCGACGACCTCTACCGGCGGGAGATCAAACTCGCCCAGCGGCAACAGCGCGCGCTGGCGGCCGTGATGACCGCCCTCTCGGGGGAGGTGCTGGACGGTCCGGACGCGGATCAGGTGATCCGTCTGGTCGGCGAGGCGATCCGTGCGTCCCTCCGGAAGGTCGACGTGGCGGGACGATACGACCACCAGACCTTCGCGATGGTGCTGCTCGACACGGACGCGGTCGGGGCCGAGAGCCTCATGAGCCGCATCGAGGCCAGGGTCGAGGCGAGTCGAGCGGCGGGGAGGATTCGAGGGGCGCTCGCGGTGCGGCACGCGGTTGGCACGGTCGCACAGGACGGGTATGAAGGGTTGTTGAAAGCGACTCGCGACCGGCTGGCGTGGGGCGTGTGAGGCGAAGAGAAGAGCGGAACGGAAAGGAAAGGGGACGAACGACATGGTGAAGATTCGGTTGGCTCGGCGCGGTCGGCACAAGCGGCCGTTTTATCGGATCGTGGTTGCGGATTCGCGCGCGCCGCGTGACGGTCGGTTCATCGAGGTCCTGGGGACGTATGACCCCCTGGCCGACGCATCGGGGGTCCGGCTCGACATGGGCCGGGCGGAGGGCTGGTTGAAGCAGGGCGCCCAGACGACGGCGACCGTCAAGCAGCTCTTGAAGCGGGCCGGCCTCGGGGCGGCGCCTCAAGGGGGCTGAGCGCGGCGGGCGTGGCGGCGGTGACGGATGCTCGATCGCACCGCCCGCGGGCTCTGATGCCGAGTCGGGATGGGCGATCGCCCGAGGCGGCGCCCGAATCGCCGGTGCTGGTTGCCCGGATCGTCAAGCCGCACGGCTTGCGCGGTGAGGTACGGGTGGAATCGCTCTCCGACGTCTCGGGGCGCTTTCGGGTCGGCGCGACATTCTGGTTGCTGGGTGAGCCGCCGGCCCGCGTGACGGTGGCGGAGGTTCGAGGGGAGCCTCGCGGGGGCGTGTACCTCCGTTTCAAGGAGTGGTCGTCGATCGATGAGGCGGTGGCCGCGCGCGGGCGGTATCTGGCGGTCGCCGAGGCCGAGCGCCCGGCGTTGCCGGAAGGATCCTACTATCACGATCAGCTCAGGGGGCTGGTCGCGTGGACCGAGACGGGCGAACGGGTGGGCGTCGTGCGCGAGGTGTGGTCGACCGGGCCGCACGATGTCCTGGTACTGGACGCCGATGGCGCCGAGCGGTTGCTGGCCTCGGTGAAGAGCGTGGTGGTGGACGTCGATCTCGCGGGCGGGCGAATCATTGTGCGACCGCCGAACGGGTGGCTGGATGACGATGCGCTGTGACATTCTGACGCTGTTCCCCGAGATGATCCGCTCGGTGATCGGAGCCAGCATCCTCGCTCGCGCGCAGGAGCAGGGGCGGCTCGATGTCCGCGTGGTGGACCTGCGGGACTACACCGACGACCGGCATCGCACGGCGGATGACGCGCCCTACGGGGGCGGGGTCGGCATGGTGTTGAAGCTGGAGCCCATCGCTCGAGCCATCGACGCGCTGACCGCCGACGGCGGGCCGCGCCGCTGGATCGTGACGTCGCCCCGCGGGCGACGCTTTTCGCACGAGGCGGCGGCGGAGTGGAGCCGGGATCCCCGTCGGCTGGTGTTTCTGTGCGGGCACTACGAGGGCATCGACGATCGGATCGGCGCGACCGCCCCGTGGGAAGAGGTGTCGATCGGGGATTACGTCCTCACCGGAGGGGAGTTGGCGGCCCTCGTCATGCTGGACGCGACCGCGCGGCTCGTGCCGGGCGTCCTGGGCGATCCGTCCTCGGCCGTGGAGGAATCGTTCGTGGATTCTCTCTTGGAATACCCGCAGTACACGCGCCCCGCGGAGTTTCGGGGACTGCGGGTGCCCGACGTCTTGTTGTCCGGCCATCACGCCGCGATCAAGGCGTGGCGGCGCGAGCAGGCACTGCGGGAGACCCACCGCCGCCGACCGGACCTCCTTGAGCGCGCGGCGGTGAGCGAGGACGAGCGGCGCCGACTGGACGCCCTCGACGAACGGGTCTCATCGTAGGTCAGACGTGATGTCACGGATCTGGAAGCCGGTGCGTCGGCCAATCGAAGATCACGGGGCGAACCCCCGGCGGTGCGCCGGGGCAAGCTTTGGATAGGAGGAAGCCATGAGTCAGATGCAGCGAATTGAAAAACGCCTCTTGAAACCGGAAGCTCCGGCGTTCCAGGTCGGCGACACGGTTCGGGTCCACGTTAAGGTGATCGAGGGCGAGAAAGAGCGCATTCAGGTCTTCGAAGGCGTGGTGATTGGGAGAAAGGGCGGAAGCAACCGCGAAACCTTCGTCGTGCGAAAGATCTCCTACGGCGTGGGGGTGGAACGGATTTTCCCGATCCATTCCCCGTTTGTCGACAAGGTCGAGGTGGTGCGATCCGGTCGCGTGCGGCGGGCCAAGCTCTATTACCTGCGCTCCAAGAAGGGGCGCGCGGCGCGTATCGCCGAGCGGTCTGCGGAGAGCCGGCTCTCGCGGTCGGCCGCCGGGCCGGTGGTCGAGCCGGCGGAAGCGCCGGCCGCCGAGACGCTTCCCGTCTCCTGACCGGTCTCCCCTGGAAGCGGTCGTCGGCCGTGCGCCGATGCTGACCCATGAACGGGAGCTTGAGGCCGACGGCCGTGTCCGCATTGCGGGCGTCGACGAGGCGGGGCGCGGCCCGCTCGCGGGGCCCGTGGTTGCGGCGGCGGTCATCCTGCCCTGGACCCGGCCGATCGACGGCGTGCGGGATTCCAAGCTCATCCCGCCCGCGGAGCGCGAGCAGTTGTATCACCGGATACTCGAGAAGGCGGTGGCGGTGGGCGTGGGCATCGTGGGAGCCCGCGACATCGAACGGATCAACATCCTGCAGGCCACGATCGGCGCCATGGAGGAGGCCGTGTCCCGGTTGAGCGTTCCTCCCGATGCCCTTCTAATCGACGCGGTTCCGTTGCCGCGCCTCCCCCTGCTCCAGCGGGCGATCATCGGGGGCGACCGGCTCAGTTACCTCGTCGCGTCCGCGTCGATCGTCGCCAAGGTCGTTCGGGACCGGCTTATGGACGACTACCACGTCCGCTATCCCCGCTACGGATTCGACGTCCACAAGGGCTACGGGACGCCGGCCCATCTCGATCGCCTGGCGCGTTACGGCGCCTGCGCGATTCATCGTCGGACCTTTCGCGGGGTGCCGGGGGAAGGCGCGTCGCGTGTCCACTGACACGGGCGCGTTCGGCGCGCACGGCGAGGCCGTCGCGGCGGCGGCGCTCGCGCGTCGCGGCTACCGCATCGTGGAGCGCAATTACCGCTCGCGGTGGGGCGAACTGGACGTGGTGGCGTACGACGGCGACACCCTCGTGTTCGTCGAGGTCAAGGCGCGGCGGGGCGCGCAATTCGGCGATCCGGCCTTCGCCGTGGACCGGCGCAAGCAGCGCCGGCTGGTTCGCTTGGCGCAGCAGTATCTGTCGCGCCGGCGACTGGGCGAGCCGTTGTGTCGGTTTGACATCGTCGTGGTGGACGAGCGGCCGGAGGGCCCGCCACGGGTGGATGTCATCACGAACGCGTTCGACGCCTCGTGCGCCGAGTAGGGAGAGCGATGGAGTGTCCGTGTCGATCGCAGAGGACGGGAACCCCGGACGGTAACGCCCCCGCGGCAAGCGGGGCGTGCGTGGCTGGAGAACCATGCTGAGCGGCATCAATACCGACGTGGAGCACGGGGGCAAGATGTACCACGTGCAGACCGAGGACGGGGGGCAGCAGAACCCCGTCATCGTGACCCATCTGTTCGCGGGAGGCGCCATTCTCTCGTCGAAGAAGGTGTCCTACGCGGACGTGATCCAGGCGGGTCCGAACCCCGAGGTGGTGCGGGAAATGATGAAGGCGCAGCACCAGGGGATGATCAAGAGTCTGACGACCGGCCAGTTCGGCGGCGGGGCGACGCCGTCCGCGGCTGCGCCCGAGGCCCCGCCCGTCCCCCCCGTTCCGCCGCGCCCGACCATGCCTCGCGGACGACGGACCCTGGACGAGGTGATCGACGAGCAGTTGGCGTCGCGACGGGGGAAGCCGTCCTGATGTCGCGCCGGACCGTCTCGGCCCAGGCTCCGGCGAGGGCTGGGGCGGGCGGCAACGGACCCGTCGCGATCCAGGTCCTCGACGTGTGGAAATCGTTCCAGGCCGGTCTCGACGTGTTGCGCGGCGTCAGTTTTCACGTGGCGCGGGGCGAACTCGTCGTGATCGAGGGCCCGACCGGCGCGGGGAAGAGCACGCTCTTCCGGCTCATGATCGGAGCGGAGCGCGCCGACGCCGGGACGGTGTTCGTGAACGGGACGGAGATCAGCGGGGGCGGGACGCCCGATCTGGCGGCGGTCCGACGGTCGATGGGGCTGATGGTCCAGGGGATGCCGTTGCTTCCCGCGTTGACGGTGGCCGACAACATCGCGCTGGCGCTCAGGGCGGTCAAGGCCCCGTTTCACGACACGCGCATCCGGGTCTACGAAATGTTGAAGGCGGTCGGGATGGAAGGGCGCCGGACGGCCTATCCTCCGCAACTGTCGGGGGGGGAAACCCAGCGGGTCTGCCTGGCGCGCGCGCTGGTGACGCGGCCCCCGATCGTGCTCGCCGACGAACCCACCGCGCTGCTCGACGAGGTCGCCGCCCGGGAGGTGATCTCGACCCTCCGGGCGACGCACGCCCGCGGCGCGACGCTGCTCGTGGCCACCCACGACCCCGGGCTGGCCGGACGGCTGGGCGCCCGGCGCGTGATCTTACAGGCCGGCCGTGTGGTCGTGGCGGGCCCGGTCGCCGAACGCGCATGAGCCGGGGGCAACGGGCGGCGACGGCGGGCGTGACCCTGACGGCCGCCGTGGTCTTGACCCTGGCCGGCGGCTGCTGGCTGGCGGCGTGGAACGCGTGGACGCTGATGCGCGCGTGGCGGGCCGATGTGAAGGTGGTGGTGTACCTGCGCGACGCGGCCGCCCCGGAGGAGATTGACGCGATTCGCGCGGCCATCGCGTCCGAGCCCGCGGTGCGGACCCACCATCTGGTCACCCAGGCCGAGGCGGAGGCGGAGTTCCTGCGGTTCATGCAGCTCGACCGGTCGGCGCTTGAGGGGCTGGGCGACAATCCGTTTCCCGCCTCGATCGAGGTGTCGGTCGCCGATACGGCGCAAACGCCGAGCGGAATGGCGGCTCTGGCGCGTCGCTGGGCGACGCTCGCGGGGGTCGAGGATGTCAGGTTCGGGGAGGCGCTGATCCGGGACCTGAGCGCGGCCGCCCGGCTCGTGTGGATCGTGGGGGCGGTGATCGGCGGGGCGCTGGCGGCGGCGGTGGCGGTGGTCATCGGCGTGATGGTGCACATTTCGCTGGGGGTGCGCCGAGAGGAAGTTTCCCTGCTCCGTCTGCTGGGCGCGCCGGATGGCGTGATCCTCAAGCCGTTTCTCCTGGAAGGGCTTGCCATCGGGACCATGGGGGGGCTCGCCGCGTCGGCGGTGTTGGGCGGTGCGTGGCTGGCGGTCCACGAGCGGTGGGGTTCGACCTTCGAGGGCCTGCTGGCGGCGTGGATCGATCGGTTGGTGTTTCCGATGGAGTTCGTGCCGCTCTTGATCGGCCTGGGCGCCATCGTGGGGGGGGCGGGAAGCGTTGTCGCGGCTCGACGGGTTCGGCAACTCGCGCCGTAACCGGGGGTGGGGGTGCGGCGGGTTCGCGGTGGGCGTGGTGATCGCACTCTGGCCCGCGCCGCACGCGGCGTGGGCGGTCTCGCCGGCGGACCGGATCGCCAAGGAGCGCCAGGAGCTGGCCGTGTTGCAGCAGGAACTCGATCGGATCAAGAAACGGCGCGATCTCGTCAGTTCGCGGGAGCGATCGGTGGCCGAGCGGCTTGAAGAGACGGCGCGCGTGCTGGGCATCAATCGCCGCGCCCTGCGCCTGGCCGAACTCAGCGCGGCGCAGAAGGATCTTGAAATCGCCGAGGCGACGCGGACCCTGGGGGGCTTGACGCAGCGGGCGGACGACACGCGTCGGAGGGCTCGAATCCGGCTCCGTGAGATCGCGAAATGGAGGACGGCGGCGTACGGGTCCTTCATCCTGGCGGCCGCTCCCGCCGATATGACGATTCGGTATGACACCGTTCGGAAGATTCTCGACCGGGATCGCCGCCTGCTGACCGACGCGCAGGCGGCGGCGGCGAGCGTCACCGTGCAGGTCGCGGCGCTGGAACATCTCAAGGAGGAGTTGGACGCGTTTCGGCGCGACAAGGGCGACGCCCTGGACGCCGTCCTCGCGGAGCGGGAGACGCGGCAGCGCCTCCTCCGCGGGCTCCGGGCGGAAAAGGTCGCCTATACGCGGTCGATTGAGGATCTCGAGGAAGCGTCCCGTCGCCTCGAGAAATTGATCGGCGAGATGGTGCGGGCCTCTCGGCCGCCCACGGGCGGAAGGGGGTTCGCGCAAGAGAAAGGACGGTTGCTCTGGCCGTTGTCGGGAGCGATCGTGGGCGCGTTCGGCCGGCATAAGCATCCGCGCTTCGACACCTATGTGGATCGCAAGGGCGTCGAAATCCGCGCGGCCGACGGTACGCCGATTCGGGCGGTGGCGGACGGCCGGATCGCGTACGCAGACCGCCTCAAGGGGTATGGCATGGTCGTGATCATCGACCACGGGGAGCGCTACCTGTCGCTGTACGCGCACGCCGATGCGCTCCGGGTTCGCCCCGGGGACGCGGTGAGCGCGGGACAGGTCATCGGCACGGCCCGCGACGAGACGGGTGACGACCGCATCTACTTTGAGTTGCGCCATGGCGAAGATCCGCTTGATCCGGTGGCATGGCTGGTGAAACAAGGAGGCAGGGAATGATCGATCAACGCAGACGCTCGGGCTGGCTCTCCCTGGGAATCGTGGCGGTGTTTCTCGCGGGGATGCTGTCCGGGAAGGTGCTGGAGAGCAAGGGGCTGGCCGAGCAAGCCGAAACGTACGAAGAGCTGCGACCGTTCACCGAGGTGCTCAACCAGGTTCAGCGCCACTACGTGGAAGAGACCACGACGCGGGACGTCATTTACGGCGCCATCCGCGGCATGCTGAACACCCTCGATCCCCATTCGGCCTTCATGCCGCCTGAGATGTACAAGGAAATGCAGGTTGATACCAAGGGAGAGTTCGGCGGCCTCGGCATCCAGATCGGCTTGAAGGAGGAGCGGCTGACCGTGATTGCCCCGATCGAGGATACGCCCGCGGATCGGGCGGGGATCAAGGCCGGCGACCGGATCGTCAAGATCGACGGGGTGTCGACGAAGGACGTGAGCCTGATGGACGCGGTCAACAAGATGCGCGGTCCCAAGGGCACCAAGGTTGTCCTCACCGTCGAGCGGGAGGGGGGCGCCGCGCCCTTCGACGTGTCGCTGGTCCGGGAGATCATCAAGATCCAGAGCGTGCGCCACAAGATGCTCGACAACGGCATCGGCTACCTGCGGTTGACGCAATTTCAGGAGCAGAGCGGCAAGGATCTGACCAAGGCGCTGGACGCGCTTCGTTCGCAGAAGGTGCAGTCGCTGGTCCTGGACCTCCGCAATAACCCGGGCGGGCTCTTGACCGCCGCGGTGGAGGTCTCGGAACTCTTTCTGCCGAAGGGCAAAGCCGTCGTGTCGATCAAGGGTCGCCAGGGCAAGGGCGAAGACTACACGGCGGACGGTGCGCACCCGATCCTGGACCTCCCGATGATCGTCCTTGTCAACGAAGGCAGCGCGAGCGCCTCGGAGATCGTGGCCGGCGCGCTGCAGGACTGGGGACGGGCGGTGGTGGTGGGGACGACCACGTTCGGCAAGGGCTCGGTCCAGACGGTCATCCCGTTGAGCGATGGGTCCGGGCTGCGGCTGACCACCGCGAAGTACTACACGCCGAAGGGCCGTTCGATCCAAAACACCGGGATCGATCCCACGATCACGGTCCGCATCGCGCCCGTCAAGGAGGGGCCTCGGCGCCCCGCGGTTCGGGAGCGCGACCTTGAGCGGCATCTCAAAAATGAAAGCGACACGCCGGCCCCGACCACGCCCCAGGAAACCCCCGAGCTGACGCCGATTCCGGATGAACCTCGCGTGGGACCGGATGAGGATCTCCAGCTCCAAAAGGCCATCGAACTGCTCAAAAGCTGGGCAGTATTTAAAGATTTTTTGAACAAGCCTCAGGACGCTCCGGCGGCAGGAGCTGGTAACAGCATCTAACCTGTTGAATTACGGTAAGAAAAAAAGTGCTTGATTTTTGAAAATGGCTTCAGTATATTGTTAGCACTCGACGGCCATGAGTGCTACCACCACCTGTTCAGCAAGGAGGAGATCCGATGGGAACGGAGACGGCAACCCGAAAGAAGGTCAACTTTAAACCGCTCAAGGAGCGCGTGTTCGTCAGCTATTCCGAAGAGCAGGAGCGGACGAGTGGGGGGTTGTACATTCCCGACGCCGCAAAGGAGAAACCGCAACGGGGTCGGATCGAGGCGATCGGCGGCGAAGTGAAGGGAGTCAAGGTCGGCGACGAGGTGCTGTTCGATAAATATTCGGGCAGCAAGATCTCGTTCGACGACACCGATTACCTCATCCTCAAAGAGGAAGACATTCTGGGCGTGTTAGAAAAGTAACGAGGACAGAAACGTCAATGGACTTCGCTTCTCGGCCCGTGAAAACGGGGCCTGTGAGGCGCTACGCAAGCGAGGATAGGAGGAAGAGCGATGGCGAAGCAAATGGTGTTCAGCGAAGAGGCCCGTGCGTCCATTCTCCGAGGGGTGAATCAACTGAGCAACGCCGTGAAGGCGACGCTCGGCCCCAAGGGGCGTAATGCGGTCATCGAGAAGAAGTTCGGCGCGCCGACGATCACCAAAGACGGGGTCACGGTCGCCAAAGAGGTGGAGCTCAAGGATCCGTACGAGAACATGGGGGCGCAACTGGTGAAGGAAGTGGCCAGCAAAACCAGCGACGTGGCGGGCGACGGGACGACGACCGCCACCGTCTTGGCCCAGGCCATCTTTCGCGAGGGGGTCAAGAGCGTCTCGGCGGGCGCCAACTCGATGGACCTCAAGCGGGGCATCGACAAGGCGGTCGAGCTCGTGCTGGAGGAGCTGAAGAAAATCAGTCGGCCGTGTCAAACGAAGAAAGAGATCGCCCAGATCGGGACGATTTCGGCGAACAACGACAAGGCGATCGGGGATCTCATCGCCGAGGCGATGGAAAAGGTTGGCAAAGACGGCGTCATCACCGTGGAAGAAGCCAAGAGCATGACCACATCCCTTGACGTGGTGGAGGGGATGCAATTCGATCGCGGATACCTCTCTCCCTATTTCGTGACCGACCCTGAGCGGATGGAGGCCGTGCTGGAAGATGCCTTCCTGTTGATCAACGAGAAAAAGATCAGCACGATGAAGGACCTCCTGCCGATCCTTGAACAGGTCGCTCGGATGGGCAAGCCGCTGTTGATCATCGCCGAAGAGGTGGAAGGCGAAGCGTTGGCGACCCTGGTGGTGAATAAGCTGCGCGGGACCCTGAACGTCGCGGCCGTGAAGGCGCCCGGCTTCGGCGATCGGCGCAAGTCGATGCTGGAGGATATCGCGATCCTGACGGGCGGGCAGGTCATTTCCGAGGACCTCGGGTTGAAGCTCGAAAACGTCAAGGTCACCGACCTCGGCCGCGCCAAGCGGCTGACGATCGACAAGGACAACACGACGATCGTGGAAGGCGCGGGGGATTCGGCGAAGATTCAGGGCCGAGTCAAGCAGATCAAGGCGCAGATCGAGGAGACAACCTCGGATTACGACCGTGAGAAACTGCAGGAGCGCTTGGCGAAGCTCGTCGGCGGTGTGGCCGTGATCAACGTGGGCGCCGCCACCGAGACCGAGATGAAGGAGAAGAAGGCTCGGGTGGAGGATGCGCTGCACGCCACGAAGGCGGCCGTGGAAGAAGGGATCGTCCCCGGAGGCGGCGTGGCCCTGCTGCGCTGCGTGTCGGTTCTCGATAAGCTGAAGCTGGAGCACGATCAGCAGATCGGGGTCAACATCATCCGGCGGTCGCTGGAGGAGCCAATTCGGCAGATCGTCGCCAACGCGGGGTTGGAAGGGTCCGTGGTGGTGGAAAAAGTTCGCAGCGGGCAGAAACCGTCGTGGGGTTTTGACGCCGCCGGCGAAACCTACGTTGACATGATCGAGGCGGGGATCATCGATCCGACGAAGGTGACCCGCACCGCGCTCCAGAATGCGGCGAGCGTGGCCGGTCTGATGCTCACGACCGAGGTCATGGTCGCCGAGATTCCGGAGAAGGAAGGCAAGACGCCTCCGATGCACGGCGGAGGGGGCGGCATGGGGGACATGTACTAGAATCATCCCAGATAGAGATTGTGACCGCGGCCCCTCTCGCGAGGGGCCGCGGCTTTTTCGTTGACAGGATCGTTCGCGGTGCGATAGGATTTCGGCCACATCGCAAGGGGGAACGGTATGGGTCAGGCGCTGAAGGTCGACGCTGCCACGTGGGAAGGGGCGGTGTTAAAGACGAAGGGGCTGATCATGGTGGATTTTTGGGCGGCGTGGTGCCGGCCGTGCCTGATGATCGCCCCCACCATCGAGGAGCTGGCGACCGAGTATGCCGGTCGGCTGACCGTCGCCAAGCTGAACACGGATGAAAATCCGGACGTGGCCAGCCGCTACCAGATCATGGGTATTCCGACACTGATCTTTTTTCGGGATGGGAAGCCGGTCGAGAAGATCGTCGGCGCCGCGTCCAAGCAACAGTTCAAAGAGAAAATCGATTCATTGCTGGCCGTCTCGTAGGGGCGTCGTGCGAGGCGTCCCCTCCCACTCGTGACGGCGGGGGCGAGGAATGCTCCGTGACCTCCGGATCCAGGATTTCGCCCTCATCGATCAGGTCCACCTGACGTTCGGTTCCCATCTCAACGTCCTTACCGGCGAAACCGGCGCCGGGAAATCCATCCTCATCGATGCGGTGACGATGATCTTGGGCGGCCGAAGCTCCCCCGACCTGATCCGGACCGGCAAGGACGAGGCGGTCATCGAGGCCGCGTTCGCCATCGAGGATGAGGCTCCGGCCGCGTCGGAGCTTCGAGCCATGGGGTACGAGCACGAGGGGGAGCTTGTCGTCCAGCGGGTGTTGACCAGGGCGGGCAAGGGCCGGGTGTACCTCAACGGACGGCCGATCACCGTGGGTATGCTTGCCCAGGTGACCGAGCGTCTGGTCGATCTTCACGGGCAGCACGACCACCAGTCACTGCTTCGCGCCGACATCCCCCTCACGCTGCTGGACGCCTACGCGCGGCTCGACGACGTGATCGCCGACTATGGTCACACCTGGGCGCGGTGGTCCTTGCTGCGCCGGGAGCTCGACGCGTCGAGAGCCAGGGAGTCCACGAGGGCTCGCGACCTGGAACTACTCGCGGCCGAAGTCGACGAGCTCGCCGCGGCAGGTGTGCAGCCCGGCGAATACGAAGCCCTGGAGCGGGAACGGGTGATCCTGGGGCAGGCGGAACGGCTGCGGGAGACCGCACGCCGGGCGTACGAACGCTTGCACCAACAGGACGCGTGCGTGCTGGGTGAGATCCGCACCACGTGCGACGAGGTGGATGAACTCGCCGGCGTGGACGGGCGGATGGGCGATGCGGCCGGCCTGGCCCGCGCCGCGTTGATTCAGCTGCAGGACGTGGCGGCGCAGTTGCGCGGGTACGCGGAGGGGCTTCCCCAGGACGAAGGCCGGCTCGACGGCATCGAGGCGCGCCTGCAATTGTTGCAGCGCCTACGGAGAAAATACGGCGTCTCGGGTGACGATCTCGCCGGACTGCTGGCCTCGAAGCGGGCTGCCCTGACGGCGCTCCAGGCGGAGGCTGAAACCGGCCTCAACCTGGCGGAGCGGGTGGACGAGCAGCGGCGCCGCCTGGACGGGCTCGCGACCCGGTTACACGACCAACGGCTTGCGGCCGCGGCGCGTTTGGAAACGGCGGTGAATGTCGAGCTGGAGCGGCTCAAGATGACCGCCCGTTTCGACGTGATGATCGAGGCGCTTGATGAGACGGGGACCCTGGGACCGCGAGGGAGCGATCGCGTGGAGTTTTGCATTCGCGCCAACCCGGGGGAGCCCTCCAAGCCGATCAAGAAGATCGCGTCGGGCGGCGAGCTGTCGCGCCTCATGCTCGCGCTGAAGACCGTCCTGGCCCAGATCGATCAGGTGCCGACGTTGATTTTCGACGAGGTGGACACCGGGGTGGGAGGCGCGGTTGCCGAGGTCGTCGGCCGACGCCTCCAGGCGATTGCCGCGCACCGCCAGGTCCTGTGCGTCACCCACCTTCCCCAGGTGGCGAGCGGCGCCCACACCCATCTCCTGGTGGAAAAATCGGTCCAGCGCGGCCGGACCACGACCCGCGCGCGCCTGTTGGCTCCCAAGGAGCGCGTGCGCGAGATCGCCAGGATGCTGGCCGGCGAGACGGTGACGTCGACCGCCCTGCGCCACGCGGAAGAGATGATCCGTCTCGTGTCTGCGGCGCCTCAGGGAGGATCCTTCGATCACGATCACGCCCACGCCATCGAGGCGCCGCGAGGGCGCGAGTCGCCGCCTGCGTAGAATCAGGCCGCGGCCGTCGGGGATGCGGTCGAGGGGCGACGGTCGAGCACCCGTCGGATGGTGGTCAACATTTCGGTGATGTTGAATGGTTTGAGGAGATAGTCGGACGCGCCGAACCGGATGCCGTCCACCGCGGTCTTCAGACCGCCGAATCCCGTCACGATGACCACTTCGGTGCCCTGGTGGTCGCGCTTGATCGCCTGCAACACCTCCGTGCCGTGGAGGCCCGGCATTTTCAGATCGAGGGTGACGAGGTCGATTTTGTTTGCCTTCATCAGGGCCAGGGCATCGGTTCCGTTCTCCGCCGTATACACGTGATAGAAGGGTTTCAGGATCATCTTGAGCGATTCACGGGGCCCGACTTCGTCGTCGACCACTAGGACATTGATGTTTTCGCGGACGGCCTTCTCCATGGTGCGCTCCTTTCGAGGACAGTGAATGTGGTGCAAGGACCGAAGCGCGGTTAAGGATAGCAGAAGGGGAAAAAACGTCGAGCCGTCCGTCGACTTCAAGCCCATCCTTGACCGTCGGAACGAAAATCCGTACAATCCCGCCCCATGACCAACGGGAAGAGGCCGCTCATTGGGGCCGTGGCGGGCGGCATCGTGCTCGCGGCGGCGATCGGGGCCCAGGCCGCGAGGCCCTTTGTCGCGACCGAGCGAGGGCCGACGCTTGACCACGGGGTGTCGCGCTTCGATGTCGGCGTGGAGTCGGCGCGGTTTTCATCCCAGGCCACCCGCTACACGCTCATGACCGAATTGACCTACGGTCTGCTGAACAACCTCAACTTCAAGGTGCAAGCGCCGTATGTCTTCGTGAGCGGGACGGGGAGCACCCAGGGCGTGGGAGACGTCACCCTGCGGCCGAAGATTCTGTTCGTGAAGGGGCGCGAGGCCAACCCCTTGTCCCTGGCCGGCGAGGTGGTGGTGAAATTTCCAAGTTGCGATGAAAGCGGTGCGGTCTCACCGGTGCCGGCGTGTACGGGGGAGGCGGATCTCGGGTTCATGGGGATCGCGACGAAAGAATTCCTCCCCCTGACCGTTCACTTCAACCTCGGCTACACGTTCGTCGGCAACGCGCCGGGGCGGGCGTATGACAATGTGATCAACTACGCGCTCGCCTTCGAATACGAGACAATTTTGCCGGCCATCACCGTGGTCAGCGAGCTGGCGGGGGAAACCAATCGAGATCCCACGGACGCGGGGGACCCGCTCACGGTGTTGCTGGGTGTGGTGTATCGGGTCAACCGACGGGTGAGCCTGGACAGCTCGCTGGTGACGGGGCTGACGTCCCCCAGCCCCGACTACGGGGCGTTGCTGGGAGCGTCGTATACGTTCTAAGACTCAGACCGCCTTTTGGACCCGCTGGGACCTCAAGCAGCGGGTGCACACCTTGATGCGCCGGACGACGCCGGCGATCACCCCGTGAATCTGGTGGAGGTTCGGCTCCCAGACCTTCTTGGTTTTATTGTTGGCGTGGCTGACATTGAATCCCACCTGTCGCCCTTTGCTGCAGATTTCACACACCCGTGCCATGGCTCTTGCTCCTTTCAAGCGAACAACATTTTGCGTACCATAGCATGACGCCGCCCAAAGTTCAAGCGAGGGCCGACCGGTCGGCCGCCGTCGCGCCGAACCAGCCGGCGCCCGGCCTGACGGCGTACGTGGACCGATTGAAGGGGCCCGTCGAGTTTGCGTGTCGGGCGGCCGGCGCGAAGCTGGGGGTCGTCCGGAACCTGGGGGCGTTTTTGGTGCATGGGATTGCCGACGGCCTCGCCGTCCCCGAGCTCCGGTCGATCCATCCGCAGTTGCGCCGCCTGCAGAGTCTCCTCGACGGGTATGACGGTCTGCCGATCGAGACCCGCCGAGACCGTCTGCAACGCGTTCGTGACGTCTTGGAGGGCTTGCGTCGTGGAGGGGGTGGCGCCGTTCGGGGGGAGCCCGCCAAGCCGGCCCCGCTTCCCATCGACATCGATCTTGCGGCTTCGATCCAGGATCTTCCCGGCGTGGGGTCTCGGAAGGCGGCATCGCTCGCTCGTCTCGGCGTCGAGCGGATCGGCGACCTGCTCTGGATGTTGCCGTGGCGTTACGTCGACCGGGCCCATCCGATCCCCCTCGGCTCACTCCGTGTGGGCGAGGACGTCACCGTCTGCGGTACGCTCTTGTCCGTCGACGCGATCGTCACGTCGCGCCGCGCCCTGCGCATTGTCCAGGCGCTCCTGGGCGATTCAACCGGCACCCTCGCGCTGAAATGGTTCAACCAGTCCTATCTCGGGAGCCGGCTGGCGCCTGGCCAGATGCTCATGTGCAGCGGTCGGGTCAAATTGGAGGGGCTCCTGTCCGTGGGCGTCATGGAGAATCCCCAGTTTGAGATTCTCGCTCCAGGGGACGCGGGCTCGCTCCACACGGGCCGCCTGACGCCGATCTACCACGAGACCCGCGGCCTCAACTCCCGCGCCCTGCGGGTGCTCGTGGACCACGTTCTCGCGACGGCGGCGGGGATCGACGAGGAGTGCCTGCCCGAAGAGGTGCGAACGCGGCACAGCCTGCTTCCGCGGCCGGATGCGATCCGGTCCGCCCACTTTCCGCCGTCCGAGGCCGATCTCGCGCAGTACAACGCGGGCGCAAGCCCCGCCCATCGGCGGTTGGTGTTCGAGGAACTGTTCCTCCTCGAGATCGGGTTGGCGATGAGGCGCAGCCGGACGCTCGGGGAACGGGACGGTGTGGTGTTCCGGTGCGACCCTGTGCGGCTTGAGACGCTGTGGTCGTCCCTGCCGTTTCAGCCCACCGGGGCTCAACGACGCGTCGTCGGCGAGGTGCTGGCGGACATGGCGGCCGCGCGGCCGATGAACCGGCTCATCCAGGGCGACGTGGGGTGCGGCAAGACCCTGGTGGCCGCCGCGGCGATCTGGATGGCGGCGGGCGACGGGTACCAGTCGGCCGTGATGGCGCCGACCGAATTGCTGACCGAGCAACACCACCGCCATCTCCAGAAGGTTCTCGGCGAGCTCGGGGTCCGTGTCGCCATGGTGACCAGCGACCTGTCGCGACGGGAGCGGTCGGAGGTGCTGAACCGGCTGTCGCGCGGGGAGGTCGACTGCCTCGTCGGTACCCACGCGGTGGTGCAGCCCGACGTCCGGTTCGCCCGGTTCGGGTTGGCGGTGATCGACGAACAGCACAAGTTCGGCGTGCTCCAGCGCTCGCACCTGGTCGGGAAGGGCTACCACCCCGATGTGCTCATCATGACCGCCACGCCCATTCCCCGAACCCTGGCGTTGAGCGTGTACGGCGACCTGGACATCTCCGTGATCGACGAACTGCCGGCCGGCCGGCGACCCGTCGAGACGAGGTGGTACGGCGAAGGCCAGCGACGCGTCGCGAACGACCTGGTGCTCCGCGAGCTGCGGGCCGGGCGCCAGACGTACGTGGTGGCGCCGCTGGTGGAGGGGTCGGCCGAGGACGACGCGCGGTCGGCGGTCATGCTGGCCGCCCGTCTCCGACGCGACGTGTTTGCCGACGCGCGCGTCGGTCTGCTCCACGGCCGGTTGAACCGGGCCGAGAAGGATCTCGTCATGCGGGATTTCCTGCGCGGCGACATTCAGGTCCTTGTGGCGACGACGATCGTCGAGGTCGGCATCGACGTGCCGAACGCGACCGTGATGATGATCGAGCACGCCGATCGCTACGGCCTGGCCCAGCTCCACCAGCTCCGGGGGCGGGTCGGCCGGGGCGGCCACTCGTCGGTCTGCATTCTGATGTCCGGCGGGCGGGTGTCGGACGCCGCCCGCGAGCGACTGGAGGCGATGGTCGCGGTTCAGGACGGCTTCGTCATCGCCGAACGGGATCTGGCGCTGCGCGGACCCGGGGAGTTGATGGGCACCCGGCAGTCGGGGCTCCCCGATCTCAAGGTGGCCCATCTCGTGCGCGATGCGCGGGTCCTGGAGCAGGCCCGGACCGAGGCTTTCGACGTGGTGCGCCGGGATCCGCAGCTCGCCGACCCGCGCCACGCGGCGCTCCGTGCGGCGGTGGTCCGCACGTGGGGCGTGCGGCTCGCCCTGGGCACGATCGGATGACGGGGAGCGCCTCGGGGCGCGCGGAGGCGTGAGGTGAGGATGGACGTGTGGAAGAAAATTCGCGAGGATGGAACGCTCGGGCTGTACGCAGTGGCGGGAGGCCTGGGGGCGGCCGGCCGCCGCGGCGCGGCGCTTCCCGGGTTCCTCCGATTGCGCTGGCGCCTTCGCGAGACCGACGCGGCGCTGGACGCGGTCTACGAGGAGTTCGGACGGTTCATCGCAGGCCGGTTGAACGCCGGCGGCGTGATCGAACCTGCGGACGATCAGGCGCAGCAGTACTGCCGGCGGATCGAAAGCCTCCTCGCCGAAGCCCGCCGCCTCCGGGACGAACTGGCCGCACACTCGTGGATCTGACGTGACGCCGCCCGCCGCGTCCGCCCTCGTTGCGGCCATCGATCTCGGGACCAATGCGTTTCGGCTCTTGATTGCCGACGTCACGGCCAACGGGCGCGTTCGCCATCGTCTCGTCCAGCGGGCCATTCCCCGTCTGGGCGAGGGCGTGGGCCGGACGGGACGACTGAATCCCGATGCGGTGGAACGGGCGCTGGAATCCCTGCGCGAGTTCCGATCCGTCGTGCACCGGTACGAGGTCGAGGCGGTGGTGGCCGCGGCGACGAGCGCGGTGCGGGAGGCGGAGAACGCCGCGGATTTTCTCGGACGGGTGAAGGACGAAATCGGCTTCGACGTCGAGGTCATTTCGGGGGAGGAGGAGGCGCGTCGGACCTGGCTCGGCGTGCAGGCCGGCTTCTCCGATCGCCGACAGAGGGCGACCGAGGCGTTCGTCCTCGACATCGGTGGGGGGAGCACGGAGATCATCCGGATCCGTGACGGCGAGTTCGACCGCGCGATCAGCCTCGATCTCGGCGTCGTCAAGCTGAGCGAACGGTGTCTGCGTCACGACCCTCCACTGGACGCGGAACGGCGTGAAATGGACGCCGCAATCCGCGCCGCGCTGGGCAAGGCGGCGCGGCTGCGCGACGGGACGGGATCGGGCACCCTGATCGGCACCGCCGGCACGGTCACCACCGCGGCCGCGCTGTACCTCAAGTTGACGGTGTACGACGCCGCGAAGCTCCACGAAACCGTCGTGCCGCGCGCCGCCGTGGAGGAGATCGAGACGACGCTGGCCCGGATGACGGCGGCGGAGCGTCGGCGCCT
>MHEO01000038.1:40133-40564 GCA_001803875.1 Nitrospirae bacterium RIFCSPHIGHO2_01_FULL_66_17 | reverse complement strand
GTGCCGGAGTCGAATTTGGTGTCGGAGGTGAAGAGGGGATTGCCGCAGCAGATGCACGTGTAGGTGCCTGGCTCTTTCGAGTCGTGGTACTCGCCCGTGAATGCCCCCTCGGTACCCTTCTTGCGCGTGACGTTATATTGCTCGGGCGTGAGTTGGGTTTTCCACTCCGCGTCGGACTTTTTCACTTTGTCGGTCATTCGTGTTCTCCTGCAAGGGCCATCAGCGCGTTGCGCGTGGCCTGTTGGAAACCGAAGAGCAGTTGGTCGTTAAACTCGAACAGGGGATAGCGGATCAGGTCGGGGTTGGCGACCTGGAGGTTCACGATCTGCTCAGGCGAAAATGAGCGTCCGTCCTCGGGCAGGCCCACCTTGCGCGCGCCTTTCGACGCGTAGAGATCGTGGAGCCCGGTGGGAGTCTTGGCCGCGAGGATC
>MHEO01000038.1:39882-40004 GCA_001803875.1 Nitrospirae bacterium RIFCSPHIGHO2_01_FULL_66_17 | reverse complement strand
ATAGTTCTTACTCGCCATCATTCCGCATCAATCCGTGTCGCGTCAAGGGGCGAATCCCTCCATCCCCCCTTTGACAAAGGGGGGCAAGGGGGGATTTTCTAATCGAGGAACTACCGCCCGGC
>MHEO01000038.1:32666-39856 GCA_001803875.1 Nitrospirae bacterium RIFCSPHIGHO2_01_FULL_66_17 | reverse complement strand
CGATCCCGGCGGCGGCTTTGCGGCCTTCGGCGATGGCCCAGACGATCAGCGAGGCGCCGCGCTTCATGTCGCCGGCGGCGAAGACGCCGTCGACGTTCGTCATGTAATTCTCGTCGACCGCGACGTTGCCCCGCGTGTCCAGCATCACATCAAGGTCGGTGAGGAGGCCGCGCTTGTCGGGGCCGGCAAAGCCCATCGCCAGCAGGACCAGGTCCACGTCGAGCTCGAACGCGGTGTCGGGGATCTCGACCATGCGCGAGCGGCCTTGGTCGTCCTTCTGGAAGTTCACGCGGACGGCGTGCAGCTTCGTCACGCGCCCGTTGCGCCCGGTGAACTTCGTGGTCGAGACGCTCCACTCGCGCTTGCAGCCTTCCTCGTGCGCGTGCGAGGAGCGCAGTTGCATCGGCCACAGCGGCCACGGCGTCGACTCGGCGCGGTGGGGCGGCGGTTGGGGGAGAAGCTCGAACTGATAGACCTCCTTCGCCCCCTGGCGGTGGGTCGTGCCCAGGCAGTCCGACCCGGTGTCGCCTCCGCCGATGATCACGACGCGCTTACCCTCGGCCGTGAGGCGCTCGGCCGGCGGGGGCGGCGGGTCGCCCGCGTTGATCTTGTTTTGCTGGGTGAGGTAGTCCATCGCGAAGTGGACGCCGGAGAGCTCACGGCCGGGGACCGGCAGGTCGCGCGGCGCCATCGCGCCGCCCGCCAGGCAGATCGCGTCGAAGGATTGGCGCAGTTCCTCGACCGACAGGTCGCGGCCCACGTCGACGTTCGTCCGAAACGCCACCCCCTCGGCGATCATCTGGTCCAACCGCCGATCAAGCACCCACTTTTCCATCTTGAAGTCGGGGATGCCGTACCGCAGCAGCCCGCCGATGCGGTCGGCCTTTTCGAAGACCGTCACCTCGTGCCCCGCTCGGCGCAGTTGCTGGGCGGTCGCCAGGCCCGCGGGACCCGAGCCGATGACCGCGACTCGAAACCCGGTCTCGGCCACGGGAAGGATCGGCGAGACCCAGCCTTCGTCGAACCCCTTGTCGATGATGTTCCATTCGACGACCCGGATCGAGACCGGGTCGTCGATGATGCCGAGCACGCACGCGGATTCGCACGGCGCCGGGCACAGGCGGCCGGTGAACTCGGGGAAGTTGTTGGTGGTGTGCAGGGCCTTGAGCGCGTCGATCCACCGGCCGCGGTGGACGAGGTCGTTCCACTCGGGGATGAGGTTCTCGACCGGGCAGCCGGTGTCGCCCTGGCAGAACGGCACGCCGCAGTCCATGCAGCGCGAGCCCTGCGCCTTGAGCGCGTCCTCGGCGATCGGCTCGTAGAATTCCTTCCAATCGTGAATACGAGCTTCGACCGGCCGGCGCGCGGGGCCCGAGCGCTTGACCTTCATGAAGCCTCTGATGTCAGCCATGGATGGGGGCGGCCTTTTGCTGAGCGTGTTTCTGGGCGGCGACCTTGCGCGCTTCGAGGACGCGGCGATATTCGACGGGGACGACCTTGACGAAGCGCGGGAGGACGTCGTCCCACCGGTCCAACACGGACTTCGCCTTCCGGCTGCCGGTGTACTCCGCGTGGCGCCGGATCAGGTCGCGCAGGACGGCGAGGTCGGCCGGATCGCGCGCCGGCTCCAGCTCGACCATCCCCAGGTTGCAGCGCTGCTCGAAGCGGCCGTCCTCGTTGAGCACGAACGCGAGGCCGCCGCTCATGCCCCCGGCGAAGTTCCGGCCGGTGGCGCCGAGCACGACCACGACGCCGCCGGTCATGTATTCGCACCCGTGGTCGCCCACGCCCTCGATGACGGCGTTGGCGCCGGAGTTGCGGACCGCGAACCGCTCGCCGGCCATCCCGTAGAAGAACGCTTCGCCCGCGGTGGCGCCGTACAGGACGGTGTTGCCGACCAGGATGGTGTCCTCCGGGACGAACGTCGAGCCCTTGGGGGGATAGACGATGATCCGCCCGCCCGACAGGCCCTTGCCGAGGTAGTCGTTCGATTCGCCTTCGAGCGTGAGGGTCACGCCGCGCGCGAGGAACGCGCCGAACGATTGGCCGGCGGTGCCGGTGAAGCGGATCTGAATCGTGTCCGGCGGCAGACCCTCCAGCCCGTAGCGCTTCGCGATCTCGCCGGAGAGCATCGTCCCCACCGTGCGGTTCACGTTGCGGATTGGGAGGTCGATGCGGACCGGCGTGCGGTGTTCGAGGGCCGGGAGCGCGCGCTCGATCAAGGTGTGGTCGAGCACGTCCGCGATCCCGTGGTCCTGCGCCTGGACGCACCGGACGGGGACCGACGGCTCGACCTCGGGGCGCACCAGAAGACTGGAAAGGTCAAGCCCCCGCGCCTTCCAGTGATCGAGCGCTTTGTGGACCTGGAGCTTGTCCGCGCGGCCGACCATTTCGGCGACGGTGCGGAACCCGAGCTGGGCCATGAGTTCGCGCACTTCCTGGGCCACGAAGAAGAAGTAGTTGACGACGTGCTCGGGCTGTCCCGTGAATTTGGCGCGCAGCACCGGGTCATGGGTCGCGATCCCGACCGGGCACGTGTTCAGGTGGCACTTGCGCATCATGATGCAGCCCTCGACGATCAGGGGCGCGGTGGAGAACCCGAATTCCTCGGCGCCGAGCAGCGCGGCGACGACCACGTCGCGGCCGGTCTTGAGCTGGCCGTCGGTCTCGATGCGGACCCGGCCGCGCAGGTTGTTCATCACGAGGGTCTGCTGGGTTTCGGCCAGGCCGAGTTCCCACGGGATGCCCGCGTACTTGATCGACGCGAGCGGCGACGCACCGGTTCCGCCCGAGTCGCCGCTGATCAAAATCTTGTCGGCGTGGGCCTTGGCCACGCCCGCGGCCACCGTGCCCACCCCGACCTCGGCGACGAGCTTCACCGACACCGCCGCGTCGGGGTTCGCGTTCTTCAAGTCGAAGATCAACTGGGCGAGGTCCTCGATGCTGTAGATGTCGTGGTGCGGCGGCGGGGAGATCAGTTGGACGCCGGGCGTCGCGTAGCGCAGCCGCGCGATCGTCTCGTCCACCTTGTGCCCCGGAAGCTGCCCGCCCTCGCCGGGCTTGGCGCCCTGCGCCATCTTGATCTGCAGTTCCTTCGCGTGGACGAGGTAGTGGATCGTCACCCCGAACCGCGCGGAGGCGACCTGCTTGATCGCGCTGTTCTTGGAGTCGCCGTTGGGGAGCGGGACGAACCGATCGGGGTCCTCGCCGCCCTCGCCGGTGTTGCTCTTGGCGCCGATGCGGTTCATCGCGAGCGCCAGCGTCTCGTGCGCTTCCTTGCTGATCGCCCCGAACGACATCGCGCCGGTGGTGAACCGCTTGACGATCTCGGCCGCGGGCTCGACCTCCGTGATCGGGATCGGCGTCCCCGTCCGCAGTTCGAGCAACCCCCGCAGGTTGGAGCGCGTCTTCGACTCGTCGTTCACGACGGCGGAGAACTCCTTGAACGTGGCGTAGGAATTGGCCTTGGTCGCCTGCTGGAGCGTGGCGATGGTCTTGGGGTTCCAGTTGTGGTGCTCGCCCTGGACCCGGTAGTGGTATTCGCCGCCGAAGTCGAGCTGGTGAACCGCCGCGGGCTTGTACGCCGCCGCGTGGCGCCGGAGCGCCTCCTCGGCCACCTCGCGGATACCGATGCCCTGGATGCGCGACGCCGTGCCGGTGAAATACCGCTCGATCAGGTCCGTGTTGAGGCCGATCGCCTCGAAGATCTGGGCGCCGCAATAGCTCTGCACGGTGGAGATGCCCATCTTGGAGAAGACCTTGAGCAGTCCCTTGTTGATCGCCTTGATGTACTTGGACTCGGCGGTGGCGGCGTCGATGCCCTCGGGCAGATATGCCTCGCGGGCCATGTCCACGAGGGTCTCGAAGGCGAGGTACGGGTTGACCGTGCCCGCGCCGTAGCCGATGAGGCAGGCGAAATGGTGAATCTCCCGGGCTTCGCCCGTCTCCACGATGAGGCCGGCCTCGGCGCGCAGGGACTCGCGGATCAGGTGGTGGTGCACCGCGGAGATGCCGAGCAGGCTCGGGATCGGCGCCCACTCGGCGTTGACGCCGCGGTCGCTCAGGATGAGGAACTTGTCCCCGGTGCGGATGGCCTCCGCCGCCTGCCGGCACATCTCTTCCACCGCGGTGGCGAGACCATCCGGCCCGTCGGCCACGCGGAACAGCAGGCGCAGCGTCCGGCTCCTGAAATCGGGGTCGGCGATCGTCCGGATCTTCTCCAGGTCGGCGTTGGTGAGGATGGGCTGCTGGACCTTGATCCGGCGGCAGCTCTCGGGCGTCTCGCCCAGGAGGTTGGGTTTCGGGCCGATGTTCGTCACCAGCGACATCACCAGCGCCTCGCGGATCGGGTCGATCGGCGGATTGGTCACCTGGGCGAAGAGCTGCTTGAAGTACTTGAAGAGGAGCTGCGGCCGGTCGGAGAGCACGGCGAGCGGCGTGTCGGTCCCCATCGAGCCCACGGCTTCCTCGCCGTTGACCACCATGGGGGTGATCACCATCTTGAGCTCTTCGATCGTGTAGCTGAACGCCTGCTGCCGCTGGCGGAGCGTGGCGTGGTCGGGCTGGGGCACGTTCATCGGCTGGGGCAGTTCGTCGAGCGAGATCCGATGGGCGGCCACCCACTGGCGGTACGGCTTGCGCCCGGCGATGTCGGCCTTGATCTCCTCGTCGTCGATGATCCGGCCCTGGACGGTGTCGACCAGGAACATCTTGCCCGGCTGGAGGCGTCCCTTCGTCCGGATGTCCTGCGGCGCGAACGGGAGGACGCCCGCCTCGGAGGCCATCACCGCGAGCCCGTCGTGCGTCACGACGTAGCGCGCGGGGCGGAGGCCGTTGCGGTCGAGCGTCGCGCCGATCAGCCGGCCGTCGGTGAACGCCATCGCGGCGGGGCCGTCCCACGGCTCCATCATCGCGGCGTGGTATTCGTAGAACCCGCGCCGGTCCATGTCCATGTGGGGGTTGCCGACCCAGGCTTCGGGGATCAGCATCATCATCGCGTGCGGCAGCGAGCGCCCGCCCATGACCAGAAATTCCAGGGCGTTGTCGAAGCACGCGGAGTCGCTCTGGCGCTCGTGGACGATCGGAAAGAGCTTCTGCAGGTCGTCCCCGAACAGGTCCGACTGCAGCCGCCCCTGCCGCGCGCGCATCCAGTTGACGTTGCCCTTCAGCGTGTTGATCTCCCCGTTGTGGCAGACGTACCGGTACGGGTGGGCGAGGCTCCACGTGGGGAAGGTGTTGGTCGAGAAGCGCGAGTGCACAAGCGCGAGCGCGCTGACCACGCTGGCGTCGGCCAGATCCTGATAGAAGAGCGGGAGCTGTTTGGGGAGCAGCAGGCCCTTGTACACCAGCGTGCGGCACGACAGGCTCGCGAGGTAAAAGGTCTCGCGCTCGGGGATCGCGGATTCGCGCACGGCGCGCTCGATCCGCTTGCGGATGACGTAGAGCTTGCGCTCGAAGTCCGCCTCGCTGAGGATGTCGCGCGCGATGAACACCTGGCGGATCGCCGGCAGGGAGGCCCGGGCCTGCTCGCCCAGGTGGCTGTCCTTCACCGGCACGTCGCGCCAGCCGAGCAGCCGCTGGCCTTCCTCGGCGATGACGTTGGCGGCGATCTGCTCGCACAGCCTCCGGCCGGCGGGATCGGCGGGCAGGAAGACCATCCCGATTCCATATTCGTAGGCTTGGGGCAACGCGAGGCCCGACGCCGGCGCGACCCGCGCGAAGAACTCGTGGGGGATCTGCAGCAGGATTCCCGCACCGTCGCCCGTGCACGGGTCGCACCCCTGCGCGCCGCGGTGCTCCAGGTTATTGAGGACCTGCAGCCCCTTGGCGACGATGTCGTGGGATCGCTGGCCCTGGATGTTGACCACGAAGCCGATGCCGCAGGAATCGTGCTCGTAGGCCGGGTGGTAGAGGCCGTGAGGGTCGGGGAGCGTCGGGCGTCGGGAGGATCGACGCGGCTGTCTGATCTGCGATCTGTCCATGCGGAAAGCCTTCTCGGGACTGGTTTAAAGGACCCAGAAGGGTTCTTTAAAACTACTGGAAACGGCTGTGCGCTGTCAAGCGGAATTCCGCCGCTGGCGCGTGGGGAAGGGCGAGGCGGCGCCCCGCCCCTACGAGAGATTCAGCCCCTCGAAGACCTGACTGGCGCGGTCGCGGATGACCAGGTCGGCCAGAGAGGTGTTGGGGGTCTCGTCGGGGTTGATCTCCACCACCGTTGCGCCCGCGGTCTTCGCCACCCGGGGGAGCCCGGCGGCGGGGTGGACGAGTCCCGACGTGCCGATGACCAGGAAGACGTCGGCGCTGCGCGTCATCTCCACGCTCCGCTGGTAATCGTAGGGGTCGACCGCCTCGCCGAACCACACGATGTGGGGGCGCACTGCCAGCCGGCAGCGCGGGCACAGCGGGGGGATGGCCGGGAGCGGCACGTCGGTGTTGGGCGAGATCAGCGCGCAGCCCGTGCAGCGGACCTTCCAGATGTTGCCGTGGAGCTCGATCAGTTCCCGGCTGCCGGCCCTGGCGTGCAGGCCGTCGACGTTCTGGGTGATCACGCTGACGGCATGCCGGCGCTCCAACGCCGCCAGGCCGGTGTGCGCCGGGTTGGGACGCGCCTTTGCCACGAGGCCGCGGCGCCAGTCGTACCAGCGCCACACCAGCTCGGGGTCGCGCGCGAAGGCGTCCGGCGTGGCCAGGTCCTCGGGCCGGTGATTGTTCCAGAGGCCCTCCGGGCCGCGGAAAGTCGGAATCCCGCTCTCCGCCGAAATGCCGGCGCCGGTCAGGACGGTGATCCGGGCGGCCGCGTCGAGGAGGTCGCGCAGTTGCGTCACGTCGATTCGGGGCATGCGAGGGGTTCTCCGGTCGGGCGCGGCGTCGTCACGGCGGCATTATAGGTGTCCTCCCGCCAAAAATCGAGCCACCGCATGGTCGGCGGGCAGAGGGGCAAGTGGCAGGAATAATCTCACCCCATGTTCGGTTAACGAGGTGATGTCCCCAAGGACCCGTCCCGAAATGCATGGCCGCGATGTCGTCGAAACAGGGAGGATCACCCCATGTGTGAGCATATCGAGCTGAACGGGGGTCATGCCACTCAAATGCAAGTCGTCGTGCCAAAGCCCCTCTACGACGAACTGGCCGCCGTCATGTCGCAGAGCGAAATCAACGCCGCGGTGGTCGAAAGCCTCAAGGACAGCCTC
>MHEO01000038.1:11796-32642 GCA_001803875.1 Nitrospirae bacterium RIFCSPHIGHO2_01_FULL_66_17 | reverse complement strand
GCCGCCTCGGGCCGCCTCGCAACCCCTCGTTCTTCCAGTCGGTTCAATCCGTCTCGCGTTGACAAGTTTTTCGGCCGCGTGGTAGGGTGGGCCGGTCGCGGCGCCTCGTCGCCCGAAGGCCGCGCCGATCCGTCAACCGGCCCGCGTCGACGCGGGAAAGGCACGTGGTGGTGTATCACCCCTCATTTGAAGAGTTTTCCGACAAGGCCCGGCGCGGCAACCTGATCCCGGTCTACACGGAAGTTCTGGCCGACCTCGAAACCCCCGTCTCCGCCTTCCTCAAAATCGACGACGGCCGTTATGCCTATCTCCTGGAGAGCGTCGAGGGAGGGGAAAAGTGGGCGCGCTACTCGTTTCTGGGGAGCCGGCCGACGGTCGTGATCGAGGCGCGCGGTCCCCGGGTCGAGATCCGCCGGGGCGACCGGGTCGAGGTGGTGGAGGCGTCCGACCCGCTCCGGGTGGTGGAGAAGGTGATGGCCGATTACACGCCGGTGCCGGTGGACGGCCTGCCGCGGTTTTTCGGCGGCGCGGTGGGGTATGTCGGGTACGATCTGGCGCCGGCCTCGTTCGAGGCGATCGCGCTGCGCGACAAGCCCTCGCTGGGGCTGGCCGACCTCTGCCTGATGATCACCGACACGTTGCTGATCTTCGACAACGTCGCGCAGAAGCTGAAGGTGGTGTCGAACGCCCACGTCACCGGACGGCCCCTGCGCGAGGTGTACGACGAGTCCGTCGCCAAGATCGAGGCGATCATCGCGGCGCTTCGCCGGCCCCTGCCCCGCCCCGAGCCGCCGCGCGCGTTGAACGGCATCAATACGCGGCCGCGGCGGCCCTCGCCGGGTTTCGCGTCCAACCTCACGAAAGCGGAGTTCGTGCGGATGGTGGAGCGGGGCAAGGAGTACATCGCGGCGGGGGACGTCTTCCAGGTCGTCCTCTCGCAGCGGTTCGAGGTGCCGGTCACGGCCTCGCCGGTCGATCTCTACCGGGCATTGCGCGTGGTCAACCCCTCGCCGTACATGTACTTCCTGCGCCTGGGGCCGCTCGCGGTGGTCGGGTCGTCGCCCGAGGTGCTCGTGCGGTGCGAGGAGGGTGCGGTGGCGGTGCGGCCGATCGCGGGCACCCGGCGGCGCGGGGTCGACGACGACGAGGACCGGCGCCTGGCGCGCGAGCTGGCCGCGGACGAAAAGGAGCGGGCCGAGCATCTCATGCTGGTCGACCTGGGGCGCAACGACGTGGGGCGGGTGGCCCGCACCGGGAGCGTGCGGGTGGAGGATTTCATGACGATCGAGCGCTACTCGCACGTCATGCACCTCGTCTCCCACGTGCGCGGCGATCTCGCCGCGGGCAAGACGCCGTACGACGTGCTGCGGGCGTGCTTTCCCGCCGGGACGCTCTCGGGCGCGCCGAAGATCCGCGCGATGGAAATCATCGACGAGCTGGAGCCGACCCGTCGCGGCCTCTACGGGGGCGCGGTGGGCTACGTGAGTTTCTCGGGCAACCTCGACACGTGCATCACGATCCGGACGATCGTCGTGGACGGCGACCGCGCCTACATCCAGGCGGGCGCGGGGATTGTTGCGGACTCGGACCCCGCCGCCGAGTACGAGGAGACGGTCAACAAGGCCAAGGGTATGCTCGCGGCAATCGAGATGGCCGAAGGGGGATTGCGCTAGCCGTGCTGTTGATCATCGACAATTACGATTCGTTCACGTATAACCTCGTCCAGTACTTGGGCGAGCTGGGCGAGGAGATCGAGGTCCACCGCAACGACGCGATCACACTCGACGAGATCGCGGCCAAGCGTCCGTCGCACATCGTGATCTCGCCGGGGCCGTGCACGCCGAACGAGGCGGGTATCTCGGTGGAACTCATCAAGCGCTTCGCGGGAGCCATCCCGATCCTGGGGGTGTGTCTGGGGCACCAGTCGATCGGCGCGGCGTTCGGCGGCGACGTGGTCAGGGCCGACCGGCTGATGCACGGCAAAACGTCGATGATCCACCACGACGGGAAGACGATTTACCAGGGGTTGGACAACCCGTTCGAGGCGACCCGCTACCATTCGCTGATCGTGAAGCGCCAGACGCTGCCGGCGTGCCTGGAAATCAGCGCGGAGACCGACCAGGGGGAGATCATGGGGCTGCGGCACCGCTCCCTGCCGGTCGAGGGCGTGCAGTTTCACCCCGAGTCGATCCTGACGCGGGTCGGGAAGGACCTCTTGCGAAATTTTCTGAAATTGCGGACATGAGCGCGCAGATCAAGGCCGCGATCGCCAAGCTGGTCGAGCGCGTCTCGCTCTCCGAGGCCGAGGCCGAGGCCGTGATGCGCGAGATCATGGATGGCGCGGCGACGCCGGCGCAGATCGCCGCGTACCTCACCGCGCTGCGGATGAAGGGCGAGACGGTGGACGAGGTGGCCGGCTCGGTCCGCGTGATGCGCGAGAAGGCGGTGCGGATCCGCGTCGACGATCCGCTGGTGGTCGACACGTGCGGCACCGGCGGGGACCGCAAGGGGACGTTCAACATCTCGACCGCCGCCGCGTTCGTCGTGGCGGGCGCGGGGGGGACGGTCGCCAAGCACGGCAACCGCGCGGCCTCGTCCAAGAGCGGGAGCGCCGACGTGCTGCGGGCGCTGGGCGTCAACATCGACCTGCCGCCGGCGGCCGTCGAGGACTGCGTCAATCAGATCGGCATCGGGTTTCTCTTTGCCCCGCTCTTCCACCTGGCCATGAAGCACGCGGTCGCGCCGCGCCAGGAGATCGGCGTCCGCACGCTCTTCAACGTCCTCGGTCCCCTGACCAACCCCGCCGGCGCCTCGATCCAGATCCTGGGCGTGTACGCCGACGAGCTGACCGATCTGATGGCGCAGGTGCTCGTGAAGCTGGGCTCGCGGCACTGCTTCGTCGTCCACGGCGAGGACGGCCTCGACGAGATCACGATCTCCGGGCGGACGAAGGTCTGCGAGGGCAAGGACGGGCGGATCAGTTGCTATCACATCGAGCCGCGGGACGTGGGGCTTCCCGTCGCGGGGTTGGACGCGATCGCGGGCGGCGGACCGGAGGAGAACGCGAAGATCCTGCTCGGGATCTTGGCCGGCGAGCGCGGGCCGAAGCGGGACATCGTCCTCCTGAACGCCGCGCCGCCGCTGGTGGCATGCGGGAAGGCGAAGGATTTGACCGACGGCGTCGCGCTGGCGGCGCGGTCGATCGACAGCGGGGCGGCGATGGAGAAGCTCGAACGGCTCAAGCGAAAAACGAATTCGGTATGACGGGCCGCTGATGTCCTTCCTGAGCGACATCCTCCATCGGAAGCGTGCCGAGGTCGCGTCACGCAAGAGCGCGAAGCGCCAAGCGGAGATCAAGACCCGGAT
Organism: Nitrospirae bacterium RIFCSPHIGHO2_01_FULL_66_17; assembly: GCA_001803875.1. Lineage (GTDB taxonomy): Bacteria > Nitrospirota > Nitrospiria > 2-01-FULL-66-17 > 2-01-FULL-66-17 > 2-01-FULL-66-17. Next base: position 29,276 of record MHEO01000038.1, on the reverse strand, counting down.
CGCGGACCTGGAGCCCGCGCGCGGGTTCGAAGCGGCGCTGCGGCGGCCGGAGGGCGCGGGGCTCCGCCTGATCGCCGAGATCAAGAAGGCGTCGCCGTCCAGGGGAGTCATCCGCCCCGATTTCGATCCCGTGCGGATCGCCGAATCGTACCGGACGGCGGGGGCGCACGCCCTGTCGATTTTGACCGACCAGGCGTTCTTCCAGGGCGATCCCGCGTTTCTGGCCGCCGTGCGGAAGGCCGTGGCGCTGCCCATCCTGCAGAAGGATTTCGTGGTGGACGAGTTCCAGGTGTGGGAGGCGCGCGCGCTGGGCGCGGACGCGGTGCTGTTGATCGCCGCCGCGCTGGGGGACGCGCAGATCGAGGAGTACGCTCACCTGGCGGGCGAGCTGGGGCTGGCGGCGCTGGTCGAGGTGCATGACCAGAAGGAGTTGGCGCGGGTGGCCGACGCGGCGCGCCTCATCGGCATCAACAACCGCGACCTCGCGACGTTCGAGACGGACCTTTCGACCACCGAGCGGCTGATGCGCGAGGTGCCGCCCGGACGGGTCGTGGTGAGCGAGAGCGGCATCGCGACCCGCGACGACGTGCGGCGGCTCGATGACCTGGGGGTCGACGCGCTGTTGATCGGGGAGACGTTCATGCGGGCGCCGGTGATCGAGGACAAGGTGCGCGAGCTGATGGCGTTCGCGCCCGAAGGGCAGGCTGCGCGATGACGGTCCGGGTCAAGATTTGCGGGCTCACGACGCTGGAGGACGCCCAGGCCGCGGCGGATGCCGGCGCCGACGCCGTGGGATTTGTCCTGTATAAGGACAGTCCCCGGCAGATTTCGGCGGATCAGGCCAAGGACATCATCCGCCGTCTGCCGCCGTTCGTCACGACCGTCGGGCTGTTCGTGAACCAGCCGACCCAGTGGGTGCGCGTGATGGCGGAGCGGTGCGGGGTGGACGTGCTGCAGTTCCAGGGCGACGAGTCCCCGGCGTACTGCGAGGCCTTCGCCCCGCGCGCGATCAAGGCCATCCGCGTCAAGGATCGCGACAGCCTGGAGCCGATGGCGGAGTACGCGGTGCGGGCGTTCGTGCTGGATGCCTACCAAGAGGGCGAGTACGGCGGCACCGGCACGACGTTCGACTGGGACCTGGCGGCGGCCGCGAAGGCGCACGGCCGCATCATTCTCGCGGGCGGGTTGACTCCCGACAACGTGGCCGAGGCGATCCGCCGCGTGCGACCGTTCGGCGTGGACGTGTCCACCGGCGTCGAGGGCTACACCAAGGGCAAGAAGGACCATGGCAAGATCAAAGCCTTCATCCAGGCCGCTCAAGGCGCGTAAGCCGGGCGCCGTGCCGGACGCGGCGGGCCGCTTCGGCCCGTACGGAGGGCGCTACGTGCCCGAGACGCTCATCCCCGCGCTGGATGAGCTCATCCGCGAGTACGACAAGACGCGCGCGGATCGCGCCTTCCGCGCCGAGCTGGACGTCTGCCTCGCCTCCTACGTGGGCCGGCCCACGCCGCTGTATTTCGCCCGGCGGTTGACGAAGACCCTGGGCGGCGCCCGGATCTATCTCAAGCGCGAGGACCTGTGCCACACCGGCGCGCACAAGATCAACAACACGATCGGCCAGGCCCTGCTCGCCAAGCGGATGGGCAAGCGCCGGGTGATCGCCGAAACCGGCGCGGGCCAGCACGGCGTCGCGACGGCGACCGCGGCGGCGCTGTTGGGCCTGTCCTGCGACGTCTACATGGGCACCGAAGACATGGCGCGGCAGTCGCTCAACGTGTTCCGGATGCGGCTGTTGGGGGCGAAGGTCATTCCCGTCGACGCCGGCAGCCGGACGCTGAAGGACGCGATCAACGAGGCGCTGCGCGACTGGACGACCAACGTCCGGACGACGCACTACATCCTGGGCTCGGTCCTGGGACCGCACCCGTATCCGATGATGGTGCGGAATTTTCAATCGGTCATCGGGCGCGAGGCCCGGCGGCAGATTCTCCGCGAGGCGGGTCGGCTTCCTGATGCGCTCGTGGCGTGCGTCGGCGGAGGCAGCAACGCGATGGGCCTCTTCCACGCGTTCCTGCGCGACCGGCGCATCCGCATGATCGGCGTGGAGGCCGGGGGGTTGGGGATCACGACGGACCAGCACGCGGCGCGCTTCGCCACGGGGCGCACGGGCGTGTTCCAGGGCACGAAGACGTACGTCTTGCAGGATCCGAACGGCCAGATCCAGACCACGCACTCGGTGTCCGCCGGGCTCGATTACTCCGCCGTGGGACCCGAGCACAGTTGGTACCGGGACGCGGGCCGCGTCGAGTACGTCTCGGTGACCGACAAGGAGGCGCTCGAGGCGTTCGACCTGTTGAGCCGCACGGAGGGCATCATCCCCGCGCTGGAGTCCGCCCACGCGATCGCCCACGCCGCCGCCCTGGCGCCCAAGATGAGCAAGCGGTCGGTCATGATCGTCAACCTGTCGGGCCGGGGCGACAAGGACGTTCAGCAGGTGGCGAAACTGCGAGGGATCGAACTGTGAAGCGGCCCCCCCACCCTAACCCTCCCCCGTCGAGGGGGAGGGGACAGCGGTTCCTTGACCCTCCCCTGTCGAGGGGAAAGGGACCACAGGTCTTTCACCCTCCCCGCAAGGGGGAGGGCGTTTCAAAAGGATACCCTCCCCCCTTGCGGGGGAGGGCAGGGGGGGGGGGGGCTCCTTTGGCCAACCGCATCGACCAGACCTTCGTCCGCCTGCGCGAGCGGGGGGAGAAGGCCCTCATCCCCTACGTCATGTTGGGCGATCCGGACGTGGCGACGACCGAAGCCCTGGCTCTGGCCGCCGCGTCGGCCGGAGCGGACCTGCTCGAAATCGGCATCCCGTTTTCGGATCCCCTGGCCGACGGCCCCGTCCTGCAACGGTCGGCGGAGCGGGCGCTCGCCCAGAAGGTGACGCTCGCCGACGCCCTGGCCCTCGTGCGGCGGCTCCGCGCGAAGATTCAGATCCCGCTCCTCTTCATGACGTACTACAACCTGATCTTTCAGTACGGCGACGAGCGGCTGGCGAACGACGCCGCCGCGGCGGGCGTCGACGGTCTGATCGTTCCCGACCTGCCGCCCGAGGAGGCGGTGCCGCTCGAGACCGCCGCTCGCGCCGCGGGTCTCTATCTCATCTACCTGATCGCGCCGACCACGCCGCCGGCGCGGATCAAGCTGATCGCCAAGCGGGGCGGAGGATTCTTGTACTACGTCTCCCTGACCGGCATCACCGGCTCGAAGCTGCCCGCCCTGGACGAGGTGGATCGGAGCGTGCAGGCGATCAAGCGCGTGACCGACCTTCCCGTCGCGGTAGGCTTCGGCGTTTCGACCCCCGAGGAGGCGGGCCGCATCGCGCGCGTGGCCGACGGCGTGATCGTGGCGTCGGCCCTGATCAAGCGCCTCCACGCCCAGCCCGATCCGGCGAGCCGGCTCGCGGAGTTGGCGGCCTATCTGAAGTCCCTCAAGACCGCCCTCGGACCGCGCTGATCCTCCCCGCATTGCGTGGTCTTCGTTGACAACCCGTTCTCGTCGGTTATATTCAGCCACCGTGTAGACACTCGGAGGCCATCAGCAGCGGCCGAGAGTGAGAAAAGGAGACCGACTCATGCGAGCAAGATGGATGGTGTGCGCGGGCGCGGTCCTTGGGGTCGCGCTCGGCTGCGGGGACAGCAACCTGCTCTCGGGCCTGGCCGACGAGAACTCGACCCAGGCCAAGCTGGAGAAGGCCCAGGTCGCGCTTGATACGGGCGACTGTCAGACCGCGTTGACGCTGTTTGGCGAGTTGCAGGCGGCGGATGCGACGAGCGTTGCCCGCCGGCTCGATCTGTCCGCGGCGCATTTGTGCGCGGCGGGGTTCGACGCCCAGGCGTTCATCGCCGTGGCCGCGGCGTTCGGGACGAGCACGGTGTCGAGCACGACCGTCTTCGAAGAGATCGCCGACCAAGCCGTCGACGCGATCAATGCGTCGTGGCCGACCGAGCTCGCCGCGGCGGAGACGCTGCTGGCGGCCAATCTTTCTCTTACACCGCCGACCGCCTACAACGGCGATCCCGACGCGGCGTTCAACCTCGCGGTCGTCGAGGCGGTGAAGGCCGTCCTGACGATCAGCGACATCCTCAACTACGTCAACGGCGTCGTCGAATGTGCCGCGACGCAGGGATCGAGCGCGTTCACGGACTGTCGGATCACCGTAGCCAACGTCGCGAGCATCGTGGACGCGCTGGAAGACGCCAACGGTGTCCTCCTGAATCTGGGGGTCACGTCCGAGATTCGAGACACGATCAACAGGGTCCTGACCGACCTCAACGCCGTCAGCGGCACAGCCACGGACACCGTGACCTGCGCCGACCTCCAGACCTACTTGACCAGTCAAGGATTCAATCTCACTGGAGTCACCTGTGGTCCGTAACCAACTGACGATGGGGCGTGCAATGGCGAGGATGGGGAGATCCCTCGGATTTCCGGGCGTCGTGATCGCGATGTGCGTTGCCGTGGCGCTCGATGCCGCGGCGTGGGCCGAGCCGCTGCCCCTCTTCTACCAGGGCGTCCGCCCGCTGGGGATGGGCGGGGCGTTCACCGCGGTGGCGGACGACGAGAACGCCATGTTCTACAATCCCGCGGGGTTGAACAGCATCAAGGGGTACGGGCGCTTCGAGCTGCTCAACCCCCTGGTCGCGCTGAGCACCAACACCGTGGAGTTCGCGCAGGACATCCAGGACGTCGCCGACGCGCCGACCGACGCCCAGCAGGCGACGCTGGCGGCCGACCTCCTGCAGAAATGGCTGGGAGAGCACCTGCACGCCAGGACGTCGGTCTTCCCGAACCTGACGTTTCACAACTTCGGGATCGGCGTCCTCGGCCAGGGCGTCTTCGACGGCGAGGTGCACACCCCGACCGGCAGCAACACGCTGGAGCTCCGAGGCGGGTACGACGTGGCGGGGCTGGTCTCGGGCGCCATGGGTTTTTCGCCGCTCGGCGCATCCCTGCAGCTCGGCGCGACGGCCAAGTACGTCCGGCGCGGGCTGCTCGACCAGTCCTACACCGCGAACGACCTGGTGCAACGGGACGGGATCGACCTGAATCGGGATCTCAAGAAGGGGTCGGGATTCGGCGTGGACGCGGGGGTGATCCTGTCGTTCCCGGTCCCGTTGAAGCCGGCCGTCGGCGTCACGGTCCAGAACATCGGGGACATCGATCTGGACGCCGCCGGGAAGCTCAAGCAGCAGATCAACGCCGGTCTCGCGCTCCGACCCCCGTTTCCGTTCGGCTCGCTGACCCTGGCGCTGGACATGGTCGATGTGACCGGCAACATCGGGAGCGATCAGGACAAGGCCAAGCGCCTGCACGCCGGCGCGGAGTACCGGTTCCCCCGCATGCTCGCCCTTCGGGCGGGACTCAACCAGGGGTACGGCAGCGTCGGCGCGACCCTGGATCTGTGGATTCTGAAGTTGGCCTATGCGTACACGACCGAGGAGGTCGGCGCTTACGCGGGACAAACGCCGAACCACCGGCATGTCGCGCAGCTCAGCCTGGGCTTCTGATGAGACTGCCGCAAAAGTCCATCTGCTGCGTTCTCGGTCCCTCGGAGATCCTCACGTACGACCCAGTACGCTCCGGTCTCCTCGGTCCCTGCGGCCTTGCATCTGGAGCTTTTGCAACAGTCTCAATTTGATAGATCGCTCACTCGTCACGATCCCTCGATCTTCCCGTCCACCATCCGAACCACGCGGTCGGCCTCGGCCGCCAGCTTCTCGTTGTGGGTGACGATCACGAACGTCGTGCCGTGGGTCTGATGGAGGCGCTTGAGCGCGCCCATCACCTCTTCGCCGGTGTGGGTGTCGAGGTTGCCGGTCGGTTCGTCGGCCAGCACCAGCGGCGGCGCAAGGACGAGTGCGCGGGCGATGGCGACCCGCTGTTGCTCGCCGCCCGACAGCTCCCCCGGCCGGTGCCGCAGTCGGGCACCGAGCCCCACGGTGTCCAGGATGTGTCGCGCCCGCTCGCGCATCTCGGCCTGACTCACACCGCGGATCAGCCCGGGCATCATCACGTTCTCCAGCGCGGTGAACTCCGGAAGCAGGTGGTGGAACTGAAAGACGAAGCCCACGGTTCGATTGCGAAACGCCTCCAGTTCCCGCTCCCGTAAACGATCCACCTGCACGCCGTCGACCATGATCCGCCCCGAGGTCGGGCGGTCCAGCCCGCCCAGGAGGTGCAGGAGCGTGCTCTTGCCCGCGCCCGACGCGCCGACGATCGCCACGATCTCGCCGCGAGCCACCCGCATGTCGACGCCGCGGAGCACGTCGATCCGCTCGTGATTGAGCGCGAAGGACTTGTGGAGGTCGGCCGCCTCGATGATCGGGCCGTCACTCATACCGGAGGGCTTCCACGGGGGCGAGCCGACCCGCCTGCCACGAGGGGTAGACCGTGGCGAGGAACGTGATGAGCAGGGCCGAGCCCGCGACCAGGACGACGTCGAAGAGGCTGATGCGCACGGGGATGTGGCTGATGTAGTAGACATCCGCCGGCAGCGTGTAGAACGTCTCGATCGCCCAGCAGACGAGGTAGCCCAGCGGAATGCCGATCACGACGCCGACGCCCCCGATGATCAGGCCGTCCAGCATGAAGATCGCCATCACCGCCCGGCGCGTGGCGCCCATGGCCTTCAGAATGGCGATCTCGCGCGACTTCTCGATCACGATCATGGTGAGGGTGCCGATGATGTTGAAGGCCGCGACCAGGATGATCAGGATGAGAATGATGAACATGATGATCTTTTCGAGCTTGAGCGCGGAGAAGAGGTTACGGTTCATCTCCTTCCAGTCGCGCACCCAGTACCGCCCGCCCAGCGCGGCTTCGGCGGCGTCGGCGACGGCCGAGGCGCGGAAGATCTCGTCGACCTTGATCTCGATGCCGGTGATCGCGGGCCCCATCTGGAAAAAGTCCTGGGCCTGGGCGAGGGAGATGTACGCGATCGACGAATCGTAGTCGTACATGCCCGAATCGAAGATGCCCACGACCTGGTACGGGCGCAGCTTGGGCACCATGCCGAACGGCCCCATCGTGCCGCGCGGGGAGACGACGTTGAGCGTGTCGCCCATGAAGACGCCCAGCCGCAGCGCAAGCTCCTTGCCGATCACGATCCCCGACCGCGGCGAGAGGCCGGGCTTGTCGGGCGGGGGCGGGAACGTCCCGGACAGGTCGGCCAGGCGGCCGTCGATGAGGTTGCGCTCCACGTCGGTGACCGACCCCTCGGTGGCGGGGTCGATGCCCCGCAGGATCACGCCGTGGACGTTGGATTCGGCGGTCAGCAGCACCTGGTTGTAGATGAACGGGGTGGCGGCGACGACGTGCGGCAGCCGCGCGACCGCGGCGAGCACCTCGCCATAATCCTCGATCGGGCGCTGCGCGCGGTCGACGACCACGACGTGGGCGTTGGTGCCGAGAATCTTCTCGCGCAGGCTCTCCTCGAACCCGCTCATCACGGCGAGCGTGGCGATCAGCGCGGCGACCCCCAGCGTCACCCCCGCGATCGAAATGAACGTGTTGAGCGAGACCGTCCGTTGACGCCGTTTGGCGCGCAGATATCGTAGCGCTATGAGCAGTTGATAGGTCATTTCCCGACTTTTCCCAAAATGGTGAGGGCCTGTTCAGGAAGGGTCAGATGCAAGGCGGAGCGAGCACCGGAGCGGAGCGTACTGGTTCGTACGTGAGCACCGGAAGCGCAGCGACAACGCCGCTCTAGCGTGACGGACGAATGCTGCTTCCCGAGATGGCCCTTCATGGACAGGCCCTAGGCCTCCGGCTTCATTTGGGGGAACAAGATGACATCCCGGATCGACGCCTGGTCGGTCAGCAGCATGACCAGCCGGTCGATCCCGATCCCCTCGCCCGCGGTGGGCGGCATCCCGTGCTCCAGCGCGCGCAGGTAGTCCTCGTCCAGCCGGTGCGCCTCCTCGTCGCCGCCGGCGCGTTGGGCCATCTGCGCCTCGAAGCGCCGGCGCTGGTCGATGGGATCGTTCAACTCGGAAAACCCGTTGGCCACCTCGCGGCCGACGACGATGAGCTCGAACCGCTCGGTGAGCGACGGGTCGTCGCGGCGGCGCTTGGCGAGCGGCGAGACGTCCGTCGGAAAATCGGTGATGAACGTCGGGTTGATCAGGGTCGACTCGATCGTGTGCTCGAAGATCGCCGCCTGGATGCACCCCAGCGGATCGTCCGGTTTGGTCGGCACGCCCAGCGTTCGGGCGAGTCGCAGGACCGCCTCGCGATCCCGGACGGCGTCCCGCTCCATCCCGTGCCGTTCGGCGATGGCGTCGAGCATCCCGATGCGCTTCCACGGAGGGCGCAGGTCGAGCGTCCGGCCCTGGTACGGCACCTCCAGGGTGCCGCACACGTCCTGCGCGATCGTCGTGATCAGCGCCTCGGTGAGCGGCAGCAGATCGTTCACGTCGGCGTAGGCCAGGTAGAACTCGAGCATCGTAAATTCGGGGTTGTGGATCGTGGAGACGCCCTCGTTGCGGAAGTTGCGGTTGATCTCGTAGACCCGCTCGAATCCGCCGACGACGAGGCGCTTGAGGTACAGCTCCGGCGCGATGCGAAGGTACAGGTCGATCCCCAGCGCGTTGTGGTGCGTCACGAAGGGCCGCGCCGCGGCGCCCCCGGCGATGGCCTGCATCATCGGCGTTTCGACCTCGAGGAAGCCGCGCGCGTTGAAGAAGCCGCGCATCGACTCGATGATGCGGCTGCGGCGGACGAACGTGTCCTTGACCGCGGGGTTGGCGATCAGATCCAGGTACCGCTGCCGGTAGCGGATCTCGACGTCGGTGAGGCCGTGCCACTTCTCGGGGAGCGGGCGCAGGGCCTTGGCGAGGTGAACGACCGAATCGGCCTCGACGGTCAGCTCGTCGGTCTTGGTGCGAAACAACCGCCCGCGCACGCCGATGAAATCCCCCAGGTCGAGCTGCTCGACGATTGCGAAGTCGTCGGCCGGCAGAACGTCCTTCTTCAGATAGACCTGAATCCGGCCGCTGGCGTCCTGGAGGTGGGCGAACGCCGCCTTGCCGAACCGCCGGAGCGCGACGACCCGACCGCCGACCGTGGTGGAGGGCCTCGCCTCTTCCAGCGCCTCGCGCGGCGACGCGCCGTGCCGCCGGTGCAGCGCCTCGGCCGAATCGGTGACCTCGAACCGCGTTCCGAACGGATCGACGCCGCGCGCCTTGAGCGCGTCGACCTTGGCCAGCCGCTGGCGGATCTGGTCGTTGAGATCGTCCATTGTGCCGAGGCATGATAGGGCAAGCGCAGGGAGATTATCAAGCAACGGCGGGGTGAGCGAGAAAATGGATCCGTCCCGTGTTCTGCGTCCCGTGTTCTGCTCGCGCCGTCGTTGACAGAAGCGACGATAGTGTGGTACGTCATTCGGTGTCAAATCGAGTACGGAAGGAGCATTCCATGAGCGTCAGCCTCACCGAAGATATTCGATCGGTGTCGGATCTCAAGAAGCACATGCGGGAGATTTTCGATCAGGTGCGGCAAACCGGCCGTCCGGTCGTGGTCACCGTCAACGGTCGGGCGGACGTGGTCGTGCTCGATGCGGCCGTCTTCGAGAAAAAACTCAAAGCCCTCAACCTGGCGCACTTCCTCGCCGAAGCCGAGGCCGATATCCGCGCCGGACGCACTCGTCCCGCCCGGACCTTCCTCAAATCATTCAAGCATGCCCGCAAAGTACCGGGTTGAAATCACCCGGCACGCCGAAGCCGAGCTGGAAGCAATTTACGCCTATATCGCGCAGGACAACCCCGCAGCCGCATTCGAGTTCGTCGCCGCCATCGAGCGCCAGATCTCCTCGCTCGAGCGGTTTCCCCTAAGGGCCCCCGTCATTCCGGAGGCGGGAGAGTTGGGCGTCTCGTACCGCCATCTGATCCACGGAGTCTATCGAACGATCCTCAGAGTCGACGGCAAGCGCGTCTACATTCTTCGCGTGATCCACGGTTCCCGGCTTCTCGACCTCGGAATCCTGCAAGCGCCGTAGCCGGCGCGGACGTCGCGCTCAGGGCGATGACTTCAGTCAAAGGTAAAGATGCGACGCCGGGGACGTTCCAACAATATGGGATGGAGAATCTGCCTTGACCCTCGAACCCGCAACGGGCTAAGCTGGGCCTCCACCGTATGAACAGCAGGGGTTTGACGCGGTGCGCCAGGCCGCGCGGGCAAAAGTCCCTGTGCGGTCGTGAGTCGGCCAGCGGTTCGGACAGAGAGCGGCGGGTGAGGAATGTGTGAACGCAAGACCTGATCCTCAGCGTTCTCTCCGATGAGCGACAAAATCAACAAGTCAAGTCTGCCCCATCTCATCTGGCATCTCAGGACGAAAAAGGGGCCGGACGAAAAAGGGGCCAGGCTACTTTTCAATGGGCTCAGGCGACGATAAACAATGTTGAACAGTAGCCTGTCTGTGTTTTTCACGCCCGAGGGGATGGGAACCGATGACGAACGCTGTTAAAGGCGCGTTATTATCGGCTCTGGTCCTCCCAGGCGTCGGGCAGATTGCGCTCAAGCGGTATCAGCGCGGTGTCGTGTTGATGCTGGCGGTCCTGGTCGGTTTGGCCGTGATGGTTGTCGATGCCGCACGGCAGGCCGCGAGGATGTTCGAATCGATTCAATCGGGAGGTGGCGCCATCGATCGGGATGCGATTGCACGCGCCGCCGCTCAGGCCACCGCCCCGTCGGACAGTCTCGTCAGCATTGGTCTCCTCGTTGCTGTGACGATCTGCTGGATGTACGCGGTCGTCGATGCCTATCGCATTGGAAAAGAACAGGACCTGGCCCAAGCCGGGTCACGGCTCGGGGTCAGGTCCTGACACTTGATGTGGATAGGGAGCCCTCCACCCCGTGACCCGCCTCGACCCGATCGATCGTCATTCGCGCTTGCCGAATCACGCACCGCCCACCTGCGTGAGGTCTTGTTGTTCCTCGATTTGCGATTTGACGACTTGAGGAACAAAGGACACGAGAAAACACACGGCTTCTTGAATTTCCTCATCACCGTGCCCGAGACCTTTCATCACCGTTTGCACATCGCCACCAGCGGAGAGAAAGTCCGAGTAGGAAATGCCTAACTGCTCGTGGACCTGTGCCATGCTTCGGCCTTGATAGGTGCCTTCCCCGCCAGAGTGGGCGACGAAAAAGTTTGTCACACGCTCGATAAAGGGTTCTCTGGCCACGTGCTCAAACATGTGGCCTATCTGTTTGTTGGAGACATGAGCGGCGTAGAGGCGCGTACTGAGTTCTTTGATCCCGTTTTTGCTGCCAAGCCTCAGATACAGCGACTTGGCGGCTTGGCGCTGTTTCATGGCGTCTGCCGACTTGATGCACATGGCTTCAATTTCCGCGACCTGGGCTTTGGCACTTAACGGCGCCTGTTCAGGTGCCTGGTTTTGGACACGTGCGGTTTCCTTGTGATACGATGCGCAGGCTGTTGTCAATACGACTAGGACTGCTGGCAGAATAAATTTCCGCATTTTCTGGCCCTCCCTTTGACGGTTTAGGTTCATTGCTCCGGGGACCATAGCGTGTTCGGAGTTGATTCACTAGTACTTTTTCTGTACTTACGGATCACCGCCCCGGTCATTGCTGAGCACGGGAGGAGAGGATGAAACAATCAACGAGTTATGGGCAATTCTGCTGCGTCGCCCGAGCGGCCGAAATCGTGGCGACACGCTGGACCCCGCTCGTTCTCAGGGAATTACTGGCGGGGAGTACGAAATTTAACGACCTCCGACAAGGGCTTCCCTTGATGTCGCCGTCGCTCTTATCCAAACGACTCGGGGAACTGGAGGATGCGGGCATCCTCACGAAACGCAAGGCGACGAAGGGACGAGGATGGGAGTACTGCATCACGGATGCGGGGAGAGAACTTGCGCCCATCGTTGAAACGTTAGGCATTTGGGGGCAACGGTTTGTCCTCGCTGAGTTTGAGAAACATGAACTGGACCCCACACTGCTCATGTGGGACATCCAACGCCGGGTTGACTGCCGGTACTTTCCCGAACAGGGCAAGTTTACGGCCGATTTCACCTTACGGGATGCGCCACCAGAGCGACGGCAGTGGTGGCTGGTGATCAAAGACCGCCAAGTGGATTTATGCGTCCATGACCCGGGTTATGAGATCGACCTGTACGTCGACGCCGGGTTGAAGGCACTGACCGATGTGTGGATGGGACGTCGTTCGTTAGAGGACGCCAGACGAGCACACGCGGTCGTCCTTGATGGTCAGAGCACCTATCTGCAGTCATTCCCGCAATGGTTTTTACTGAGTCCGTTCGCGTCCTACGTGAAATCGTAAAGGAAAGAGATCATACCCAAGGCTCCGGGCCTGGTCGGGCCAGGGTGGTGCTGAAATAGGCCCCAGGGGTCTGGGTCGGAGCGGCGCGAATTCCTGAACCGCCGATGACCTTCCTTCACAAGAGGGCTGAGGGTCGGGTCTTGCACTGCGACATTTCTATAAGGAAGGCATCGCGGACCGAGCGAGCGGCGTCCATCCCGGTCTACGCCCCCTTTGCAACACCTGGCGAGGGAAGCCGGTGGCCGGAACCAATCAACCGGTATTCCAGCCTACTTCTTCGCCGCCGCCCCCGCCGCCGTGTGCATCAGGTACGCCTCGATGAACCCGTCGAGGTCCCCGTCCATCACCGCCGAGACGTTGCCCACTTCCTTGCCGGTGCGGTGGTCCTTGACCATTTGGTAGGGCTGGAAGACGTACGAGCGGATTTGGCTGCCCCAACCGATCTCCTTTTTCTCGCCGGTTAGCTTGGCCATCTCCTCCTCTTTCTTGCGCTGCTCCAGCTCGTACAACTCCGCGCGCAGGACCTTCATCGCGACCTCCTTGTTCTGGTGCTGCGACCGCTCGTTCTGGCACTGGGTGACGAATCCCGTCGGCAGATGCGTGATGCGGACCGCGGAGGAGGTCTTGTTGACGTGCTGGCCGCCGGCGCTCGAGGCGCGGTACGTGTCGATGCGGAGGTCCTTTTCGTCGATCACGATGTCGATGTCGTCCTCGAGTTCGGGGTAGACGAAGACCGAGGCGAAGCTCGTGTGGCGGCGTTTGTTCGCGTCGAACGGCGAGATGCGGACCAGGCGGTGGACGCCGGCCTCCACGCGGAGCCGGCCGTAGGCATATTCCCCATTGACGGTGAACGTGACGCTCTTGATCCCGGCCTCGTCACCCCCCTGTAGGTCGATGACCTGCACGGCGTAGCCCGAGCGCTCGGCCCAGCGCAGGTACATGCGCATCAGCATCTGTGCCCAGTCTTGGGATTCGGTGCCGCCGGCGCCCGGGTGGATCGTGACGAACGCGCTGTTGATGTCCTTCTCGCCGGAGAGCAGGTTGTCGCGTTCGAGCTGCGCGATCGTGCGCTCCAGCGCGTCGAGTTGCGCGTCCAGTTCTTTGAGGAGCGACGAATCGCCCCCGGCGGACAGCTCGATCGCCGCGGCGATGTCGTCCGCCCGGCTCTGGGCGAGTGCCCACTGGTCGAGCTCGCGCACCAGTTTGGATTTTTCCTGGGTGATCGGCTTGGCCCGGCGCTGGTCCTGCCAGAAGTCGGGTGCGGCGGTGAGGCGCTCGATCTCGTCGAGGCGCGCGGTCAGGCGGGCGGGGTCAAAGATACCTCCGCAGAGTCGTCATGCGCTCGCGGAGGGCGTCGAAACGGGTCTGGCATTCTTCCAACATCACGGGCGGGTCTCCTTGCGATCGAGTCGGTGTGGCGGCATTGTAGCACGGCGGGTCGAATCGCTTCCACCTCGGGCGCGACGGATCTCCCGCGCGAACAGGGCGGTGGTCGCGCCCATACAGAGCCAGGCGAAGACGTCGCCGTAGCGGGTGTAGAACGTGGTCCGGGTCCGGGGCGCGAGCGCGGCGGCGCGCGCGGCCGGCACGAAGAGATCGCTGGCGCTCAGCACGCGGCCGCCGGCGTCGATGAAGCCGGAGACGCCGGTGTTGGCCGCCCGGGCGAACGGGATCCGGTTTTCGACGGCGCGGAACACGACCATGTCGAAGTGCTGGTAGGGCGCGGCCGAGCGGCCGTACCAGGCGTCGTTGGTGATCGTGGCCATCACGGTCGCGCCATCGGCCACCGCCCGACGGGTCAGCTCGGGGAAGATCACCTCGTAGCAGATCAACGCCCCGAGCCGCGCCGTCCCCACCGGAAAGACGGTCGGCCCGGTGCCCGGCGAGAAGTCGGCGATGCCCTCCACCAGCTTGTCGACGAAGAAGAGCAGCGAGGACAGCGGCACGTACTCGCCGAACGGCACGAGGTGCCGCTTGTCGTAGCGGCCGAGCACCGCGCCGTCGGCCGAGACGAGGTAGGCGCTGTTGTAGGCGCGCGCGACCCGGTCGCGTTCCACGTCGAAGGCCGGACTTCCGAAGAGGAGGACGAGCCGTTCCTCGCGGACGAAGCGCAGGAGGTCGTCGCGTTCCGCCGCCTCGCGCTCAAACCAAAACGGCATCGCGCTTTCGGGCCACACGACGAGGTCCGGTCGGCCGGGCGCGAGTTCGCGGGTCAGGGTCTGGTAGCGCGCGATCGTCTCCCGGAGAAATTGAGGGTCCCACTTCCGGTGCTGGTCGATGTTGCCCTGGACCACCGCGACCGTGAGCGGCTCGGTTCCCGGAGGGTCGTGCTGCAGGCCGTCCAGGCGCCAGTGGCCGTAGATGAGGACGGCGTTGAGGACGAGGATGACCGCCGCCAGCGGCCCCAGCACGGCGCGACGCAGGAACGGGTTCGGGCCGCCCATCGGCGCGAACGACGCGACCGGGAGCGGAATCGGCATCTCCCCGGCGGGCCGGAACGCGTCGAGCGCCTTTGCCAGGGCCGCGTTGACGAAGACGATCACGAACGAGACGGCGTAGACGCCCCCGAGGTCGGCGATCTGGATGACGGGGAGCGTCGTGGCCTGCGAATAGCCCAGGCTGGCCCACGGGAAGCCGGTCAGGAGGTGGGCGCGGGCGTACTCGACGGTCGTCCACAGCGCGGGCGCGGCGAGGAGTTGAAGCCGCGTTGAACGGGCGGCCAGGGCGCGGACGCCCAGACCGAAGAGCCCCACGTACAGCGCGAGATAGGCCGCAAACAGCGCGAGCAGCAGATAGCTCAGCCACGGCGGGAGGTGACCGTACTCGACCATCACGGTCGTGACCCAGTGGAGGGCGCCGGCAAAGAAGGTCAGCCCCGTCACCCACCCCAGGACGAACGCGCCGCGGAGCGAGGCGTGGGACACCGCGGCGAACAGCGGCACCAGCGCGATCCACGCCACGGTGGAGAGGTGGGGCAGGGGGAAGCTGACGGTGAGCAGAACGCCCGAGAGCGCGGCCAGCGCGAGGGGGCGTCCGGAGGGGACCACCATCACCGCGTCGGGGCTGCGGGAGTCTTCTCCTCGGCGGGATGATGATCGATACCGATGTAGGCTTCGATGAAGCGCGTGATCCGGGCTTCATCGTACCGATCGAGGGTGTCGATCCGACCCCACGCGGTGAGCGCGATCGTCTTCTCCATGTCGGGATACGGCGCCACGATCAGGTGGTCGTAGCGGCTCCGGACCGGCTCGTCGGGTTTCTTGAGCAGTGGGCTCACCTTGGCGCGCTCGGCCTCGGCCTTCTCGCGATACCGCGCGGCCAGGGCCTCGAGCTTCGCGACCAGGTCGGGGCACGGCGTGTCGCAGCGGTATTGGATGACGACCCCGCCGTCCTCCAGGTTGTGGACCTGCAGCTCGCGCAGGATCGGCGTCTTGTGGACGCCCCACTTCGCCACCCACTGCAGATGAGGACCCGACGTGGGGGGCGACGTGTTGTATGGAATGTGCGGCGTGCTGGGCGAGGGGACGTGCTCGTTGCCGAGGGTTGGAACGGCCCGTCCCGGTCCCCCGTCGGCAGGGGCCTTCTCGCCGGCGGCGCGCGCCGGATGAGCCGCGCCGAGCAGCATGGCGAGCAGCGCCGCGGCGATGAGCGCCGTCGAACTACGACCGATCATTCGTTTGTCCCCCGCATGGTCCATCGTCTCCCCCTCAACGTCGGCGCAATCTCGCGGCATGGTAGCAACCCGGCCGTCGAAAGTAAAGCCGGCGGCGCGCGCCGCGCGGGCGCACCCCTCGCGCCGCCGACATGCCGAAAAAGGAGTTGACATCAAAAAAAACGTTGTAGTACCATACGGCCTCCTTTGATGCCGGGTGCCGTGATTGTTCGAGTTGTATTGGGTGAAGGATACGGATTTTGCCGTCGAAAGATCGATCTCAAGGACAGGGGGGGGCGCGGTGGGGGTTGCGGTGGGTGTCCGTGCTGGTGATGGCGGGCGCCGGGGTGTTGGGACCCGGCGCGGCTTGGGCGACCCACGAGGTGGATCATCGGTTCGTCGTCTCCGGTTCGGTCCAGACGGCCGACGGCGCGCCGCGTCCTGATCTGAAAGTGGTCGTTGCCCATCCGAGAAGCCAGCTCAGCGAAACCGTCTTCACCGACCGGAGCGGCGAGTACTCGGCGCTCCTGCATCTCCACGATCGGGACGCGGGCGACCCGGTGACCGTGACCGTGGGCGACGAGGTCAAGACGATCAAGGCCGCCTTCAGTCCCGGCGATCATCAGACCCCCCGAACGGCGCGCGTCGATTTCGGGCCGTCCGTGGCCGGGGAGCCGTCGGATCATCCGATGGCGTGGTGGTACGGCATCGGGGGCGGGGTGGTGCTGGCCGGGGGGCTCCTGTACTGGCGATATCGAGCGAAACCCTCCTCGCGCCGTCGACGCGAGGCGCGGCGTCCATCGCAAAAGACGCCTCGAAAGTAACGGGGTGGGTCGCAATTCTCTGAGGAGGGGGTGACGTCATGACGGCAAACCCGTCTGTCCCGGACGCTCAGCAGGTTTTGAAAGAGCAGGAAATGTCACGCCGCAGGTTTTTCGCCCTCGTCGGCTGGGGAGGATTCCTCGCGTCGATGGGGGGCGCGACATTCGGGACGTTCCGGTTCATGTTCCCCGAAGTGCTATACGAGCCGCCGACGATTTTCAAGATCGGCAAGCCCACCGACTACGGGATGGGCGTGACCGACACGTTAAAGAAGGAACGTCAGATTTGGGTCGTCCGCAACGACAAGGGCCTGTACGTCTTGGTGGCAATCTGCCGCCACCTGGGCTGCACCCCCAACTGGTTCCTGGATCAACAGCGGTTTCGCTGCCCGTGCCACGGCAGCATCTACGACATTTATGGCAACGTCCGGGGGGGGCCGGCGCCCCGGACCCTGTGGCGGGCCGCGATTGCCCTGGATCCGATCGACGGGCAGGTGGTCGTGAACTTCATCCAGCGCCAGGACCCGGATCCGAAGTCGACGCCGGAAGGCCTGACGGTTGCCGAGGAAGGGCGCGAGGTTGCGCCGTTCTTCGTCACGACATAATCCCAGGGAAAACGACATGACTCGTTGGTTTGAGAAGCTCCAGCAGC
>MHEO01000038.1:4461-11764 GCA_001803875.1 Nitrospirae bacterium RIFCSPHIGHO2_01_FULL_66_17 | reverse complement strand
TTCCGGCACGGCTATCCCGACACGGACCTGAACCGGGCGCTCGTGATGTTCTCCAACGTCATCCTCCACCTCCACCCCGTTCGGGTCAAGCGCGGGGCCTTGAAAATCCGGTACACGTGGTGCCTGGGGGGGCTGACCTTTTTCATGTTCATCATCCTGACCATCACGGGCGTCTTCCTGATGTTCTACTACGTGCCGGACACCCGCCGGGCGTACAACGACATCAAGGATCTTCAATACGTCGTCTACTTCGGCAACCTCATGCGCGACATGCATCGCTGGGCCGCGCACGCGATGGTGTTTCTCGTCTGGCTGCACATGACCCGCGTCTTTCTCACCGGCTCCTACAAGCCGCCGCGCGAGTTCAACTGGGTGGTCGGGGTCGTGTTGCTGGTCTTGACGTTGATCCTGTCGTGGACGGGCTATCTGATGCCTTGGGATCAACTCGCGATGTGGGCCATCACCGTCGGCGCCAAGATGGCGGAGGCGACGCCGGTCATCGGGGTGGCCGGGCCCTTCGGGATCCAGTTGGGCATGCGTCCGGACAACGACATCCGATTCATGCTGCTGGGGGGCACGGTCGTCGGCCAGAGCGCGCTGCTGCGGTTTTACGTGCTGCACTGCGTCGGCCTTCCCTTGATCGCCGCCCTGTTCATGGCGGTGCATTTCTGGCGGATTCGGAAAGACGGGTTTTCAGGACCTCTGTGATCGATGGCGATGTGCTTGGCAAGCTCGGTTAGGAGCGGACATGGCTGATCAGACCCACGCGCCGGTTGCCGCGCGCGATCCGAAAAAGACATACGGCCTTGCCGATCTGGTCCGCGGGGGGGCTCCCGGGACGGCGCGGCCCCCCGAGGAAACGATGTTCACTTGGCCCCACCTCGTCTACGTCGAGTTTCTCGCCATGTTGGCCTCGACGGTGGTGCTGATCGTGTTGTCGTTGCTCTCGGGCGCTCCGCTCGAAGAGGCGGCCAGCGCCGACACCACGCCGAACCCGATGAAGGCGCCGTGGTACTTCCTGGGGTTGCAGGAGCTCCTGGTCTTTTTCGATCCATGGCTGGCGGGGGTGGTGCTGCCCGGTCTGATCATCGTCGGCCTGATGGTCATCCCGTACATCGACATCAATCCCAAGGGCATCGGACAATACAATTACACCGACCGGAAATTCGCCGTCCTGACGTTTTGCTACGGTCTCGCGCTCTGGTACATCTTCATCGTGGTGGGTGTGTACCTGCGGGGCCTAGACTGGGGGTGGTACTGGCCGTGGGATAACTGGAAACTCCACAAGGAAGCGGCGGCGGTGTCCCTCATCGATCTTGAAATCATCATGATGCAGGGCCTGGGCATAGCCCAGTCGACTGCCAACCTGCTGACCTATCTGATCACCGGCGCGTTTTACGCGATCGGATTCACGATTCCGTTTCTCTTTTTCCGGAAGTTCTACGACGCGCTCGGCTTCGTGCGGTACAACCTCATGATGTTTTTCTTCATGACCATGATGCTGGTGCCGCTGAAAGTGATGATCCGGTTGATGTTCAACATCAAATACCTCTTGATCACGCCGTGGTTCAAGATTTAGGCGGGCGCGGCATGGGCGCGGCAAGCCTGAGAGCGAGGATCCGACGATGACAGCGCAAAACGTGGGCATCGGCCTGTTTCTGGTTGTGGGAACGGGCCTCATCATGGCGGTGTTCGTGTGGTTGGCGATTTGGCTGGAGCGGAGCTTTAAGAAGTAGCGGCGTTCCCCCTCGTCACGCGGAGTCAGAGACCGATGTTGGTGAAAAACGTGCTGTTCGGCTTCTTGAGCCTGACGCTCCTCGGGTTGTTGGGCTTTGTGGTGTACACGCAGGAGAACCCCGAGTGGAAGCCGTATCAGCGCCAGTATTACCGCGTGCTCGCCGAGAAGACGGGCGACCTCAAGCTGGCGAACACGCCGCCCAAGCTGGTCCAGACGTGGCTTCCCGATCTCAACCGCACCGATCGGTGCACGAATTGCCACATGGGCATCGCGAACCCGGCGTTCGCCGACCAGCCGCAGCCGTTTAAGTCGCACCCGTTTCTCGATGGATATATGAAGAGCCATCCCTTCGAGAAATACGGATGCACGGTCTGTCATGACGGCGATGGACAGGCGACCGTGGTCGAGAAAACGCACGGGATCGTCCACCACCTGGATCGCCAGTTGGCGACGGGGGTCATGGTGCAATCGGCGTGCGTGCGGTGTCATGCCGACATGCACGAGCCGGGGGTCGAGTACCCCGAGGCGCCGGCGATCATGTGGGGCAAGCAGTTCGTCACGCAAACCGCGTTCATGAAGTGCGGGGCCTGCCACGCCGTCAAACAGTACGGATGGACCGCCGTGCTGGCGCCGGAGCTGTCGGGCATCGGCAGCCGCACCGAGCTGTCGTTCTATCTCGTGCATGAGTTCCAGCACATGGAATCCACGATCCACACCAAGGCCCAGTGGGAGTTCGAGCATTTCAAAGACCCGCAGAAGATCACGCCCGGCACGAAGCAGGTCAACAAGGAGACGGGGCAGGAAGAGTGGGTCGGCCGGACGATCATGCCCAACTTCGTCGCAATCCATAAGTTGACCGACGAGCAGACCTGGATGCTCACGGCGTTCGTCATGAGCCTGCGCGACCCCAAGATCGAGAAGATCCCGATGGCCTACACGCCGCCGAGGCGCAAACCGGTCCTCGCGGGAGCGGCGCCGCTCAAACCGTCCGGCAAGGCCGGTCCTGCGCCCGCCGCGAAACGGAAGACCTGAGGCCGGAGGAGTCGATCGCATGCAGAAGAAATACCTCTTAGCGCCGGGTCCGACCGCCGTCCCGCCCGAAATCCTGCTGGCGATGGCGCAGCCGATGGTGCACCATCGCTCGAAGGACTTCGAGCCGATCGTCGCGTCCGTCAAAGAGGATCTCAAGTGGCTGTTCCAGACCAGTCAGGACGTCATGATCCTGGCCTCGAGCGGAACGGGGGGGATGGAGAGCGCGATCGCGAACGTGCTGTCTCCGGGCGACCGGGTCATCGCGATCAACGGCGGGAAATTCGGCGAGCGGTGGGTGAAGATGTGCCAGGCGTACGGCCTGAACGTGGACGAGGTCAAGGTCGAGTGGGGCCAGGCCGTCGATCCCGCGGCGATCGAACAACGGCTGAAGCGCGAACCCGCCAGGGCGGTGTTCGTCCAGGCGAGCGAAAGCTCCACCGGCGTGGCGCACGACGTGAAAACGCTGGGCGCGATGGTGCGGAACCATCCGAACACCCTGCTCGTGGTCGACGCCGTGTCGGCGATGGGAGTATTCGACCTGAAGACCGATGAGTGGGGCCTGGACGTGGTGGTGACCGGCTCGCAGAAGGCGTTGATGCTGCCGCCGGGCCTGGCGTTCGTCTCGCTCAGCGAGAAGGCGTGGGGGATGGCCGAGAAGGCGACGCTGCCCAAATTTTATTTCAACCTGAAGCGGGAGCGGGACAACATCAGAAAGAACACGACCGCCTACACGCCCGCGATCTCGCTCATCATCGGATTGCAAAAGGCGTTCGAGTTGCTCAAGCCGGAAGGCCTCGACGGCATCTTTGCCCGGCATCGCCGGCTGGCGCGCGCCACGCGCGAGGCGATGAAAGCCGACGGGCTGGAGTTGTTCGCGAAGACGTCGCCCAGCGACGCGCTGACGGCGGTGAAGACACCGGAGGGCGTCGACGCCGAGGCGGTGTACAAGGCGCTGCGCGATCGGTACGGCATCACCACCGCGGGCGGTCAGGATCATTTGAAGGGGAAGATCTTCCGGATTTCGCACATGGGGTACGCGGACACCTTCGACGTGATCACGGCGGTGGCGGCGGTCGAAATGGTGCTCAAGGGCATGGGGCACGCCGTGACCCTCGGGAAGGGCGTCGGCGTGGCGCAGGAGATTCTGCTGGCGAAATAGGGCCCCTACGTGCGGAACCCCGGGCGACCCGGCGGGCCGCCCCTACGAGAGACACATCATAATGCGCGTCCTAGTCAGCGATAGTCTGTCGACCCAGGGGGTCGAGATCCTCAAACAGGCCGGCCTCCAGGTCGACGTGAAAACCAAGCTGACGCCCGAGCAATTGCTGGACGAGATCAAGCAGTACGAGGGCTTGGTGGTCCGCAGCGCGACCAAGGTGACGGCCAAGGTGCTCGACGCCGGCGTGAAGCTGAAGGTCGTCGGCCGCGCGGGCTCCGGCTTGGACAACGTCGATCTCGAAGCGGCGACCAAGCGGGGCGTCGTGGTGATGAACACGCCGGGCGGCAACACGATCACCACCGCCGAGCACGCCGTCGCCCTCATGTGCTCGCTGGCCCGCCAGATCCCCCAGGCGACGGCGTCGACCAAGGCCGGCAAGTGGGAAAAGTCCAAGTTCATGGGGGTCGAGCTCTACCAGAAAGTGCTGGGGGTGATCGGCCTCGGGCAGATCGGCAGCCACGTCGCGAAGCTGGGGCAGGGGCTGATGATGAAGGTGATTGCATACGATCCCTACCTTTCCCCCGAGCGCGCGCGGCAGATGGGGGTAGAGCAGGCGACGGTCGAGGAGGTGTTCCGGCGCGCCGATTTCATCACGATCCACACTCCGCTCACGCCGGAGACCACCAACCTGGTGCGCGCGGAGACGATCGCCACGATGAAGGACGGCGTGCGGATCATCAATTGCGCCCGCGGCGGGATCGTCAACGAGGCCGACCTCTATCAGGCGCTGGCCAGCAAGAAGGTCGGCGGCGCGGCGCTCGACGTGTTCGAGAAGGAGCCGGTGGACCCGGCGAACCCGCTCCTGACGCTGGACAACTTCATCTGCACGCCGCACCTCGGCGCGTCCACGACCGAGGCCCAGGAAAACGTGGCGGTGGCGGTGGCCGAGCAGATCGTGGACCTCCTGATCAAAGGGGTGATCCGGAACGCGGCGAATATCCCGTCCGTCCCGATCGACCTCCTCCCGCAGATCCAGCCATATCTCGCGTTGGGGGAGAAGCTGGGCGCGTTCCAGGCCCAACGGCTGGAGGGAGGCATCCGTCGGGTGACCGTGGAATACCACGGCGAGGTGGCGCAGTTGCCCACCGCGCCGATCACGGTCGCGATCCTCAAGGGCCTGCTCAACCCTATTTTGGAAACCGGCATCAATTACGTGAACGCGCCGGTCATCGCCAAGGAGCGGGGCATCGAGCTGAACGAAACGAAGCGGAGCGACGCCGGGGATTTTGCGAGCCTGGTCGTGGTCGAACTCCAGGCGGGGGACGCGATCTCCCGCATCGCCGGCACGCTGTTCCACCGCAAGGAGCCCCGCATCGTCAGCATCGACGATTTTTCCGTGGAAGTGATGCCGGAGGGTGCGATGTTGGTGCTTTCCAACACCGACCGGCCCGGCGTCATCGGGACGATCGGCACGTTTTTGGGGCAACACAACGTGAACATTTCCCGCATGCAGTTGTCCCGGGAGCGCCCCGGCGGGCAGGCGATCTCGGTGATCGGGATCGACTCCCCGGTGTCGCCGAGCCTCTTGCAGGATCTCCGCCGGCTGCCGGGGATTCTGTCCGCCAAGCAGATCCGTCTGTGACCTGATCCGTCGATAACGGGTCATCTGCTGCGTTGTCACTTCGGCCTCGCATCCTCACGTACGACAGAGTACGCTCCGGTGCGAGGCCTTGCTCCGCCGTGCATCTGATCCCTTCTCGACGGCCAGGTTGGCCAGAGACACCAGGTTGGCAGAGACACCATGACTCGACCTAAACCAACTGACCGCTCGCTGTTGCCCAAGGGGATGGCGACGTTGCTTCCCGAGGCGACGGCTGTTCGTCGCCGGCTGGAGCACGCCGCATTCAGCGTGCTCAGGAGCTGGGGCTACGAAGAGGTCGTCACCCCGCTGTTCGAATATCTCGACGTCATCGCGCCGGGTCTCGGGCCGGGCCTGATCGAGAAGGCGTACACGGTTGCCGATCGCGGGACGGGGCGTGTCATGGTCCTGCGGCCCGACGTGACGCCGCAGGTCGCCCGGATGGCGGCGACGCTGCTGCGGGACGCTCCCCGGCCGATGCGGCTGTGCTACGGCGCGAACGTGTTCCGATACGAGGACGAACACGCGGGGCACGAGCGGGAGATCGTGCAGATCGGCGCCGAGCTGATCGGGCCGTCGGATCCCTCCGCCGACGCGGAGATCGTGGCGCTGGCGATGGAGGTGCTCGATCGCTTCGGCCTGCCCGGGGCGACCGTGGCGATGGGGCACGTGGGATTTTTTCAGGGCTGGCTCGCGGCGACCGGGGCGTCACCGGAGGGCGCGGCATTGCTTGAGGAAGCGGTCGCCAAGAAGGATCGCACGCGCGTGGCGGACCTCTTGCGGCGGGACGGGCACGGCGAGTCGGGCGCCGCACGGCTGGCCGGTCTCCTCGACCTGATCGGCGGCGAGGAGGTGCTGGACCGCGCCGCGGGCGTCGTCGATCACCCGACCGCCCGCGAGGCGCTCGATGTCCTCCGGGACGTGGTGCGACAGATGCGGTGCTACGGTCTCTCGAAGTCCGTCGTGTTGGATCTGGCCGAGATTCGCGGCCGTGCGTACTATTCCGGCCTGATTTTCGAACTGTTCGCCGAGGGGGTCGGCTACGAAGTGGGACGCGGGGGACGCTACGACGCGCTGATCGGACGCTTCGGTCCGTCGTGCCCGTCCACCGGCTTTGCCATTCACCTCGAACGGCTGCAGCAGGCGCTGGACCGCGTCGGGTCCGAAGCGGCCTACGGCGCCTCCGACGTCCTCCTGGCCGCGGCTCCCGATCGCGCCTCGATCCGGATCGCCCGCGAGCTTCGTCGTCTCGGGCTGCGGGTCACCCTGTGGACCGAGGAGGCGTCGCGGCCCGCGGCCGCCGACTACGCCCGTGCGCTGAATATCGCGTGGATCGTCGAACCCGGTTCGAATGGTCACGGGGTGGGTGACCGGACCGCGGCCAAGGTCGTCCTGACCGAAATCCGGACGATGCGATCGAGGCGGCTCTCGACCGCGGCCGCCGCGTCGGCCGTGTTGGCGCGGCGAGCGGAGAGGCCCGACGATGGATCGCGCTGACCCGCTCTCGAAGGTCCCGCCGCAGCATCTCGAAGCCGAAGAGTTCGTGCTCGGCGCGATCCTCATCGACAACCAGGCCATGAACAAGGTGCTGGAGGTCCTCTCGCCCTCGGCGTGGTATCGCGAAGCCCACCGGAAGATATTCCAGGCGATGATCGAGCTCACCGAAGTCAACGAAGCGATCGATCAGGTGACCGTGAGCGAATGCCTGCGGCGCCGCAACGAGCTGGAACAGATC
>MHEO01000038.1:0-4431 GCA_001803875.1 Nitrospirae bacterium RIFCSPHIGHO2_01_FULL_66_17 | reverse complement strand
GCCTACCTCGCCAAACTGGTGGCGCAGGTTCCCACGGCGGCCAACGTCCGTCATCACGCCAAGATCGTTCAGGAAAAGGCCCTGCTCCGAAATCTGATCACCGTGGCGACGGACATCGTGGCGTCGGGGTATCGCGATTCGGAAAAGGTCGAGGATCTCATCGATCAGGCCGAGCGCAGCATCTTTGAGATCGCCGAGCGGAAAATGCGGCCCTCCTTCGTCCCGGTCAGGGAGATCGTCAAGGCTAGCTTCGAGACGATCGAACGGCTCTACGAAAAAAAGGAGCGCGTGACCGGCGTCCCCACGGGGTTCACCGACCTGGATGAGATGACGTCGGGGCTGCAGCCGTCGGACCTCATTATCGTGGCCGGACGGCCGTCGATGGGAAAGACCGCGCTGGCGCTGTCGATCGCGCAGTACGCGGCGATCGAGAAACGGGAAACCGTGGCGATCTTCAGCCTGGAAATGTCCAAGGAGCAGTTGGTGCTACGGATGCTCTGCTCGGAAGCGCGGGTCGACGCCCACAAACTGCGGTCGGGCTTCCTGGGACGGACCGACTGGCCGAAGCTGACGTCGGCGGCCGGGCGATTGGCCGAGGCGCCCATCTACATCGACGACAGCCCGGCGATGACCGTACTGGAGATGCGGGCGAAGGCGCGGCGCCTTAAGGCGGAGCGCGGGCTCGGGCTGGTGATCGTGGATTACCTCCAGCTCATGCGCGGGCGTGGAGGCGCCGACAACCGGGAACAGGAAATCTCCGACATTTCCCGGTCGCTGAAGGCGCTCGCGAAGGAACTGGCGATCCCCGTGATCGCGCTCTCCCAGCTGTCGCGGGCGGTGGAAACGCGCGGCGGCGACAAGAAGCCGCAACTGTCCGACCTCCGGGAATCGGGCGCCATCGAGCAGGATGCCGACGTCGTGATGTTTATTTTTCGCGAAGAGGTGTACCGGCAAACCGAGGAGAATCGCGGGATCGCGGACATCCTGCTCCGCAAACAACGCAACGGTCCCACCGGGGAGATCCAAATGGCCTTCATCGACCGGTACACCCGCTTTGAAAACCTCGAAACCGCGCACCGTCCCGAGCCATAGGGGCTCCGACGCCCGCTTCCTTGACACGTTTTTCGCCGTGAGCCTATAATCAATTCGCTTCGCTAGGGGGGTGTTATCATGTTCGGTCTCGGTATGCCGGAACTGCTGGTCATCTTGGTGTTGGTGTTGCTGATCTTCGGCGCCGGCAAGCTGCCGGAAATCGGCGCGGGGCTGGGCAAAGCCATTCGCGGATTTAAGAAGGGCGTTCAGGAACCGACCGAGATCAACGCGTCCCCCAAGCCCGACCCGGACCAGCCGGGGAAGAAGAGTGCCTGAAACCGGCGTTCGTTCCGCGGTTGCCCTCCTCGTCGCCCTCGTTGTTTTCGGACCTCTGAGCTGCGCCCGGGTGCCGATCGCGGCTCCCGATGCGTCCCGCGCATCGCTCGCCGATCATCCTCCCGCACCGAAGCCGCCGGGGCCGACTCGGGTCGCGCCCGCCGCGTCGTATCTCCACTACGTTCGGGGATACCTTCAGGAACTGGCCGATCGCGACGACGCCGCGCTCGCGGAGTACGCCAAAGCGCTGCAGGTCGACCCGGACTCCGTGGCGCTCCGTCACCACGCCGCCTCGCTGGCGTTCAAGCAAGGCCGATACGAAGACGGGATCCGTTTCGCCGAGGAGGTGCTGCGCCGCGATCCCAATCATCTTCCGACGTTGTTTCTGCTGGGCCGGTGGTACGCCGGCACGACAGACCGGGTGGACCGCGCCGTGGAACTGTTCGAGCACATGACGGCGCTGGAGCCTGAGAAGGCCGAACCCTACCTGAACCTGGGCTTGCTGTACGGTCGGCTCGAGCGGTATGCGGACGCCGAGCGGGTCATCCGCCGCGCCATTGCAATCGAACCGAACGCCCCCGCGGCCTATTTGTATCTCGGGAAGGTCGCGGCCGGGCAGCACAAGTGGGATCAAGCGGTCGCGCAGTTCGAAAAGGCGATCGAACTCGCTCCGTTCTTCGAGCACGCATACATCGCGCTCGGCGATCTCTACGCGCAGCGGGGCGATCGGGCCAAGGCGGTCGGCGTCTACAAGCGGCTGCTCGCGAAGGTCGATCCCCACGACGCGGACGCCGTCGGCCGCCTGGTCCAGTTGTACCTCCAGGAACGCACGTTCGACCAGGCGATCGAACTCCTCGACGAGTTGCTGCGCGGGGATCCGAAGAACGTCGAGGCGCGTCTTCTCAAGGGACGGATCTACGGCGAGATGGGCAAGCCAGCCGAGGCGATCGCGGAGTTGGAGCAGGTCATCGCGGCGCGGCCGACCGATACCGCGGCCTTGTACTATCTGGGCCGCCTGTACGATGAACAAAAGCAACCCGAGAAAGCGATCGTGCAATTCGAGAAGATCGTGTCGTTGGACGTCGATCTTTTGGAGGCGTATCTCCAGCTCGGGTTGTTGTACGCGAAGGCCAAGCGATTCGACGAGGCCTCGGCGGTCGTCGAGAAGGCGAAATCAAAAGATGCGGAGCGGCCGGAGGTGTATTTGGTCTCCGGCTTCGTGTATTCCCAGTCGGAGCGTTACGACCGGGCGGTCGAGTTCTTCAAGGAGGGGTTGGCCAAATTCCCCGATCATCCCCAACTGCATTTCAATCTCGGGTTGACGTACGACAAGCTCAAACAGTTCGATGGGTTCGTGAAGGAGTTGGAAGAGGCCATCCGTCTCGATCCGAAGTACTCGGAAGCCCTGAACTATCTGGGCTACACCTACGCCGAGAAAGAGATGAAGCTGCCGGAAGCGGTCGACCTTATTCAGCGCGCCCTGGCGATCAAGCCCGACGACGGGGCGTACATCGACAGTCTCGGCTGGGCGCATTTCAAGCTCGGGCAGTGGGACGATGCGTTGAAGGAACTCGAACGGGCGGCGTCCCTCATGCCGGACGACGCGGTGATTCAGGAGCACCTGGGCGAGGCGTATCTGAAGAAACGGCGTGATCAGGATGCCCGCGAATCGTGGCTCAAGTCCCTCGAACTCGATCCGGCCAACGCCAAGCTGATCGAGCGATACAAGAGCGCCGGGTTCGGGGACCCCGAAGCGGAGGAACGCATTCAGCGGGCGAAGGCGAAGAAAGAGGCCGAGAAGCCGGCAACGATGAACCAGAATGTGTCCGAACGAGCCGCTTCTCCTTCCTCGATATAAGATGAGCCGGGTTCTGACCGTGACGAGAAAATTGTCAGTCCAGGAACAGCCGTTGACTCCGGCCGGGCAATCCGGCAATGGACCAGATGGGGACAGAATAGCAATTAGATTGATTTATCACGTTTTACTCGGCATGGTGTTTCTGGCATAGATCATGCTGTTCCTCAGCCCGAAACCGGTAGCCCGATCGCCGGCTCATATTCATCGAGGAGGAGAAGTCATGTTCAAGGCGATGCACCGGCTCAGAACGAAGATCGGCCGGGGCGAGCGGGGGTTCACCTTGGTCGAGTTGCTCATCGTGGTCGCAATCATCGGTATTTTGGCCGCGATCGCGATCCCGCAGTTTTCTGTGTACCGGACCCGCAGCTATAACGCGACCGCCCTGAGCGATCTGAGAAACGTCCGGACCAGCGAGGAAAACCTCTTTGCCGACAATGGCAGCTACGCCCCTGCGGCGCTTAGCCCTGGGAATCTCTTGCTCATGTTCGACGGGAATACCGTGGGTACCTTTGCCGTCAGCAAGAATGTGAGAATGGGGGTCACGACCTTCGCCGCTGCCCCAACGGCCACCGTGACGGCGACCACCTACGCCATAACCTCCAAGAGTGATGCCGGCGATCGGCGCTTCTGCGGTGAGTCGGAGCAGAGCGCCGCTTTGTACATCCTCGATACAATTGGGACTCCTCTGACGACTCTCGTCGTTGCAACCAATGCCAATAACTGTACTGGAACGGCGCTGTAGCTGTAATCGATACCGTGTGGTGAGGGAAGCGAGGCTGAGCGCTCGGCCTCGCTTCTTTTGTGTGTTTCAGACAAAACCACTGGCGGGGAATTTCTGTCTGACCGGGATAGACCAGCGGGAATAGCACCAAAAATTGTCACACCAGGAACACTTGTTGACACCTTCAGGGCCGTCTCAACATGTTCCTCATGACCACTTGAGTGATAATGTAATGGATTGACTATGGATTTCGATCAAATGGCGCCTCGGCACAGATCCTGCTATACTTTAGCGCCGAAACCGGCGGACCGATGCCGGCCAATACTCACAGAGGAGGAGAGGCCATGTTCAAGGCGATGCACCAGCTCAGGACGAAGATCAGCAAGGGCGAGCGGGGTTTCACCCTGGTCGAGTTGCTCATCGTGGTCGCGATCATCGGCATTCTGGCCGCCATCGCGATCCCGCAGTTCGCGGCCTACCGCAC
>MHEO01000037.1:1546-2334 GCA_001803875.1 Nitrospirae bacterium RIFCSPHIGHO2_01_FULL_66_17 | reverse complement strand
CGGATGTCGGCCAGCATCGAAAGCGGTGCCTTCGCGCCGCCCGGCGTCTCGACCAGCAGCCGCGCCAGCGCCTGCGGGGGGGTGCGCGCGGCCTCGGGAAAGCGCACGAACACGGCGGTGCGCCGGCTCGCTTCGATCACTTCGGTCGTGACCTTGCCGCCCACCGCGCTCTCGATGAGACGGTTGACGTCCTCGACCTTGATTCCATAGCGCGCAGTCTGTTGCGGACGGATCTCAACTTGCAGGTACTGCTGGCCGAGGAGCGGCGGACGCACGATGTCCACCGCGCCCGGCAGCTTGGCGGCCAGCTCCTCGATCTGTTTCGACTTCTCCTCCAGCACCGCGAGGTCGTCGCCGTAGACCTTGATCGCGAGCGCGGCGCGCACGCCGGAAAGCATCTCCGAAACGCGCATGTCGATCGGCTGGGTGAAGGCCAGCTCGATGTCCTTGAAGGCTTCGAGTTTCTGGCGCAGCGCCTCCTGGAACTCGGCGAGGCTGCGCGTCCATTCGCCGCGCGGTTTGGTGAGAACGAAGTTGTCGGTCTGATAGAGGCCCATGGGATCGAGACGCAGCTCATCGGCGCCGGTGCGTGACACCACGCCGGTGACCTCGGGCAGCTCCATCATCGCACGGTGGTACTGCGCGTCCGCGGCGAGCGAGGCCTCGAGCGTGATGTCCGGTTTTTTCTCGATGATTACCACGGTCGAGCCTTCGTCCATGGTCGGCATGAACTCGCGTCCGATGAACGGAAACAGTGCCGCGGAGAAGCCAAGCGCGATGAGCGCGCC
>MHEO01000037.1:0-1526 GCA_001803875.1 Nitrospirae bacterium RIFCSPHIGHO2_01_FULL_66_17 | reverse complement strand
CGCGCCGCCGATCGCGGCCTTGCGGTGCGCCAGCGCCCAGCGCATCGCCGGCAGATAGACGCGCTTGATCGCCGCGATGACACGGTCTTCACCATGCGCGCCTCCGCGCATGAGCAGGCTCGCGAGCACCGGGATCACGGTGAGGGAAAGTATGAGCGATCCTATAAGCGCGAAACAGATAGTGAGGGCGAGCGGCGTGAACATCTTGCCTTCGAGACCGGAAAGCGTGAACAGCGGCAGGAACACGATGACGATGATGAGTACTCCCGAGAGCACCGGCACCCCAACCTCGGCGGCGGCGCGGTAGACCAGATGCAGCCGGCTCACGCCCCGGGGCGCGTGCGCGAGTTGCGTGTGGATGTTCTCCACGATCACCACGGCCGCATCCACCAGAATGCCGATGGCAATCGCGAGACCGCCGAGCGACATGAGATTGGCGGAGACATCGAACAGGCGCATCGCCAGAAACGTAAACAGCACCGACAACGGCAGGATCAGTGCCACGGTGAGCGCCGCGCGCAGATTCCCGAGCAACAAGATGAGCACGATCAGCACCAGCACCACCGCCTCGCCCAGAGCCTTCTCCACCGTCCACACGGCTGACTCGATCAGATCGGTGCGGTCGTAGAACGGTACGATTTTCACGCCCTCGGGCAGCGTTGGCGCAAGCGCCGCGAGCTCGCGCTTCACCCCCTCGACCGTGGTGCGCCCGTTCGCGCCCTTGCGCAGCAGCACCAGACCCGTGACCACTTCACCCTTGGCATCGGCGGTCACGCCGCCGTAGCGGATGAGCGATCCCAGGCGCACCTCGGCTACGTCGCGGACGAGCACCGGTGCGCCGGCGCGAGTGGCCACCACCACCCTGCCGATATCGTCCAAACCGCGCAGCACGCCGACCGTGCGCACCAGCAACGTCGTTGACTCCCGGTTGATGCGGTCGCCGCCGGCGTTGCGGTTGCTCGCCTCGATCGCCTGTTCGACCTCGTCGAGTCCCAGGCCGTACCGCACCAGCCGCTCGGGTTGCACCGCAACTTCGAAGGCGCGCACCTCGCCGCCGAGCGAGTTCACGTCGGCGACACCGTCCACGGTGCGCAAGCGCGGGCGGATCGTCCAGTCCTGAAGCGTGCGCCGCTCGGTGCTGCTCAGCTTCCCGCCCTCGATGCGGTACATGTAGACCTCGCCCAAGGGCGTGGTGATTGGCGCCAGCACCGGCTCGACGCCGGTGGGCAAGCTAGCGCGCACCTGGTTCAGGCGCTCGGCCACCTGCTGGCGCGCCCAGTAGATGTCGGTGCCGTCCTCGAACCAGACGGTCACGAGCCCGAGCGCGTACTTGTTCAGCGATCGCAGCGCCGTCTGGCGCGGCAGACCCTGCATCTCGATCTCGATCGGGAAGGTAATGCGGCTCTCGACCTCGGACGGAGTCATGCCTGGCGCCTTCACGATCACCTGTACCTGGGGCGTGTAGATGTCGGGAAAGGCGTCGATGGGGAGCGTGCGAAACGCCCACAGTCCGCCGGCGATCACAG
>MHEO01000036.1:934-1502 GCA_001803875.1 Nitrospirae bacterium RIFCSPHIGHO2_01_FULL_66_17 | reverse complement strand
ATCGGCGGCGGCTCCCTGTGCCTGTACAAGCAACTCCACGTAACGCGCCTGCGCGTCGAAATAACTGTTGGCGGCGTCGATGAGCGCGAGCACGTTCGCCTCGCCCGCGGCGAAACTCTTGCGCGTCAGATCGTTCAACCGTTGCGCGGGTTCGAGCAGGCTCGCATGCAACCGTTGCACCTGCACCAGCGTGCGCGTGAGTTCCGTGTACGCCTGATTCAGGCGCACGCGCGCCTCGCGCCGGACGATTTCGTGCTCCGTGCGCGCGCGCAGCGCATCGGCCTTGGCCTTGTCGACGATGCCAGAGTTGGTGTTCCACAGCGGTATCTGGACGCTCAGCCCGATGCCGGTGACATCGCGCCGGCTGCCGGCAAGGATGTCGCGTTCGCGGAACAGGTTCAGCGCTGGATCGGCAAATCGTTGCGATCGCGCCGCCGCGATATTTGCCTCGGTGGCTTCCTGCTCCTTGCGTACCGCGGCGAGCAAAGGATGGTTTTCGAGATTCCGCTCGAGCGCCTCGATCGCGGGCGGCGTGGAAGGTTCGGCAAGTGAAGTCACCTCGGCCACG
>MHEO01000036.1:444-807 GCA_001803875.1 Nitrospirae bacterium RIFCSPHIGHO2_01_FULL_66_17 | reverse complement strand
CGAGATAACGCACGAGCCGATCGCGCGCGCCGCCGGCGCCGGGATAGCTTTCGGTCTCCTTCAGCCGTGCCCGCGCGAGTTCGAGTCTTGCCTGCACCCGTTGCAGTTCGTGAAACGCCTGCGCTGCCAGACGCTCCAACTCCAGTCTCCGCAAGCGTCGGCCTTCCTCGGCGCCGGCGAGCCGCGCCTCGGCCGCCGCGCGTTCGCGTGGCACGCGCCGCAGTGGCAGCGGCTGGGAGAGCGCGAACTGCGTGAAGTCCGTGCCGCCGCGTCCATCTTCTTGGCCGAGCCTGTCGTCGGCGCGCAGATCGATCGTGGGATTGGGCCAGGAACCCGCTTGGGTCAGTTCACCCTCGCGGGCCG
>MHEO01000036.1:203-380 GCA_001803875.1 Nitrospirae bacterium RIFCSPHIGHO2_01_FULL_66_17 | reverse complement strand
GAGGGTCCACGTCGCGACGTCGGCTGCCGCCATGCGCGGCATCGGCGTGAGCAGCAAACCGATCAGCAACCTGCGGAATGCTTTGGCGGGATAATTCTTGAATTGATGCTTCCGCTGCGTGCCGGCGGAAAACGCCGGCAACGCCGGGAACAAACCATGCAAACCCATAGCAACCCC
>MHEO01000036.1:0-112 GCA_001803875.1 Nitrospirae bacterium RIFCSPHIGHO2_01_FULL_66_17 | reverse complement strand
ACTGACAGGGAGTAACGCGGTGGGCGGAAGAGAGAATGAAAACTGGAGAGAGGCGCGAAGACGGCGGGCTCGCCATGGCGCACAGCCACGGCATGAGGTACCACTACATCAT
>MHEO01000035.1 GCA_001803875.1 Nitrospirae bacterium RIFCSPHIGHO2_01_FULL_66_17 | reverse complement strand
CCAGTCCGTCAACGGCGGCCTGGTCGACGACCCGCGCGTCGAGATCCGGATCGACGATGTCTTGGCCGTACTGGCGCGCGCGACCGTGCGCCAGTATGACGCGGTCCTGTTCGATATCGACAACGGCCCGGCCGCGATCGTGGTTGCGGCCAATGCGCGCCTCTACGCGGCCCCCGCGCTCACGGCATTGTCCCGCGCGCTCCGCGTGGGAGGACGAGCGGTCTTCTGGTCTGGGTCGACTGACCGCGCGTTCTTGAAGCGCCTCACCCGGGCGGGTTTTCGCGCGACCGCGGTCGGCGCCAAGGCGTACCCGCACGCGAAGCGCGACACGCACACCCTGTTCGTTGCCGACTGGTCCGGCTGAGGACGCAACGTGCGACAAGAAGAGGATGTGTGTTGATCGGAACCACCGCATGGCTCTGATGGCTTCCCGATGGGCCACCTTCACCTCGGCACCGCACCGCGTCATGTTTTTGGCTGGTGCCACACAAGCCATACTGACCGTTGCCTGGTGGCTGACCGATGTGCTGGCACGCGATGCCGGGTGGTACGCTCCGGTCGCATGGACGGTGCCGTCGTCGTGGGCTCATGCATACCTGATGCTCTACGGTTTCTTCCCGTTCTTCATGTTCGGGTTTCTCATGACGGCCATCCCCAATTGGCTCGGGGTCGAGGTACGCCGCGGCGACTATGTGGTCTCCTTCGTGCTCATGGTGGCCGGCCTGGCGTTGTTCTATGCGGGTCTGTCGGCAGGGCGGACGATCATGGCCATGGGCATCGTGGTTCAACTGGCGGGGTGGGGGGTGGGGGTCGCTGCCCTGGCCCGGGTGATTGTCGTGAGCCCGCCGCAGCCCAAGGCGGATTCACTGATTCTGGTCGGCGCGTTGACCATGGGCTGGTTGGGTGCTTTGGCCTTCCTCCTCTGGCTGTGGAGCGGCGCGGTGTTTTGGGCGGAGCTGTCGCGCCGCGGCGGTATCTGGTTCTTCGCCTTGCCGGTGTTCCTCACGGTCAGCACCCGCATGGTGCCGGTGTTCTCCCGGCGTGTGCTCGGCGAGTCGGTGATGGGCCGGCCGCCCTGGTCGTTGCCGGTGCTACTCGCGGGCTCGTTCGTGCATGGGCTGTTGGATCTGGCGGGGGCGAGTCCCGTGCTGTGGCTGGTGGACTTGCCCATGGCGGTCATCGTGGTGTACCTGGCGGTACGCTGGGGACTGCGCCGCTGTCTGACCGTGCATTTGCTGGCCGTGCTGCACCTGTCGTTGCTGGGCCTGGCGGCGGCGTTGCTGCTGTACGGCTTGCAAAGCCTGGCGCAGTTAGGAGGCGTCAGCGTGTTGGGGTTGGCGCCGCTGCATGCCCTGACCATCGGCTATTTTTCCGCCATGGTGATCGGCATGGGGTCGCGGGTGTCTCTGGGGCACTCCGGGCGCCCTCTGGTGGCGGACCGGCTGACCTGGAGTTGCTTTCTCGGCGTACTGGCCACCGCGGCCGTGCGCATCGCAGCGGAGCTCCCGCTGGTCTCCGCTGCCCTGGGGTCGGCGCTGATCCCGCTCGCCGCTATGGCATGGCTGGGGTGCTTTGTGCCGTGGGTCCTGCGCTACGCGCCGCTGTATCTGCAACCCAGCGCGGACGAGCGTCCGGATTGAGATGGCGCGTCGTGGTCGATCCCCAATTCTATTCACGCATCGGATCAGAACGGCCGAAGCTCGGGCCGAATCAGCGGCCCTTCTTGGCGGCCTTTGCGACGCGCTTTTCCATCAGTGTCTTGGCGGGTTTCTTCTTGGTCGCTTTCTTCTGTTGCATGCCCTTGCCCATCGTGTTCCTCCTGTGATGTTTGGCTGAATATGAGGTGCAGCGGAGTCATCCCCCTCTCTTCATACACCCAATCATGGCGGAAATGGAATAGCGACGCAAGCTCGGGGTCGGGTCAGGCATCGCGGGCCGAGCGACCGGCGTCCATCCCGGTCTGCGCCCCCTTCGCAACACCCTGTGCAACGGCGCGCTCAGCGTTGCGGACAGGGGGCGGAATACGCTATGATGACCGTCTATAGAGATCACCGGGGTTCGCGATGATCAGCAACGAAGCCATTGAGTCGTGCCTGCGGGCGACCATGCCGGACGCGGTGGTCTCGATCACCGACCGGACGGGGACGCGCGACCACTTCAGCATCCGGGTGGTGTCGGTCGCCTTCCAGGACAAGAACCTGCTCGACCGCAACCGGCTGATTTATCACGCCTTGCGGGAACCCATGGCCGATGGACGCATCCACGCCATGGAACTCAAAGCCCACACGCCGGACGAGGCCGGTGTCGCGTCGAATTAGCCCGGCGCGGCGAGGCCGACCGGGAACAAGGAGATACGATGGGAAATCCGATTGAAGACGAGGTGAAGCGCGAACTCGAGCAGCACAAGATTCTCATTTACGGGAAGGGCACCAAGGCGGCGCCGCGGTGCGGGTTCACGCTGGAAACCGTCCAGTTTTTCGCCAAGTACGGGCAGCCGTTTGAGGTGGTCGACGTGTTGGAGAACATGCCCAAGCGGGAGTATCTCTCGAAGATGACCAACTGGCCGACGCTGCCCAAGGTGTTCATCAACGGGCAGTTTTACGGCGACACCGACGTCCTCGACGAGATGGAGCGCAAGGGCGAAGTCAAGCCCTTGCTCGATGCCGCGTTTGGCGGGTGATCCGCGCGGGGGATCCCGGTGTTCGGCCGCCTGAGCTTGACTTGCCTTTTCGCCGACCCCTATAATCTGAAACCCTAAGAGTTTTCAGCGGTTCGGGGCTTTGGGCGAGGGCCGGTCGGGGGCGGCGCGTGTGAACATCATCGTTGTGGGGTTGAATCACCGGACCGCCCCGGTTGCGGTGCGCGAGCGGTTCGCCCTGCCTGAGGCGGAGTGGGGGAGCGCGCTGGACCGGCTGCGGTCCTACCGCGGCGTGACCGAAGGGGTCGTGCTGTCGACGTGCAACCGCGTCGAGGTGTGCGCCGCGGTCAGGAATACCGACGAGGGGTTTGAGGGCGCAACCCGTTTTTTCACCTCGTATCATCGTCCCGATACCCTCGATTCCCCCGCGTCCCACCTGTACTATTACGCGTCGGCCGACGCGATTCGCCACGTCTTCCGCGTCGCCTCGAGCCTCGATTCGATGGTCGTCGGCGAGCCCCAGATCCTGGGCCAGCTCAAGGACGCCTTCGACGCGGCCCTGGCCCACAAGTCCACCGGCGTTGTCCTCAACAAGCTCTTCAAGAAGGCGATCTCGGTTGCCAAGCGCGTCCGCACCGAAACCCGGATCGCCGAGAGCGCCGTGTCGGTCAGTTACGCCGCCGTCGAACTGGCGCGAAAAATCTTCCGGCGGCTCGACCGCACCCGCGTGCTGGTCATGGGATCGGGCGAGATGGCGGAGCTCGCGGCCCGCAACCTGGTCGCGCAGGGCGCCGAGGAGCTGCGCATCGCGGGGCGCAACCAGGCGCGGGTGGACGCCCTGGCGCGCGATTACGCGGGGCATGCCGTCTCGCGCGACGCCTTTCTCGCCGAGTTGATCGAGGCCGACATCGTGATCTGCTCGACGGGCGCGGATCACTATCTGTTGGAGGCCGCCCAGATGGCCGAGGTCGCGCGCCTGCGCAGGGGCCGCCCTTTGTTCCTGATCGACCTCGCGGTGCCGCGGAACATCGACCCCCGCGTCAACGACATCGAGGACATCTTTCTCTACAACATCGACGACCTCAACTCGGTGGTGGAGGCCAATCGCCGGGAGCGGGACAAGGAAGCGATCAAGGCCGAGGCGATCATCGCCGAAGAGATCGAGCGGATGATGCAGTGGCTCAAGTCGCTCGAGGTGACGCCCACGATCGTCGATCTGCGCACCCGCGTCGAGTCCCTCCGCCGGGCGGAGGTCGAACGGGCGGTGGCGCGCCTCGGTCGCGCGGGGACCGCGGACGAGATCCGCGCGCTCCTCGACGGCGTGACCTCGGCGCTCGTGAACAAGCTCCTGCACGCGCCCGTGGTCGCCCTGAAGCAGGAGGCGAACCATCCCGAGGGGGCGCTCTACGCGGAAACCGTCAGAAAGCTGTTCCGCCTGGACGAGGAGAACGCATCGTCCGCGCCCCCGGCGGCCGGCGAGGAGCGGGTGCCGCTGGGCGAGGC
This sequence comes from Nitrospirae bacterium RIFCSPHIGHO2_01_FULL_66_17, assembly GCA_001803875.1. Lineage (GTDB taxonomy): Bacteria > Nitrospirota > Nitrospiria > 2-01-FULL-66-17 > 2-01-FULL-66-17 > 2-01-FULL-66-17. The sequence continues at coordinate 24,705 of MHEO01000035.1, read as the reverse complement.
GCCCGCGGCCGACCGTCCCCGCTCCGGCAGCGGCTGATGGCGGCCGCTCCCTCTCGCCTCACCATCGGGACGCGCGGCAGCCTCCTCGCGCGGTGGCAGGCGGACTGGGTCAAGGGCCGGTTGGAAGCGGCACAGCCGGGACTTCGCGTCGCGCTGACGATCATCAAAACGACCGGCGACAAGATCCTCGACGTCCCCCTGGCCAAGGTGGGGGGCAAGGGTCTCTTCGTCAAGGAGATCGAGGAAGCCCTGCTCGCGGGCGCCGTCGATCTGGCGGTCCATAGCATGAAGGATGTACCGACCGCCCTGCCCGCGGCCCTCCATCTGGCCGCGGTGACGCGGCGCGAGGAGCCGTACGACGCGCTCATCAGCCGCGACCGCCTGCCGCTGGCGAAGCTGCCCGCGGGCGCGACGATCGGCACCAGCAGCCTGCGCCGGCAGTCGCAGTTGCTGGCGTATCGATCGGACCTGAAGATCGTGGCGTTGCGCGGCAACCTGGACACGCGGTTGCGGAAGGTCCGCGAGGGCGCGATGGACGGGATCGTGTTGGCCGCGGCGGGCCTGCGCCGCCTGGGGTGGGAGGCCGAGATCGCCGAAATCCTCCCGCCGACGATCTGTCTCCCGGCGATCGGACAGGGCGCGTTGGGGATCGAGTGCCGCCGCGACGACGAGACGGTCAATCGCGCGGTGCGGGTGCTGGATGATTCCGACACGCGGGCCTGCGTCGACGCGGAGCGGGCGTTCCTCGAACGCCTGGAGGGTGGGTGCCAGGTGCCGATCGCGGCGCACGCCACGCTGGCGGGCGAGCGGTTGACGCTCACGGGGCTCATCGCCGGGCTCCTGGGCGACCCGATCCTGCGGGACGAAGTGATGGGATCGCGCGGCGAGGGCCGGGCGAAGGGACGCGAACTCGCCGAGCGCCTCCTGGCGCGGGGTGGCGAGGCGATCCTCCGGGCGGTCTATGCCGACCAAGGATGAGCGGCCGGCGGCTCCGGCCACGGTGTACCTCATCGGCGCGGGTCCCGGCGACCCGGGGCTGTTGACCGTGCGGGGGCGCGAGTGCCTGCGCCGGGCCGACGTGGTGGTGTACGACTACCTCGTCAACCCGGCGCTCCTGGCCGAGGCGCGGGCCGGGGCCGAGATCATCGACGCCGGGAAGCGAAAGGGCGCCGCGAGGTTCAGCCAGGAGGCGATCAACGCCCTCCTGATCGACCGGGCCGCGCGCGGGCTGGTGGTGGCCCGCCTCAAAGGCGGCGACCCGTTCGTCTTCGGCCGCGGCGGGGAGGAAGCGCTGGCCCTCGCCGACGCCGGGGTGCCGTTCGAGGTCGTGCCGGGCGTGACCTCGGTGGTCGCGGCGCCGGCGTACGCGGGCATCCCGCTCACGCACCGGGACTACGCGGCCACGGTGGTGGTGACGACGGGCCACGAGGATCCGGACAAGCCCGAATCGGCCATTCCGTGGGAGGATCTCGCGGCGTCCAAGGGCACGCTGGTGTTCGTGATGGGTATGACGCACCTGGCCGAGATCGCCGCGCGGCTCATCGACCACGGCCGGTCGCCCGACACGCCGGCGGCCATCATTCGATGGGGCACGTACCCCCGGCAGCAGACGGTGGTGGGGCGGCTGAACACGATCGTGCGCGACGCCGCCCGCCTCGCGTTGGAGCCGCCGGGGCTGATCGTCGTCGGCGAGGTCGTGTCGCTCCGCGAGCGGCTGCAATGGTTCGAGCGCCGGCCGCTGTTCGGTCGATGCGTCGTCGTCACGCGCGCCGAGGCCCAGGCGGGCGATCTCGTCGCGCGACTGGAGGAGGCGGGCGCGGAGGTGATCGAGGCTCCGGCGATCCGCGTGGAGCCCCCGGCCTCGTGGGACGAGGTCGACCGCGCGATCGCGACGCTGTCGCGGTACCGGTGGCTGCTCGTGACGAGCGCGAACGCCGTGCGGGCGTTGTTCGGACGGCTCCAGGCCGGCCGGCGCGACGCGCGGGCGCTCGGCGGCGTCAGGGTCTGCGCGATCGGCGAGACAACCGCCGAGGCCCTCCGGACGCACGGGGTGACGCCCGATCGCGTCGCTGAGGACTCGACGGGAGAAGGCGTCGTTGCCGCGCTCGCCGGGGAGGACCTTGCCGGCGCAGCGATCCTGTTCCCCCGCGCGCGGGTCGCGCGGGAGGTGGTGGCCGAGGCGCTGATGGCGCGGGGCGCCAAGGTCGACGTGGTGGCGGTCTACGAGAACCGGCCCGTCGGCTCGGTGCCGCCGGAGGTGACGGACGCTCTGCGGCGCCGGACGGGCGTGATCGTCACGTTCACCAGCGCGTCGACCGTGGCGGGATTTCTCGACGCGCTCGGCGCCGACGCCCCCGAGCTGATGCGCGGGGCGGTCGTGGCGTGCCTGGGACCAACGACGGCCGACGCGGCGCGTCGCCGCGGGCTGACCGTCGCCGTTCAGGCGGCCCGCCAGACGATGGCCGCATTGGTCGACGCGCTCTCGGCGCACGCGCGCGGCGAGCGGCGTTCATAAGGAGAGAGACATGGGGTTCCCCATCGATCGTCCGCGTCGCCTTCGGCAGCGCGAGGTGTTCCGACGGATGGTCCGGGAGACCGTCGTCGGCGTCGACGACCTGATCTATCCCCTGTTCGCGGTCCACGGAACGGGCGTCGCCCGCGAGGTGGCGTCGATGCCGGGCGTGTTCCAGTACTCGGTCGACCGGCTCGTCAAAGAGGCCGCCGAGGTGGCGGCGCTGGGCATCCCGGCCGTGATCCTGTTCGGGATTCCACGCGTCAAGGACGCCGCGGGGTCGGAGGCGTCGGACGACGACGGGATCATCCCCCGCGCGGTGCGGGCGCTGAAGGACCAGGTGCCTGACCTCGCCGTCATCACCGACGTGTGTCTCTGCGAGTACACCGATCACGGGCACTGCGGGCTCGTGAAGGACGGGGTCGTGCAGAACGACCCGACGGTGGAGCGTCTGGTTGCCGAGGCGCTCGCCCACGCGCGCGCGGGCGCCGACATGGTGGCGCCGTCCGACATGATGGACGGCCGGGTGGGGGCGATCCGGCGGGCGCTCGACGACGCCGGCTTCCCCGACACGCCGATCATGGCCTACGCGGCCAAGTACGCCTCGGGATTTTACGGGCCCTTCCGCGACGCGGCGCAATCGACGCCCCAATTCGGCGACCGGCGCGGGTATCAGATGGATCCGGCCAACGCCGACGAGGCCATCCGCGAGGTGGCGTTGGACCTGGAGGAGGGAGCCGACATCGTGATGGTCAAGCCGGCGATGCCGTATCTTGATATCATCCGGCGGGTGAAGGACGCGTTCCGCCGGCCGCTCGCCGCCTACCAGGTCAGCGGAGAATACGCGATGCTCAAGGCCGCCGCGCGCGCCGGCTGGCTGGATGAGCCGCGCGTGGCGATGGAATCGCTGACCGCGATCAAGCGGGCCGGCGCCGATTTGATCATCACCTACTACGCCAAAGAGGCGGCCGGGTGGCTTCGCCGCCGATGACGACCCTGATTCGGCGCCTGCCGGAGCGGCCGATGGCTTCGCCGATCGTGGCGATCGGCAACTTCGACGGGCTCCACCTGGGGCATCAGGCGATCATCGCCCGAGCGGTCGGCCGCGCCCGGGAGGTCGGCGGCACCAGCGTCGTGCTCACGTTCGACCCGCACCCGGTGACGGTCCTGCGGCCGGAGACGCCGTTCCCGCTGCTGTCGACCCTCGACCAGAAGGTGGAGTTGATGGCCGGGCTGGGGGTGGACCTCGTGTGCGCGCTCCCGTTCACGATCGAGTTCTCGCGCCGCAGCGCCGAGCAATTCGTGCGCGAGGACCTGATCGGCCGGCTCGGCGCGCGCGAGGTGTACGTCGGTCGCAACTTTGCGTTCGGGAAGGGGCGGGAAGGCGGCGTCGAGGAGTTGCAGCGCTTTGGCGAGTCGTTCGGGATGCGTGTGGTGATCCAGCCGCCGGTCCTGGTCGGTGAGACGATGGTGAGTTCGTCCACGATCCGGCGGCTGCTGCGGGAGGGAGCGGTCGCGGAGGCGGCCGGGCTGCTGGGCCGCCCGTACGCGACGGACGGCGCGGTGGCGCACGGGGAGGGCCGGGGGCGGGCGCTGGGGTACCCCACCGCCAACATCCGGCCGGGCGAGCAGATGCTTCCGAAGATCGGCATTTACGCGGCGGTGGTCGACGACCTGACGTCGGGCGAGCGGGGGATGGACGCCGTGGTGTACCTCGGCTCCCAGCCGACGTTCGGCGCGCACCAGGTCCAGTTGGAAGCCCATCTGCTCGGGGCCGATGCGCCCCGCTACGACCATCGGCTCCGCATCGCCTTCATCTCGTGGGTCCGCGGCGAGGAGCGATTTCCCAACCCCGAGGCCCTGGTCGCGCAGATCGCGCGCGACGTGGCGTCGGCGCGCGCGGCACTGGCGGGGCGCACGGGCCGGTCGGGGGTCCGACGATGAGCACGCGCGCGGCCGCCCGGCGGCCCGTGGGGTCGGGGATCGGATCGTCGCTGTGCGCGCGCGTGCGGGCGTCGCTCGACCAACTTGGTCCGGTCCGGGCCGGCGAGGTCGTGGTGGTCGGGGTGTCGGGCGGGCCGGACTCGCTGGCGCTGCTCCACCTCCTGGCGCGGATCGGAGCGCGCGACGGCTTCCGCGTGCACGCGGCCCACTTCGACCACGGCTTGCGGGGTGAGGCATCGGTTCGCGACGCCCGGTTCGTGCGGGACACGGCCGAGGCGTGGGCGATCCCGTTCACGCTCGGGGCCGCCCCGGCCGGGAGCCTGTCGACGCGCGGGCGGGGACTGCAAGCGGCGGCGCGGGCCGCGCGGTACGCGTTCTTCGAGCGGGTCGCCGACGAGACCGGCGCGCGGTGGGTGGCCACCGCGCACACGGCGGACGACCAGGCCGAAACGGTCGTCATGCGCTGGGTGCGCGGGGCGGGCGCCGCCGGGCTGGCCGGCATCCCCGGCGCGCGGGGACACTTCATCCGCCCGCTGCTGGGCGTGTCGCGGCCGGAGATCGAGGCTTCCCTCGCCGAGATCGGCGTCACACCGCTTCGGGATCCCTCGAACCATGATCCCCGGTTCCTTCGCACGGCGGTCCGGCACGAGATCCTGCCCGCGCTCCGCGCGATCAACCCGCGCGCGGTCGAGGCCCTGGCGCGCGGCGCCGCCCTCCTGGCGGACGACGCGGCGTGGCTCGACGCGTGCGCCGGGGAGCGGCTGATCTCTCTGATCCGCGAGGCGGGCGACGGGTGGATCGAACTGGCGCGCGAGGGCGTGGCCGCCCTCCACCCCGCGCTGCGCCGCCGCGTCATCCGGTTCGCGCTGGCCCGCGTGCGCCCCGACGCGACGGACCTGGCCTTCGAGACCGTCGAGGCGGTCTCTCGGGGCGCAGCGTCCGCGCGCGGAGGACGGGTGACGGTCGGCCGGGGCCTGACGGCGGATTTCGCCGCCGACCGAATCCGGCTGGGCCTGGAGTCGGCGGTCCCGGCCCCGGCCCTCGATCCCGTGGCGCTCCCCGCCGAGGGGGAGTTGGCGCTGCCCGAGTGGGGCATCGTGGTCGCCGTCCGGATGGAAGCGGGCCGCGGCGGGCGGCCGCGCGGGCCCGGGGAAGACCCGCACGAAGCCGCGTTCGACATCGATCGCTTGCCTGATATGCTTGGTGTTCGGAGTCGTCGGCCGGGCGATCGGTTCCATCCCGAGGGCATGATGGGGCGCAAGCGCCTGCAGGACTTTTTCGTGGACACCCGCGTGCCCCGGTGGCGACGCGACCGCGTGCCCCTGCTGGTCGCCGGGGGCGACGTGCTATGGGTCATCGGCGTGCGGCGCGACCGGCGGTATCTCGCGTTGGGAACGGGGCGGACGGTGGTGGTGCGGGTTCGGCACGACACGCTTTTTCATCCTCATCGCGCACCCGCGGGGCGGGAGGTCGGCTCCGCGGCGCGCCAATCCAGTTCGGAGACGACATGACACGCATCTTCGGAAAGCCGATGATCAGTCAGCAGGAGTTGAGCCGGCGGATTAAGGACCTCGGCCGGCGCATCAGCGAGGATTATCAGGACCGGGACGTCGTGATGATCGGCGTGCTCAAGGGCGCGTTCGCGTTCTTCGCGGATCTCGTGCGCGCGGTGCACGTGCCGGTCGAGCTCGACTTTCTGGTCGTGTCCAGTTACCAGTCCTCGTCGAAATCCACCGGCCGCGTGAAGGTCATTTCCGATCTGACCGTCGACATCAAGGGGCAGGACGTGATCGTGGTCGAGGACATCGTGGATTCGGGGTTGACGCTGAGTTTCCTCAAAAAAAAGCTCCTGATGCGCCACCCCAACTCGCTCCGCGTCTGCGCCCTGCTAGACAAGCCGGAGCGCCGCACCATCAATGTGCCGATCGAGTACGTGGGATTCACCATTCCCAACAAGTATGTCGTGGGCTACGGGCTGGATTATCAGAACCACTACCGCAACCTCCCCTACATCGCCGTGCTGGATCAGGACGGCGAGCAGGAATGATCCGGCGGTCCGTCCCCGCGCGCGTGTTGTCAAGCCCGAAAACGGTGTGGTAAGATAGGCGTCACCTTTGGATCCGCGTCCCGGCGAGGGCCGCGCGGGTCCACCCGGTGAACCAGGAGGGTACGGCGGCATGAATCCGCGCATGAAAAATCTTGTCCTCTGGATCGTGATCGGTCTCTTCATGATCCTGCTGTTCAATCTCTTCACGGTGCCCCCCCGCACCGAGGAGCAGGATCTCATTTTCAGCGATTTCATGACGAAAATGGATCGGGGGGAGGTCAACGAGGTCACGATCAAGGAAAACTACCTGACCGGCATCCTGAAGGATGGCGGGAAGTTTCGGACGTACTCGGCGCCCTACCCCGACCTGATCAAGCAACTCCGCGAAAAGAACATTCGGATCGTGGCGAAGCCGCCGGATGAGAATCCGTGGTACATCACCTTCCTGGTCAGTTGGGGGCCGTTCATCCTCTTTTTGGGCCTCTGGATTTTCTTCATGCGGCAGATGCAGGTCGGCGGCAACAAGGCGCTGTCCTTCGGCAAGAGCCGCGCGCGCCTGCTGTCGGAGGAGCGGAAGAAGGTGACGTTCGCCGACGTGGCGGGCGTGGATGAGGCGAAGAACGAGGTGGAGGAGATCATCGAGTTCCTCAAAGACCCGCCGAAGTTCCAGAAGCTTGGCGGGCGCATCCCGAAGGGTGTGCTGATCGTCGGACCGCCCGGCACCGGCAAGACCCTGCTGGCGAAGGCGATCGCGGGAGAGGCCGGTGTGCCGTTCTTCTCCATTTCCGGATCGGACTTTGTGGAGATGTTCGTGGGGGTCGGCGCGTCGCGGGTCCGCGACCTCTTCGAGCAGGGGAAGAAGCACGCGCCCTGCATCATCTTCATCGATGAGATCGATGCGGTCGGACGGCTGCGCGGCGCCGGACTGGGCGGCGGCCACGACGAGCGCGAGCAGACGCTCAATCAACTCCTGGTGGAGATGGACGGCTTCGACACCAACGAGGGCGTGATTCTCGTGGCCGCGACCAATCGCCCCGACGTGCTCGACCCCGCCCTCCTGCGGCCTGGACGGTTCGACCGCCAGGTGGTGGTCTCCCGGCCCGACCTCAAGGGGCGGAGCGAGATTCTGCGGGTCCACACCAAGAAGATCCCCTTGTCCAGTGACGTGGCGCTCGACGTGGTGGCCCGTGGGACGCCGGGGTTCTCGGGGGCGGATCTGGAGAACCTCGTCAACGAGGCCGCCTTGCTCGCCGCCCGGAAGGACAAGAAGGTGGTCGAGATGGACGACTTCGAGTTCGCCAAGGACAAGGTGCTCATGGGGGTCGAGCGCCGGAGCATGATCCTCAGCGATGAGGAGAAGAAGAACACCGCCTACCACGAGGCCGGTCACGCGCTCGTCGCGCGTCTGCTGCCCGGCACGGATCCCGTGCACAAGGTGACGATCATTCCTCGCGGGCGGGCGCTCGGCTTGACGATGCAGTTGCCGACCGACGATCGGTATACCTATCCCAAGGAATACCTGTACAACAACATCGCGATCCTGATGGGCGGGCGCGCGGCGGAGGAGATCGTCCTCAAACACATGACGACCGGCGCGGGCAACGACATCGAACGCGCGACCGAACTGGCCCGCAAGATGGTGTGCGAGTGGGGGATGAGCGAGAAGATGGGCCCGCTCTCGTTCGGCAAGAAAGAGCAGGAGATTTTCCTTGGCCGCGAGATTTCCCAGCACCGGGATTACAGCGAGCACACTGCGGTCGAGATCGATCACGAGGTCAAGCGCCTGGTGGTCGAGAATTACGAGCGCGCGAAGAGCCTCCTCAGCGCCAACCTGAAGGTCCTGAAGGCCCTGGCTGAGGCCCTGCTGGAGCGTGAGGTGCTGGACGCTCCGGAAATCGAGAAGATCATCGGGGCCGGCGCCTCGGCCTGATCGACGCCCCGCCGATCGTCACCCCGGCCGGGGATCGCCCCGGCCGCGTCGTCGCCCAGTTTCCGTGATTGACCGCGAGGCCCGTATGCGCGTGGGAGAGCGGACCCAGATCATGGGCATTCTCAACGTCACGCCCGATTCGTTCTGGGACGGGGGGCGGACCCCCACCGTGGAGGCGGCGCTCGACCGGGCGCGCCGGATGGCGGAGTCCGGCGCCGACTGGCTGGACGTCGGCGGCGAATCGACCGGCCCGGGATCCTCGGACGTCTCCGCCGACGAGGAGCGTCGCCGCGTCGTGCCGATTATCGCGGCGCTGGCCCGTGAGCTGTCCCTGCCCCTGTCCGTCGACACCACGAAGGCCGCCGTCGCGCGGGAGGCCCTGGCGGCGGGCGCCGCGATGATCAACGACGTCAGCGCCCTGCGGTGGGACCCCGAGATGGCGGGCGTGATCGCGCGCGCCGGGGCGCGCGTCGTCCTCATGTACGCGAAGGACGAGACGCCCCGCACGACGACGCGCGACGTGGCGTACGACGACGTGATCGAGACCATTCTGGCGTTCCTCCGCGAACGGATCGAGGTCGCGCGCGCCGCGGGCATCGCGCCGGATCGGATCGTCGTCGATCCCGGCCTCGGATGGTTCGTCGGCGCCGACCCCCGCTACAGTTACGAGATCCTGCGCGGGCTCGACCGCCTCCGCGCGCTGGGGCACCCCGTCCTGATTGGTCCGTCGCGCAAATCGTTTCTGGCGCATACCGACCTGCGCCCGCCGCTGCCGGTCGCCCGACGATTGATGCCCACGGCCGCCGCGGTGGCCGTGGCCGCCTGGATGGGGGTCGATATCGTGCGCGTGCACGACGTCGAGGAGATGAGGCAGGTGGTCGCCACGGTGGACGCGATCAAGCAGCCTGAACGCGTGGCCGGCGCGGCGAGGGGGTAGTCTCGTGGGGAACTTTTGGCATCTCATCCCGTGGTGGGAGTTGGTCGGTATCGCGCTGGCGGGCGGGGCCCTCGCCGGACTCGTGTGGGCGGCGAAGGGGACCCGCGCCATCCGGGTGATGACCGGCATCGGCGTGGTGGCGGGGGTGGTCCTCACGGGCGAGTGGCTCGACCTGTATCCCCGCGGATGGGACCCGGGACGGTACTGGCCCGAGGCGCTTCTGGCGATCGTGATCCTGTTTCAGCCCGAGTTGCGACGGGTCCTGGCGCGGATCGGGCGAAACCCCTTCCGGCGGCGCAACGAGCCGGAGGAAACCCGGCTGGTGGAGGAGATCGTGAAGGCGTCGGTCGCGTTGGCCGCCCGCCGGATCGGCGCGATCGTGGTCGTCGAGCGCGAGCACGACCTCATGGACCTGGTCGAGGTCGGGTGTGTGATCGACGCCCGCGTGTCCAAGGAACTCCTCACGAGTCTCTTCCTGCCGTATTCCCCGCTGCACGACGGCGCGGTGATTCTCCGCGCGGGGCGGATCGCGGCCGCGGGCTGCTTTCTGCCGCTGTCCACGGGAGCCCACGGCGTCGAGACGTACGGCACCCGGCACCGGGCGGCCCTCGGGATCACCGAGGAGACCGACGCCGTGGCGATCGTGATCTCGGAAGAGACGGGGACGGTCTCGCTGATCGTCGCCGGCGAGATGCAGCGCGCCGTGGATGCCGCCGTCCTCCGGCAACGGTTGACCGCGGCGCTGGCGGTCGGGGGGACCGCTCCCGGCCCGGCCCGGCTGTCCCGCGCGCGGTCGTAGGCGTTCCGTGGAGTCGCGCGCCCGCTCAAGCCGGAACTCCCCCTTTCTCGTTGACACCTTCTCGCCGCATCAACGATAATCGACCGCCAATGTCGGACCCCACATACATGCGCCTCGCCCTGCGCCTGGCGGCGAGGGCGCGCGGGTGGACGAGCCCGAACCCGATGGTGGGGGCCTTGGTGGTGCGGGACGGCCGCATCGTCGCACGCGGCTACCACCGTCGCGCGGGCGGGCCGCACGCGGAGGTTCACGCGCTGGAGGCCGCCGCCGCCGAGGCCAAGGGCGCGACGCTCTATGTGACCGTGGAGCCGTGCTGTCACGCGCCGAAGCGGACGCCCCCCTGCACCGGTGCCGTCATCGCCTCGGGCGTCCGCCGCGTCGTCGTGGCGATGCGCGATCCGAATCCCCGCGTGCGGGGGCGCGGGATCCGGCTCCTGCGGGGGGCGGGGCTCGCGGTCGAGGTCGGCGTGCTGGAGGCCGAGGCGCGGCGGCTGAACGAGGGCTACGCGTCGTGGGTCACGACCGGCCGGCCGTTCGTCACGTTGAAGATCGCCCAGACGCTGGACGGCAAGATCGCGACGGCCTCGGGGGAGTCGCGGTGGATCACGGGGCCCCGGGCGCGGGCGCTGACGCACCGCCTGCGCGCGCAGGTCGACGCGGTGATCGTGGGGCTCGGGACCGTGCTTGCCGACGATCCCCGGCTCACCGCGCGGCGCGGCGCGCGGCGCCATCCCCACCGGGTGATTCTCGACGAACGTCTCGCCATCCCCCCGACCGCGCGCGTGTTGCGACGGGTCGAGGGGGCGACGACCTACGTGGCGACGACGGACCGCGCTCCCGCGGCGCGCCGGCGCCGGCTGGAAGCGCTGGGGGCCGTGGTCGTGCCCGTGAAATCCCGAGGCGGACTGGTCGATTTCGACGATCTGATCGATCGGTTGGGCGCGTTGCAGATGACCTCGGTGTTGATCGAGGGCGGGTCCGAGGTCAACGCGTCGGCGCTGCGCGCGGGCGTCGTGGGGAAGGTCGTGGTCATGGTTGCGCCGCGGCTGCTGGGCGGCCGTGACGCCGTGGGGGCGGTGGGGGGGGTATCGCCCCTCCGGCTGGCGGACGCGGCGGCGCTGCGCGACGTGTCGGTGCGGCGGGTGGGGGCAGATTTCATCGTGGAGGGCTATCTATGATCGGAAGGCGAGGGGTGGGGGGCCGCCGCGCGCGCGCGGCGTGGACCGCGGCCGTGTGCGCGCTGCTGATCGCGATCGCGGCGCCGGCCAGGGCCGGCGGGCAGGACACGACGTTGCCCGACGTGCTCGTGGACGGGTTCTACGGCGGCGTGATCGGCGCGCTGGTCGGGACCGCGGTCATGGCGCTGACGAACCATCCGAAGGACCATCTCTCGTACATCTCGACCGGGGCGGGCGTCGGGGTCATCGCGGGCACCGTCTACGGTCTGACCAAGGCGACGAGCCGGGCCCTGGTCGAGGTGGACCGTGGACGGGTGACGTGGAGCGTGCCAGGCGTCACGACCGGCCTGTCGGACGAGGGGGACGGTCGACTCCGGGCGTCGTATTCGACCACCCTCTTCCAGCACCGATTTCCGTAGGGGCGGCCGGCCGCGCGAGGACCGCGAGCGCGGCCTCGATCGCGCGGCGCTCGGCCGCGCCGAGGGTCCGGCGCCCGTAGCGCACGTCGTAGTAGTAGCCGGTGAGCGTCCGGATCTCGTCGGCCCAGGGGAGGTGCGCGGCGTCCCGGGTCGCGAATTCCCACGGGGTGGCGCCGGCCGGTTTGGCGAAGCCGTGTTGGGACAGGGTCTCGACCAGCCGGGCGTAGAAGTCGACCTGCGGAACGGGCGGGCGCGCGGTGAAGAAGCGGCGCCAGGGGCGGTGGACGGCCAGCATCGTGAGCCCGACCAGCCCCGCGAGCCCCGCGGCGACGGCCAGCCAGACGACCGGGCCGATCGCGCCCGCGGAGCGCCACAGCGCCCACGCATTGGCGACGGCGCCGGCGAGCCACGCGCGCGACGCGTCCCACGACGCCTCCAAGCGCTGGATCGCCTCGTTCTGATCACCCAGGCCGAACCCCACCACGTAGCGGTCCCATCCCGCCCGCAGATGGTCGAGGTAGTGCTCCACGGGGCCCGTCCACGGCCGATCGGCCGGCGGAGACGGCGGGGTCGGGTCGAAGCGCGTCCACCCGACGTCCGCAAGATACGCCTCGACCCACGCGTGCGCGTCGCCTTGGCGCACGATGAAGTAGCCGCCGAACTCGTTCCATTCCTGGACCAGGAACCCGGTGACCAACCGGGCGGGGACGCCGAGGGCGCGCAGCATCACTACCATTGCGCTCGCAAAGTGCTCGCAATACCCCGATCGCCGCCGAAACAGGAATTCCTCGAGAGGCTGGTCTTCCCCTCCGGGGACGTCCAGTGTGTACGTGTAGCGGGTCTTGAGGAATCGCTCGACCGCCCGCGCGCGGTCGCCGGGCGACACCGCGACGGCCGCGGCGTCGCGGGCGAGCCGCGCGACGGCTTCGGACCCGTCGAACGAGAGGTGGCGCGCGAGCCGTCCGGAGGGCTCCGCCTGGCCGGGCGGGGGCCCGGCGGCCGGACGCTGCCACACGTTGTACGTGATCCGGGCTCTGGCGGGATAGGGCGCGCCGAAGGTCTCCTGATCGTCGACCGCCACCGCGGGAAACGGTCCGTCGATCGCCACGGTGCGCGCAGGGGTGAACAGGACGGCGGAGTCAATCGGCTCCAACCGCACCGTGTACGAGGTCGACCCGGCCGGGATGCGCCCAAGCGCGAACCGCCCGTCCGCGTCCGGGAGGACGAGCCGCCGGACGGGGGCCGTGTTGAGCCACTGGCGGCCGTCGTACGCGTCGAAGACCGCGCCGCGCAGGTAGAGCGGCTCGCGTCCTGGGCCGACGTCCCCCGATACGCGCATGACCACGGTGGGATCACGCTTGACGGGGCCGATCGCGCCGAGCGTGACGTGGGGCGAGAAACCCGACAGCCGGATGTCCGACTGCGGGGAGGCGACGAGCAGGCCGAACCCCATGCGGGGCAGGAAGACGAACAGAACCCCGGTCACGAGCAGTGCGCCGGCCGCCGCGGCGAGGGCCCAGCGGCCGATGCCGCCCGGGGCGTCTCCGGGGAGGACATCGTCGCCCGACCGCTCGGCCTCCGCCATGAGGTGGTAGTGCATGAGGACCCAGACCATGACGACCAGGTACGCGACGAAACCGGCGGCGAAGGCCCCGGGGAACGTCAGGCCGGCCGCGGCGAGCACCTGGAGGAAGACGATCACCACGAGCTGGAGGTATTCGCGCGAGTCCTCGTGCCGCAGGCGCGTGAACATGAGGAGGACGAGGAGGTGGGCGCCCACGTGGAGCAGCGTGGGCGACAGCCAGAGATAGTCCGCCGCGGCGAACGCCAGCGCGACGACGATCAGGCCATTCGCGGCGGGCGTGGGGATCGCGCCGCGCGCGCGGGCGACGTCCATCCCCAGGCTGGCAATCAGGCCGACGCCGCCCGCGGCGAGCAGCGGCATCCAGATCTGGCCCGTGGACGCGAGCGAGGCCAGGCCCACGGCGGCCATCAGGTGCGAGGCGATTCGCGCCGCGGGGATCATGCGCCGAGCGCCTCGGGTTGGCCGCGCTGGGCCATCACCCACACGCGCGCGCAGCGGGGGCGGACGCGCGACCACGCCGGGTCGTCCCAGACCAGGATGAGGTGCGGGGTCGCGTTCTGCAGGCCCGACGTCCACGGGATGAGCCGATCGTCGGAGGACGGGGCCGCATCGGCGATCGTCGCCAGCACCCGCAGCAGGCGTTCCAGATGGGGCCGGCCCCTGCCGGGCCGGCTCGCGCCGTCCCAGGTCGCGAGGAGCACCTCGAAGCCGTCGCCGATCGCCTGGGACGCGAGCGACGCGGTGAGGCGCACGGCGTCCTCGAACCACGCGCGATGGATCGGCAGGGGGTCTGGCGGCAGCCGGTTGCTGAGGACGAGCGCGATCACGCGCGAGCCCTCGCGCTCGGGTTCCCGAACCACGAGCTTGGCGCGGCGCGCCGAGTGCTTCCAGTGGATGTAACGCGGATCGTCGCCGGCCTGGTAATCCCTGAGTTGGTGCAGGCCGCTCGTCCCGCGTCCGACCGCCCGGCGCCCCTCACCGGGCGGGCTCGGGGCCGCGAGCGGGGGGAGGGGATTGATCGCGGGGTAGACCAGCGAGTCCGTCTCGTCGGGCAGGCACACCGACTTTTCGAACAGGCCGAACGGGAAGGCGGTCACCGCCTCGATGCCCTCGAGGCGGTGCAGCCCGCGGTCGCGGAACGTGATCACGGTCGAGAACTCCAGGCGCTGTCCCGGGTTGAGGCGCGGACACCGCGTTTCCGGCGCCGTGACGCGCCCCGCGTCGGCGCGCTCCCGGAGGCGCAGCGAGAAGCTCGGCATCCACCGCCTCGCGTTGGCGACCGTGACGCGGCAGGGGATCGGCGTCCCCGCGAAGAGCCGGGGGGGCAGCGTCCTCGTCGCGGTGAGGCGGTGCAGTGCCCGCTCGGAGAGGACGCCGGAGACGAGAATGAGGGACAGCATCATGGCGAACAGGAGATAGAGCAGGTTGTTGCCGGTGTTCACCGCGGCGAGGCCCACGGCGAGGGACAGGAGCAGATACCGGACGCCGACCGGCGTGACCTTCACCGTCCGACTCGGTCGTCGCGGGCGTCGCCGTGGAGACGGGGGTGGCATGGGAGCCGGGCGTGAGCTACAACGGGACCGGGACCTGCTCGAGGATCTCGGTCAGGATGTCTTTGGCGTCGTCGGTGTGGCGGCCGAACGATTCGATACCCGGATTGACGACGATCCGGTGCGCGAACACCGGGATCACGAGCCGCTTGACGTCGTCGGGCAGGCAGTACGTCCGCCCCTCGACCAGGGCCATCGCCTGGGCGGCCCGATACAGGAAGACCGCGCCCCGCGTGCTCACGCCGAGGTCGAGGTCCGGCCGCGACCGGGTGGCGGTGACGATCGCCATCAGATAATCGGTCAACGCGTCGTCCATCGTCACGCGCCCGGCCTCCTCCTGGAGCGCGAGCACTTCCTCGGCGGTCAGGACGGGCCCGATCTCGTCGGCGCGCCCGACGACGCGGCGGGCCGTGAGAATGCGCTTTTCGTCCTCCGCGTCGGGATACCCCATGTGGAGGCGGATCAGGAACCGGTCAAGCTGGGACTCGGGGAGGGGAAACGTCCCCTGGTATTCCACGGGATTCTGGGTCGCGATGACCATGAAGGGGCGCGGCAGAGGGTGGGTGTGGTTCTCGACCGACACCTGGGCGTCGTTCATCGCCTCGAGGAGGCTGCTCTGCGTCTTCGGCGTCGTCCGGTTGATCTCGTCGGCGAGCACGATGTTCGCGAAGACCGGACCGGCCCGGAACTCAAACTCCCGGCTGTGCTGGTTGAACACCGAGAGGCCGATGATGTCCGAGGGCAACAGGTCGCTCGTGAACTGGATGCGCTTGAACGAGCAATTCAGCGAGCGGGCGAAGCTGTGGGCGAGCGTCGTCTTCCCGACCCCGGGCACGTCCTCGATCAGGAGGTGCCCCCGCGCCAGCAACGTGACCATCGCGAGCGTGACCGCCTCGGATTTTCCGCAGATGACGCGCTCGATGTTGTCGTGGAGGGCGGCGATCTTGGCCTGGGGGTCGGCGATCACGGCGGAAGTCTAACAAAGCGCCCGGTGAGCGTCAAACTAGGCGGCTTTCCGACCCTGCGCGCGGGCGCGCGGGCGGAGGACGGGGATGCCCAGCGCGTCCATCTTGTATTTGAGGATGCGGCGCGTGACGCCGAGCAGCCGCGCCGCGCGGGTCTGGACGTGCCCCGCGCGCTCCAGCGCGTCGGCGATCAGGTCGCGCTCGAACGCCGCTACGGCGTCCGTCAGCGAGGCCCGGCTCGTCCGCACCCGCTGGTCGAGGCCGTGCGCGTGTGCCCGGCTGCGCAGCTTCGCCGGGAGGTCGTCGGCGCAGATCATCGGACCGTCGGCGAGCGCGAGGAGTTGTTCGACGAGGTTCTCCATTTCACGGACGTTGCCCGGCCAGTCGTACCGCACGAGCCAGCCCAACGCGTCCGGCGCGAGCTCCGCAGCGGGTTGTCCCGGCCCGGCATGCCTTGCCAGGAAGTGGTGGAGGAGTCGCGGGATGTCGTCACGGCGCTCGCGGAGCGGGGGGACGACGAGCGGGACGACGTTCAGCCGGTAGAAGAGGTCGTTGCGGAAGCGGCCGTCGCGGATGGCGGTGTCCAGATCGACGTGCGTGGCGCCCACGAGCCGGACGTCGACCTGGACGGGGTCGGTGCCCCCGACGCGGGTGAACGCCCGCTCCTCCAGGACACGCAGGAGGTTGCCCTGGGCGCGCAGGCTGAGGTCGCCGATCTCGTCGAGGAAGAGGGTTCCGCCGTCGGCGAGCTCGAACTGCCCCTTGCGCGCGGCGTGGGCGTCGGTGAACGCGCCGCGCTCGTGCCCGAACAGCTCGGTCTCGATCAGGGTCTCGGGAATCGCCGCGCAGTTGACCGCGATGAAGGGACCCACGCGCCGGACGCTGAGGTCGTGAAGCGCCCGCGCGACGAGTTCCTTGCCGGTGCCGTTCTCGCCTGAGATCAGGACGGTGGAACGCGAGTCGGCGACCTGCCGGATCGCCTCCCGGAGCCGACGGATCGCGGGGCTGTCCCCGATCAATTCGGGGCCCCCGACGCAGCCCGACGGGTCGGGGGGGAGTCGGCGCGGACCGCTCGGATACGACATCAGTCGGGCGGGAGGCAGCAATCGTCCGTCACGCTAGACGGGAAGCAGCATTCGTCCGTCACGCTAGAGAGGGGTGACGGGCGGGACTCGTTCCGCGGCGCCGCTCGCATCGCGCTGCACTGAGGGAGACGCATGGGCGAGAAGAATAGCGGCGCTAGGGCGTCTTGGCAAGCTCCTCGAGGAGTTGTTCGAGTCGCCGCAGCTCCGCGCCGTAGCCCTGCCAGTCGCCCTCGCGGACGAGGCGCTGCGCGTTGCGGTAGTGCTCGAGCGCCGAGCGGCGGAGGCCGGCCGCCGTGCGATCGCCGGTCAGTGAAGCGGCTGCCGCGGCGGGACGAACCTCCGGCGGCCGGCTGCCGAAGAGTCGGGCCAACGCGGTCTCCAGGTCGGGCTCCATCACCATCTGGTTGCCGAAGGCGACGATGACGCGCCGCAACTCGGGCAGCGCCCCGGATTCCGTCGCCGCGAGGTAGAGCGGTTCGACGTAGAGCAGGGCATCCTCGATCGGAACGACCAGGAGGCTGCCGCGGATCGCCTGCGAGCCGCGTTGCGTCCAGAGCGTGAGTTGCTGCGAGATCGCCGAGTCCTGGTCGATCCGCGCCTCGATCTGGCGCGGGCCGTAGACCAGTTTCTGTTTGGGCAAGAGGTACACGATCAGTTTTCCGTAGTGCGGGGCGTCGTTCCGGACCGCGAGCCAGGCCGCCATGTTGTCCCGCTTGGCCGGCGTGTACGGGATCATCAGAACGAACTCCTCCCGGGCCTCACCGGGGAGTTTCATGATCGTGTAATAAGGGTCCATGTCCCGCTCGCCTTTTTGCGGGATGTTCCACAGGTCTTCCTTGTTGTAAAAGATCTGCGGATCCTGCATGTGATACGTGGCGAAGACGTGGGACTGGATCGTGAACAGGTCCTGGGGATAGCGCAGGTGCTTGCGGAGGTCGGCGGGCATCTGGTCCAGGGGCTGGAAGAGGCCCGGGAATACGGCGGCGTAGGAGCGGATGACGGGATCGTCAGGGCCGCTGATGTACACACGCATCCGACCGTCGTAGGCGTCGATCGTCACCTTGACCGAGTTGCGGATGTAGTTTCCCACCCCTCGTACCGGGAGCGCGTACGGCAATCGTGCCGTCGTGGTGTAGCCATCGAGGATCCACACGAGCCGGCCCTCGTTCGTGATGACGAGGTAGGGGTCCTGGTCGTAGCGGAGAAACGGCGCAAGCTTCGAGACACGGTCCTGAATATTCCGGTTGATCATGATCCGGCTCTTGGACGTCAGGTCGTTCGAGAGCAGGATTTTCATCGTGCGGAACGACGCGGCGAACGCCGCCTTGCGCAGGAACGATCCCACCGGGATGCCGCCGTCGCCGCTGTACGTCGCATAGACGTTCTTATCGCCGGAGGGGTAGTCAAACTCCAACGCTTTGGTGTTCACGAAGACGTAATCGTTCGGCAACTCGCCGTAATAGATTTCCGGCCGCGTGACGGTGATCGACGTCGAGGACACCGGGGGAATGTTCTTGATAAAGAATTCCGGCAGGCCTTCTTGAGTCACTCGGTTGACCGGTCCCAGCGTCACCCCGTGGCCGTGGGTGTACGTGAGGTGTTCGTTGATCCAGATCCGGCTCGGCAGGTTCTTGTACGAGAGCTCGCGCGGTGAGATCATCACCTGGCGGAGTTCCCCGTCGATGACGTACCGATCGTTGTCGACGTCGATGAAGTCGTAGTAGGTTCGGATCTGCTGGAGTTGGCGGTACGTCGCGAGCAGGGGGCGGTGATCCCAGAGACGGACGTTCTTGGTGGTGAGCGTGTTGGCCGCCACCTGTCGGGCGCTCAGTTGGTCGGACGCGGGAAACTCCGTGGCTTCGATGCCATCCAGGCCGTAGGCGAAGCGCGTCAGGCGGATGTTGTGCTCGATGTAGGGGCGCTCCATGACGATCTCGTTCGGCAGGACCTGAAACCGGTGGAGCAGGTCGGGAAGGACCGATCCTCCGAGGAGGCCCGTCAGCGGCAAGGCGACGGCCGCCGCGATCGGCAGTTTCCAGCCGCGTCGCGCGGCGCTGAACAGGAGGACGAGCGCCACCCCCACCGCCAGGATCACCATGACGTTGAGGGCGGGAAGCCGCGCGTGGATATCGGCGTAGACCGCTCCGAACACGACGCCTCGGCGCGAGTAGAGGAGGTGATACTGGTCGAGGTAGTACCCCCACCCCACGACCAACGCCGCGAGCGCGCCAAGACCGAAGAGGTGACGGCGCGCCGCGGGGGTCACGACCACGCGCGCGGGGTCGAGGCGCACTTCCTGATTGGCAACGTAGAGCAGGCCGCTGGCGACGATCGCCAACCCGGTCGCCATGAGGAGCCACCCCTTGATGGTCGACAGAAACGGAAGCGTGAAGACGTAAAAGCCGAGGTCGCGGCTGAAAAGCGGATCGGCCTGTCCAAAGGCGGTTGGATGGCGAAAGAGCAGGAACTCCTGCCACTGCGCCGCGGCTTGAAGGCCTTGCATGACGCCGACAATCAGCGCGGCGCCGATCAGCAGCGGACGGATCGGCCGGTTGGCCAGCATTGCGCTCCACGGCGGCGGGAGCAGAGTCAGGCGGCGCCGAGCGGCCCAGAGGACATTGACCCCGAGCCATGCGAACATGACCGTGCCGACGAGGGCGCCGAGTACGAGCTGGGTGGTCAGCCGCGTCGTGAAGACGGATAGATACCCAATCTCCTGAAACCAGAGGGCGTCGATGTAGAGCGAGAGCAGCGTGCCCCCGAACGCGAAGACTGCCAGAAGCAGGACGATGAGGATGAGGGCGCGGGGCGACATCGACATAGATGGACTCCTTAAGAGGATGTGTCTGCCTGCACCAAGACGGCGGTGATGTTGTCGAGCCCCCCGTGCCGGTTGGCGGCGTCGATGAGGCCGTGGCACCGGACGGAGATGTCAAGGTCTGGCGCGCCGAGGATGGCCGCGATCTCCGACGGCGGCACCACGTTGGAGAGGCCGTCGGAGCAGAGAAGCAGAATGTCGCCAGGTTCCAGCGGCAGGGCGGCGGCGTCGACGGCGACGGAGGGGGTAGTGCCGAGCGCGCGGATCAGGACGTGCTTCATCGGGTGGCCGATCGCCTCCTCGGGGGTCATGAGGCCGCGGGCCAGGTAGTCGTTGACGAGCGAGTGGTCGGTGGTGATCTGCGCGAGGCCGCCGTCGCGAAAGCGATAGAGGCGGCTGTCGCCGACGTGGGCGACGTGGGCGGTCTCGCCGTCGAGCCACACCGCCGCGACCGTGGTCCCCATGCCGGATCGCGCCTCGTCCTCCTGGCCGGCCGCGAAGATCCGCCGGTTGGCCTGTTCGACGGCCGACACCAAGCGCTGCTCGGGGACGGGCGCCGCGCCGCCGGGGATGGTGCGTTCGGGGGGGCCGTTCGGCGAGGCGTCGTGGGACGCCCGGAACGTCTCGTGGATCGTCTCGACGGCCAGCAAGCTCGCCACCTCGCCCGCCGCGTGGCCGCCCATTCCGTCGGCCACCACGTACAGTCCGAGATCGTCGAACACCCCGAAGGAGTCTTCGTTCGAGCTTCTGACTTTGCCGACGTCGGTGGCGCCGGCGGATCGAATCTTCATGCCGTGGTGGAAACCCCCTCCAGGGATTCTGCGCCGCGCCAAGGGAGCGGAATACAGCACGAACCGTCCGTGCAGATGGCGGAACAAACCGGGCCAGTGTAGCGAAAATCGGACGGCATGTCCAGCAAAGGACACGAACTGTGGGCGGGGCGACGCCGGGCGAACCGGAGTGGGGCCCTCACCCTCCCGGGCTCGCGGCGTCTTCCTTCCTGAGTTCGTCGTTGGGGACGATGTGGAGTTCGACCCGGCGGTTCTCGGCCCGTCCCTCGGGCGTGGTGTTGGACGCGACGGGGTTGTCGGCGCCGAATCCCATCGCGGTGACGCGGCTCGCGCCGACGCCGCGCTCCGCCAGGGCGAACCTCACCGCGTTGGCCCGGCGCTCGGACAGCTTGAGGTTGTAGTCGGCCCGGCCGGTGTTGTCGGTGTGGCCCGCCACGGTGATCGTGGTCTTGGGATACTTGGTCAGCACGGCCGAGATCTTGTCGAGGCTCACCATCGCGGCGGGTTTGACGGTCGCGCTGTCGACGTCGAAGAGAATCTTGTCCCTCATCGTGACGATGATGCCGTCGCCGGCCCGCTGGGTGTCGGCGACCTTTTCGAGCTCCTGCGCCTGCCGGTCCATGTAGTTGCCGATCAGGCCGCCGGACAGGGCGCCGACCGCGCCCCCGATCAACGCGCCCCGCCCCGCGTGGCCGCCCTTCTGGCCGAGGAGGGCGCCGATGCCGGCTCCCACCGCCGTGCCGGTGAGCGCGCCTTTCTGCGTGCGGGTCATGCCCTCGCAGCCGGTCAACCAGCCGGCCCCGAGCGCGAGCGTCAGCGTCAAGATGACCCATCGAGGAAAGCGCGGCGGGGATGTGCGGTGCATGCGTCCTCCTCCTTGAGGTGATGCGCGCGGGGAAACTGGGCGGTACTATAGGAAACCGCCGTTCGGCTTGTCAAGCCGGGCGCGTGGCTTGACAAGGCGAAAAGGCCCGTGATAGAAGAAGGGCCTCGTTTCACCGGAGGATGCGCCGCATCGGGTGTTTCGCGGCGCGGAACACACATCCACACAAGGGAGGGGACCATGGCGGCTGAGATACAGGTGGGAGCGACCGCTCCCGATTTCACGCTCAAAGATCAGGACCAGAAGGAAGTCAAACTCGGCGATTTTAAGGGGAAGAAGAACGTCGTGCTGGCGTTTTATCCCCTCGATTGGAGCCCCGTCTGCACGAAGGAGAATAGGTGCCTGACGGATGATTTCCCGAAATTCGCGTCCGCCGACACGGAGGTGCTCGGCATCAGCATCGACAGCGTCTACTCGCACAAGGCGTGGGCGGACTCGCTCGGCCTCAAGCACCGCCTGTTGTCCGACATGGGCGGCAGCGTGGCGAAGAAGTACGGGATGTACCTGGACGACAAGTTCATCACCAAGCGCGCGACCGTGATCGTGGACAAGCACGGGACGGTCAAGTACGTCAAGGTGCAGGAGATCCTGTCGGCGCGCGACGATCAGGAGATCTTGAACGCGCTCAAGGCGCTCAAGTAGGTCGAACCAGTGGAAGACGGTAGGGGCGCACGGCCGTGCGCCCCTACGATTTTCTGGCCAGGGCCCACACGTTCAAGATGGATACCCCACATCCGGAACCGATCGAACTGCCGCGGGTCAACGACGGCAATTTCGACGAGTACCACGGGGCGCCGGCCGCGGCCGTGTTTTTCAAGATCGCCCACTGCCACGGCTGCGAGGAGTACGAGCCCGCGATCCAACGCACGGTCCGGGTGTTCTCGCCGAAGGTGAAATTCGGGCGGGCGCTGATGCACATCCCGGGGTGCCGGGAGATCAAGAAGCGCTACGAGTTCGACAGTTTCCCCACGACCCACCTGTACAAGCGCGGCCGCCTGGTCTTCTCGGCGTCGGAACCGCTGACGGCCGACGCGCTGGCGAACGCGATCCGCGAACATTTGATTGGCTAAACGGCGCCGAGGCGCGAGGTCGCGTCTCGGACGAGGCGGACGATGGCGATGGTCTCCGACACGGTTGAACTGCGCGGCCACATCATCGACTCGTTGATCCTGCCCAAGGTCCTCGACGAGATCATGACCCTCGGCGGCACGTTCGAAATCGTCGATCTGGCCGTGGGTCACCGGCGGGAGGACCCAAGCCGCGCCACGATCCGTGTCACGGCGTCGGACGCCGACCGCCTGCAGGCGATCCTGAGCCGCATCGGCCAGCATGGCGCGGTGCCGGTGACCGGAGAGGACGCCCGCCTCGTCCCCGCCGATCTCGACGGTGCGTTCCCCGACGGCTTTTACTGCACCACGCACTTCGACACGTGGATGTCGCGCGAGGGGCGGTGGATCGCGGTGGAGCGGCCGGAGATGGACTGCGGCATCCGGTTCGACCCCGCGACGGGCCGGGCCGAGACGATCCCCATGCACAAGGTCCGCCGCGGCGACCTCATCGTGGTCGGCCACGCCGGGGTGAAGGTCGCGCCCATCGACCGCTCGCCTGAGCGCAGCGTGTTCGAATTCATGGCGAGCAGCGTCTCCTCCGAAAAGCCCAAGGCGGTCGTCATCCGCGAGATGGCGGCGCACATCAAGACCGCGCGCGCCGCGGGGGGCAAGGTCCTCGTGGTGGCCGGCCCCGCCGTGATCCACACCGGCGCGGGCGGACACCTGGAGCGCCTGATTGCCGCGGGCTACGTCCAGGTCCTGTTCGCGGGCAACGCGCTCGCCGCCCACGACATCGAGCAGGCCTTGTACGGCACGTCGCTCGGCATGTCGCTCGATGCCGGGATGCCGGTGGACGAGGGCCACGAACACCACCTCCGCGCAATCAACACGATCCGGCGGGTCGGGGGGATCAAACAGGCGGTCGAAAAAGGGATACTGAGGCGCGGGATCATGCACGCGTGCGTCGTCCACGGCGTCGACTACGTGCTGGCGGGCTCGATCCGCGACGACGGGCCGCTGCCGGACGTGATCACCGACGCGGTGAAGGCTCAGGACGCGATGCGCGAGAAGATCCGGGGCGTGACGGTGGGGATCATGATCGCGACGACCCTGCACTCGATCGCGACCGGCAACATCCTGCCCGCGTCGGTGAAGTTGATCTGCGTGGACATCAACCCGGCGGTCGTCACCAAGCTGGCCGACCGCGGCAGCTTCCAGGCGATGGGGCTGGTGACCGACGTGGAACCATTCCTGCGCGCGCTGGCGGAACACCTGGTCCCAGCCATGTCACACGGGGTATCGTAGGGGCGATCCTTGCGATCGCCCTGCGGGGGGCGAATACGAGATTCGCCCCTACATGAATCGACCATCATGCGACCGCAGACGTCCCTCCTGATGTGTCCTCCCGATTTCTACGGGATCGAGTACGAAATCAACCCGTGGATGGACCTCCGGCGGCCCGCCGACCCCGAACGCGCCCGTGCCCAGTGGCGCGCGCTGCACGGGACGCTCACCGAGACGCTGGGCGTCCGCGTCGAGCTGCTGACCCCCGTCAAGGGCCTGCCCGATCTCGTCTTCACGGCCAACGCCGGCCTCGTCGTCCCGGGCCGGTTCATCGCGAGCCGCTTCCTCCACCCCGAGCGCCAGCAGGAGCAGCCGACCTACGAGGCGTGGTTTCGCGCGCGGGGTTTTTCGATCGAGACGCTGCCCGAGGAGACGTGTTTCGAGGGCGAGGGCGATGCCCTGTGGCTGGGCGACACGCTCTTCGCCGGCTACCGCATCCGCTCCGACATCCGCTCACACCAGGCGATCGCCGCGATGCTCGGCTGCGAGGTCCTGTCCCTCGAACTGGTCGATCCGCGCTTCTACCACCTCGACACGTGCTTCTGTCCCCTGGACGACCGCCGCGCGCTCTACTATCCTCCCGCGTTCGACGACTACGGCCGCCGCGTCATCCGTGAATTCGTCCCCGAGCCGATCGCCGTGAACGACGCCGACGCGCTGCGCTTCGCCTGCAACGCCGTCGTGGTGGGGCGGGACATCGTCGTGCAGTCGGGCTGCGACGCGCTGGAGAAGACCCTGCGCGAGCACGGCTTCACGCCCCACCCCGTGGACCTGTCCGAGTTTCACAAGGCGGGGGGGAGCGCGAAGTGTTTGGTGGTGTGGATCCCCTCGCGCGATGACCGGTCGGTTCCCAGTGTCCTTGAGTGAGC
>MHEO01000034.1:230-18414 GCA_001803875.1 Nitrospirae bacterium RIFCSPHIGHO2_01_FULL_66_17 | reverse complement strand
GTTTCACGCCGACCAGTGTCTGGCGTACGGGACGAACGTCGTCGGCGGGGTCACGCCGGGCAAGGGCGGGACGATGTGGCTGGGCGAAGCCTCCGGAAAGAAGGCGCCGGTGTTCGATACCGTCCGCCGGGCGGTGGACGAGACGGGGGCGAACGTCTCGCTGATCTTCGTCCCGCCGGCGTTCGCGGCGGACGCGATCCTCGAAGCCGCCGATGCCGAGGTGCCCCTCATCATCTGCATCACCGAGGGCATTCCGATTCTGGACATGATGCGCGTCAAGCGCGCGCTCGCCGGAAGGTCCTCACGGCTGATCGGGCCGAACTGCCCCGGCATCATCACGCCGGGGGAAGCCAAGATCGGGATCATGCCGGGCTTCATCCATCGTCCCGGCTCCGTCGGGGTCGTGTCCCGCAGCGGGACGCTGACCTACGAGGCGGTCTGGCAGGTCACCCAGCGCGGGCTGGGCCAGAGCACGTGCGTGGGGATCGGCGGCGATCCGCTGAACGGGACCAACTTCATCGACTGCCTGGACCTGTTCGAGCGCGATCCGCGCACCGAGGCGATCGTGATGATCGGCGAGATCGGAGGCGACGCCGAGGAGCAGGCCGCGGCGTTCATCGCGCGCTCGGTCAAGAAGCCGGTGATCGGGTTCATCGCCGGCATCACCGCCCCCCCGGGGCGGCGGATGGGGCACGCCGGCGCGATCATCTCGGGCGGCGTCGGCAGCGCGGCGGACAAGATGGCCGCGCTGGAACGCGCCGGGGTGAAGGTCGTCAAGAACCCGGCGCTGATCGGCGAGGCGGTGAAGGACGCGATCGGCGGGACACCTCGGAAGATCGCCGCCCGGGCGCGTGTCTCCGCCCCGAGGCGACGCGCGGCGTCGCGACCGAAGGCCAAGGCCCGGTCGAGCGCCAAACCGGTCCGCAAACGCCGGGCGCGTCCGTCGTAACGGGATCTGGGACTTCACGCCGGTGTGCTCGGCGCGCTTGAGAACGAAGGGGGAGACATGAGAACGGCGGCGCTGGTCGGCTTGGCGGTGGTTCTTCTCGTCGGGTTCGCATGGGGGTGGGCGCGATCGGCGCGGGCGGACGGCGCCGTGCCCGCGCGGGTCGGCCAGTTCGCGCCGGATTTCACGCTCAAGGATCAGAACGGCCGCCCGGTGACCCTCAGCGAGTTCCGCGGGAATCGGACGGTGGTCCTCTATTTCTATCCCAAGGATGACACCCCGGGGTGCACGAAGGAAGCGTGCAGCTTCCGGGACGACATGGCCCGGTTCGAGGCTCTCAACGTGCGCGTGCTGGGCGTGAGCGTCGACGGCATCGAATCCCACCGCGCGTTCGCCGAGAAATACCGCCTCAATTTCCCCCTGTTGAGCGACGAGGACCACCGCGTCAGCCTGGCCTACGGCGTGTTCAGCCGCCTCGTCGGCTTCGCGTACGCCAAGCGCACGACCTTCGTGATCGGCCCCGACGGCGCGATCCGTCAGATCTTCACCGACGTCGACCCCAAGCAGCACGCCGTGGACCTGCTCAAGTATCTCAGCGGGTCTCCCGTCCAGACATCCTCCGAAGGCTAACGGTTGCTCGTCATCGGTCTGTCGTCGGGCACGTCCGTCGATGGCATCGATGCGGCGCTGACCGACGTCACCGGGCGAGGGGAGCGCGGTCGCGTGCGCCTCGTTGCCTACCGCACGTTCCCGTATCCCCGAGGCCTGCGCGAGCGTCTCCTGGCGGTCCAAACCGGGGGGCGCGTCGACGAGATCAGCCACCTGAACGCCTACCTCGGCGAGCTCTTCGCGGACGCGGCGATCACCATCGCCGCGGAGGCCCGGATCGCGCTGCGCCGGATCGGCCTCATCGGGTCGCATGGCCAGACCATCGCCCATCAGCCGTATCCGAGACGGGAAGGCCGGCACCTCGTCCGCTCCACGCTGCAGATCGGCGAGCCGTCGGTCATCGCCGAGCGCACCGGCGTGCTCACCGTGGCCGATTTCCGGCCGCGGGACCTGGCCGCCGGCGGCCAGGGGGCTCCGCTCACGCCGCTGATCCACCAGCGATGTTTTCGGCACCCGAAGCGCCATCGCCTGGTCGTGAACCTCGGCGGCATCACGAACGTGACGTGGTTGCCGGCCGGCGGCTCGTTGAACCGCGTGATCGCGTTCGACACGGGGCCGGGGAACATGGTGATCGACGGCCTGATGGAGCGCTGGACCGACGGGCGGCGCACGATGGACCGCGACGGGCGCACCGCGGCCTCCGGCGCCGTGCGCGAAGACCTCCTCCGCGCGCTGCTCGCGCATCCCTATCTGAAGACGCCCCCGCCCAAGTCGACGGGGCGCGAGCTGTTCGGGCGGTCGCTGGTCGCGCGCCTGTGGCGGCGGGCGGCGGGCGGCGCCGTCCCGCCGCGCGATCTGGTGGCGACCGCCACGGCGTTCACCGCGCGGTCGATCGCCGACGCGTACGCGCGCTTTCTTGCGCGGCTCGGGCCGGCGCACGAGGTGATCGTCGGGGGAGGAGGGGTGTACAACGCGACGCTGATGCGCGAGGTGGCGGCCGCTTTTGAGCCCGTCCCGGTGACGTCGATGGCCGCGCACGGGGTGAACCCCAAGGCGATCGAGGCGATGGCGTTCGCGCTCCTGGCGTACACGACGTTCCACGGCGAGCCGAACAACATTCCCCACGCCACCGGCGCATCCCGCGCCGCGGTGCTGGGGAAAATAATCCCTATTTAGGATGCCTCCCGGCCCGCGAAACGGCCCGCAAACTTGACATGGGCATGGGCCGTCGTTACAATGGGATTGAACCCGCGCACGACGGCACGGCGGGGTGGTCAGCCGCAAGAACGGCCACCGGGAGGCGAGAATGTTCGAGCGATTCACCGATCGAGGCAGAAAGATCATCATCCTGGCGAGGGAGGAAGCGGAGCGCCATCAGAACGACTACCTCGGGACCGAGCATCTCGTGCTGGCCATTCTGCGCGAGGGTGACGGGATCGCGCTGGCGGTCGTGAAAAAGATGGGGTTGTCGCCGGAGCAGGTGCGCCTCGAGATCGAGCGCAATCTGCCGAGCGGGGGCGGCACCATGACGTTCGGCGAAATCCCCTTCACCCCGCGCGTCAAAAAAGTCATCGAGTTCTCGATCGAGGAAGCCAAGCTCCTCGGTCACAATTACATCGGGAGCGAACACCTCCTGCTGGGGCTGCTGCGTGAAGAAGAGGGCATGGGCGGGAAGATCCTGCGCAGCCTGGGTGCCAACCTGCTGACCGCGCGCCAACTGACGATCAACCTTCTCAAGAAGAGCGTTCCCCGCGAGAAGGACAAGAAGAGCAACACGCCGGCGCTCGATGAATTCGGGCGCGACCTGACCCAACTCGCCACCGAGGGGACGCTGGATCCGGTCATCGGGCGGACGGACGAGATCGAGCGGGTCCTCCAGATCCTGTGCCGCCGGACCAAGAACAACCCCGTTCTGATCGGCGAATCCGGCGTGGGCAAGACGGCCATCGTCGAGGGGCTGGCCCAGCGGATCGTCACCTCGGAGGTTCCGGACAATCTCTTAAACCGCCGCGTGATCGCGTTGGATCTCGGGTCCCTGGTGGCCGGGACCAAGTATCGCGGACAGTTCGAGGAGCGCCTGAAGGTCGTGATGAAGGAGATCGTCAGCGCCGGCAACATCATCATCTTCATCGACGAGTTGCACACGCTGGTCGGGGCGGGCGCCGCGGAAGGGTCGATCGACGCGTCGAACATGCTGAAGCCCGCGCTGGCCCGTGGCGAAATCCAGTGCATCGGCGCGACCACCCTCGACGAATACCGAAAACACATCGAGCGGGACGCCGCGCTCAAGCGCCGGTTCCAGCCCATCCACGTCCAGCCGCCGAGCCCGGATGAAACGATCAAGATCATCCAGGGCTTGAAGGATCGGTACGAGGAGCACCACGGGATCACGATCACCGAGGACGCCGTGGTCGAGGCGGTGCGCCTGTCCGACCGGTACATCACGGACCGGTTTCTCCCCGACAAGGCCATCGACGTCATCGATGAGGCCGGGTCGCGGGCCAAGCTGATGAACTACGCGCTGCCGGCCGATCTCCGCGGACTGGAGCAGGAGTACAAGAAGGTGTCCAAGGAGAAGGACGCGGCGATCAAGCTCCAGAACTTCGAAGAGGCGGTGAAGCTCCGCGAAGAGGAGGAGCGGCTCAAGAAGATGCTGGAGGATTCCAAGCGCGAGTGGAAGAAGGGCCAGGAAAAGCAGCGGACGAGCATCACCAAGGAAGAGGTGGCGTTCGTGGTGGCGAAGATGACGGGCATTCCCCTCTATAAACTCGAGGAGGAGGAATCCAAGAAGCTCCTGCACATGGAGGACGCCCTGCACAAGCGGGTGATCGGCCAGGAAGAAGCCATCACCGCGGTGTCCAAGGCCATCCGGCGCGCCCGCGCCGGCCTGAAGGGTGAACGCCGGCCGATCGGGTCGTTCGTCTTCCTGGGCCCCACCGGCGTCGGCAAGACCGAGCTCGCGCGGACCCTGGCGGAGTTCCTCTTCGACGACGAGGACGCGTTGATCCGGATCGACATGTCGGAGTACATGGAGCGGTTCGCCAGCTCACGGCTGGTTGGAGCGCCTCCCGGCTATGTCGGCTACGAAGAGGGCGGTCAGTTGACCGAGAAGGTTCGTCGGCGGCCGTATTCGGTGGTGCTGTTCGATGAGATCGAAAAGGCGCACCCCGAGATCTTCAACATGCTGCTCCAGGTGCTGGACGACGGCGCGTTGACCGACAGCCTCGGCCGCAAGGTCGACTTCAAGAACACGGTGATCATCATGACGTCGAACGTCGGCGCCCGGATGATCGACAAGGGGGCATCGCTCGGTTTCCGCCAGAGCGGCGAAAGCGGCGATATCCGCCGCATGAAGGACGACGTCATGGGCGAGTTGAAGAAGACCTTCAATCCGGAGTTCCTGAATCGGATCGACGAGATCGTCGTCTTCCACCCGCTGACGAAGGACAACCTGACCAAGATCGTCGACATCCTGATCGACGAGGTGAACGTGCGCCTCGCCTTGAAGGGGATTCAAATTGAGTTGGCCGACGACGTGAAGAAATGGCTGACCGACGAAGGGTACCAGCCGATGTACGGGGCCAGGCCGATGCGGCGTTGCGTGCAGCGCAACATCGAGGACCCGCTCTCGGAGGAGTTGCTGCGCGGCCGCTTCAAGGACATGGAGAACAAGCGCGTCAAGGTGGTGTTGAAGGACAACACCCCGTCGTTCGTGGAAGAAGAAGTCATGGCGGGAGTGTAACGGCGGCGAATTGAGATAGTGGTCCTGGAGGGGCGGGGTTACCCCGCCCCTCCGTGTTTCTGCGATCCCTCACCTCTTTCCGGTTGGACTCTCGTGTTGATCCTGGGCATCGAAACCTCCTGCGACGAAACGGCGGCGGCGGTGGTCGCCGACGGCGTCGTGACCATGGCGGAGGAGCTCGCGACCCAGTCCGGCGTGCACGGGAAATTCGGCGGGGTGGTGCCGGAGCTGGCGTGTCGCGGCCACGTGGAGATGATCGACCGCGTGGTCGAGCGGACGCTGGAGAAAGCCGGACTTCCGGCGGGCGCCCTGGACGCCATCGCCGTCACCGCGGGACCGGGTTTGGCGGGCGCCCTGCTCGTCGGTATTTCATTCGCCAAGGCGTTCGCGTACGCCCTCGGTCGTCCCCTGGTGGCGATCAATCACCTCGAAGGCCACATCGTGGCCCCGGTGCTGTCGGGCCACGACCTTCGATTTCCCGCGGTGGCGCTCATCGTGTCCGGAGGGCACACGCATCTCTACTACGTCGAGGGGATCGGCCGCTACCGCCTGGTGGGGCGCACCATCGACGACGCGGCGGGCGAGGCGTTCGACAAGGCCGCGTCCTGCCTCGGTCTGGGGTACCCCGGAGGGCCGGCGATCGATCGCGTGTCGACCGGCGGGGATCTGAGCCGCTTCTCGTTCCCCCGGCCGATGATGGGGCGGCCGCCGTCATCCCGCCCCGCCCATCAGGCCTTCGATATGAGTTTCAGCGGGTTGAAGACCGCCTTCGTCAGAGCCGTCCGCGAGCAGGGGTCCGGCGATCGGGCACACGCCGATCTGGCGGCCGGTTTTCAGGAAGCGGTGGTCGACGTCCTGGTCGAGAAGACGCTCGCGGCCGCGAGGCATTATCGAGTGCGCGAACTCATCCTGGGCGGCGGGGTGGCGGCGAACTCGCGCCTTCGCGCCGTGATGGCCGACCGCGCGGCCCGTGAGGGATACCGCCTCGTCTTGCCTGGTCCCCGTCACTGCACCGACAACGCCGCGATGATCGCGGTCGCGGCGTTCCACCGATCGCACGAGGCGCCCATGGCCGCGCTCGATCTCAACGCGGAACCGTCCCTGGCTCTGTAGGACGGGGAGGCGTGGTCCGACGAGGGAGGATGTGTTCCGTGGGCACGGGACGGACGCCTCGGACGATCTTCATCACCGGCGCCTCGTCCGGGATCGGCGAGGCCCTCGCCTCTCTGTACGCCGAGCCCGGACGGACGCTGGGATTGCTCGCCCGACGGGAAGCGGCCCTCCACGCGGTGGCCGTGCGCTGCCGGGCGCGCGGCGCCGAGGTCGAGGTCTACCCCGTGGATGTGGCCGACGCCCACGCCGTCCACGCGGCCGCCTCGGCGTTTCTCTCGCGGGTCGGGGAGGTCGATCTCGTGATCGCCAATGCGGGGATCAGTCTGCGCGACGACGAGACGGGGGGCGACGACCGCGTCCCGCGCGAGGTGATGGCGATCAACTTTCTCGGGGCGGTGCAGACGCTCGCGCCGTTTATCCCGACCATGGAGGCGAGGGGAGCGGGGTCGCTGGTGGCGGTCTCCAGTGTGGCCGGGTTTCGGGGCCTGCCGAACGCGGGCGCCTACTCCGCCTCCAAGGCGGCGCTCAACGCGTGGATGGAGAGCCTGCGCCTCCGGCTCGACGGTCGAGTCCACGTGATGACGGTGTGTCCGGGCTTCGTGACGACGCCGATGACGGCGGCCAACCCGTTTCCCATGCCCTGGCTGCTGAGCGCCGACGAGGCCGCGCGTCGGATCGCCCGGGGCGTCCGTCGCAGGACGGTGGTGATCGTGTTTCCGCGGCGCATGCGATGGTTGATGCTCCTGGTGTCCGCGGCGCCGCCGTGGCTGTACGATCGGGCGGTGAGGTGGGTCCGTTCGCGCCGCCCCGAGGTGTTCCATCGATCGACCGCGGCGCCGTCGAAGACCGGTGATCGGGACGACTGATCCGAGGCCCCTCTCGCCGCGGGAAGCCGTCGCGCTTCAACGCGACCTGGCCTCCCGGGTGGTCCGCCGGACCCGCAGTCGGACGATTCGGCACGTCGGGGGCGCCGACGTCGCGGTGTTGCCCGAGCGCCGGCTGGCCCTGGCGAGCATCGTGGTGCTGACCTTTCCCGAGCTGGAGGTCGTCGAGTCGTCGGAGGGGGCGGCTCCGCTCGATTTTCCCTACATCCCCGGTCTCCTCTCGTTCCGGGAGATGCCGGCGATCCTGGCGGCGTGGGCGCGTCTGACCGTGCGGCCCGACGTGCTGCTGTGCGACGCCCACGGCGTCGCCCATCCGCGCGGCTTCGGCCTCGCCAGCCATCTGGGCGTGGCGCTGGATCTTCCCACGATCGGGTGCGCGAAAAGCCGGCTTTTTGGAACGCATCGGTTGCCGGCCGCCGCCAAGGGCCGCTCGGTTCCCCTGAGACACCCGCAGGATGGCTCGGTGCTCGGGGCGGTGGTGCGGACCCGGACCGGTGTGCGCCCCATCTACGTCTCGATCGGACATCTCGTCGATCTGCCGTTCGCCGTCCGCACCGTGCTCCGGTGCGCGCGCCGATTCCGGGTGCCGGAGCCGACCCGGCTCGCCCACCTCGCGGTGACCGCCGCTCGCCGTGCGGCCGAATGCCGTCGCTCGCCTTGACCGACGAGGACCTTGTGTGATATGGTGGTCGCAGTGTGCGAGGGTAGCATCCTGTCGAGCCCCGAGACCCCGTCTTGGGGTTTTTGTTTATCGAGCATGGAGAACACGTGAAAAAGAGTGAGACCGCGGTGGTCCGCAACGACATCCGCAACATTGCGATCATCGCCCACGTCGACCACGGGAAGACGACCCTGGTCGATCGCATGCTGCAACAGGGCGGGGCGTACGCCGCCCACGAGACGGTGGGTGAACGCGTGATGGATTCCAATGCCCTCGAACGGGAGCGGGGGATCACCATCCTGGCGAAAAACACGGCGGTGCGGTATCAGCCCCCGTCGGGCGACCCCGAGATCCACATCAACATCGTGGACACCCCGGGGCATGCCGACTTTTCCGGCGAGGTGGAGCGCATCCTGACGATGGTCGACGGGGTGCTGCTGGTGGTCGACGCCGTCGACGGTCCGATGCCGCAGACCCGGTTCGTCCTGCGCAAGGCCCTCGAACTGTCCCTGCATCCCATCGTGGTGATCAACAAGATCGACCGGGCCGAAGCCAGACCGGTCGAGGTGGTGAACGAAGTGTTCGATCTGTTCGTGGACCTGAAGGCGACCGACGAGCAGTTGGACTTCGCCGTCGTGTACGCCTCGGCGAAGACCGGTGTGGCGAAGCTCGACCCGAACGGCGAGGGCGTCGATCTGCGGCCGCTCTTCGAGATGATCGTCTCCCGAATCCCGCCGCCGCCGGGGGATGATGCGGCGCCGCTGCAGCTCCAGGTCACCACCCTGGATTACGACCACTACGTCGGCCGCATTGGCCTGGGTCGGATCATGCGGGGGACGATCCGGCTCAATCAGCTCGTCGCGCGCGTTGCGGCGGACGGGCGGATCCAGACCGGGAAGGTGACCAAGCTCTTCGCGTTCGAGGGGCTGAAGCGGTTGGAGGCGACGGAGGCCAGAGCGGGGGACATCGTGGCGGTGGCGGGTTTCGACCAGATCGAAATCGGGGAAACCCTGACCGACCCGGAGCACCCCGAGCCGCTGGTCCCGCTGTCGATCGGCGAGCCGACGATCTCGATGTCGTTCATGGTCAACGATTCGCCCATGGTCGGCCGCGAGGGGAAATTCGTGACGTCGCGGAACCTGCGCGAGCGGCTGTTCCGCGAACTGCGCTCCAACGTGGCGCTCCGGGTGGAGGAGACGGCCAACACCGACGCCTTTCTGGTGTCGGGTCGCGGGGAACTGCACCTCGCGATCCTCATCGAGACGATGCGGCGCGAGGGATACGAGCTGGCCGTCTCGCGGCCGGAGGTGATCTATAAAACGGTCGACGGCGAGCGGTTGGAGCCGATGGAGCGCGTGTACCTCGACGTGCCGGAGCCGAACGTCGGGGTGGTGATGGAAGCGCTGGGTCCGCGCCGGGCCGAGCTGAACGACATGGTCAACGACGGCAACGGGTGGGTGCACCTGGTCTTCGACATTCCCGCCCGCGGCCTGTTCGGGTATCGCAACGAGTTCCTGACCGCGACGAAGGGCGCCGGGATCATCAACCACACCTTTTCCGGGTATCAACCGTTCAAGGGAGAGATCCCCGGTCGCAATCGCGGCACGTTGATCGGGCTGGAAGCCGGCGAGTCCGTGATGTACGCCCTCCACCACGTCCAGGAGCGGGGCGCGCTGTTCATCGGGGCCGGCGAGCCGGTCTACGAGGGCATGATCATCGGCGAGCACGCGCGTCCAGGCGATCTCATCGTCAACCCGTGCAAGAAAAAGCATCTGACCAACATCCGGTCGTCAACGGCGGAAGATGCCCTGGTCCTCGTTCCCCCCCGCCGGTTGTCGCTGGAGCAGGCGATCGAGTTCATCGCCGACGACGAGCTGGTGGAGGTGACGCCCAAATCGATCCGTCTCAGAAAGCGCGTGCTGAACGCCGACGAGCGCAAGCGCCGCCGGTAAGCGCATGCGGGAACAGGGGCCGGCTTGACCGTCGCCGGGAGAATATGATACACAGAATGCCACTCGGTTTCCCCGGCGACCGGACGCCTCGCTCATGTTGAACAGGGATATCGAAGAAGGCCTGACATTCGACGACGTGGCCTTGATCCCGGCCCGTTCAGCCGTCCTGCCCAAGCACGTCGACACCACCACGCGCCTGACCCGGCGCATCCGCCTGAACATCCCCATCGTGAGCGCCGCGATGGACACGGTGACCGAGGCGCCGCTCGCGATCGCTCTGGCGCGGGTCGGCGGCATCGGGATCATTCACCGCGTCCTCGCCCCCGAGGAGCAGGCCGCGGAGGTCCGCAAGGTCAAGAAATCGGAGAGCGGGATCATCACCGATCCGATCACGATCTCGCCGGACAACACGATCGGGGAGGCGCAAGCGCTGATGGGGCGGCATCACATTTCGGGCATCCCGGTGACGGAGAACGGCCGGCTGGTCGGGATCGTGACCCGGCGGGACCTGCAGTTTGAGACCACGGGGTTGAGGGTCTCCGAGGTGATGACCACGCGCGACAAGCTCATCACGACGCCCGAGGGCGCCACGCTGGCCCAGGCCAGCGCGCTGATGCAGGCCCACCGCATCGAAAAGCTTCCCATCGTCAATGATCGGTTCGAGCTCCAGGGCCTCATCACGATCAAAGACATCAAGATGAACATCCAGTACCCCCACGCGGTGAAGGACGAACGCGGGCGGCTCCGCGTCGGCGCGGCGGTGGGCGTGGGGGAGGATTCGCGGCGCCGGGTGGATGCGCTGGTTGCGGCCGGGGTGGACGTCCTGGTGGTGGACACGGCGCACGGCCATTCGCAGGACGTGCTCGACATGGTCGAGGCGGTGAAGTCCGGTCACCCCGATGTCGACGTCATCGCCGGCAACATCGCCACCGCCCAGGCCGCCGAGGATTTAATCAAGGCCGGCGCGGACGCGGTCAAGGTGGGGATCGGGCCGGGCTCGATCTGCACCACGCGGGTCATCGCCGGCACCGGCGTCCCGCAATTGACGGCCATCGCCAATTGCGCGCGTGTGGCCGACCGGCTGGACGTGCCCGTCATCGGCGACGGCGGGATCAAGTTCTCGGGGGACATCACCAAGGCCATCGCGGCGGGGGCGAGCGCGGTCATGCTCGGCGGCCTGCTGGCGGGCACCGACGAAAGCCCCGGCGAGACGATTCTTTTCCAGGGACGGACGTACAAGCTCTACCGGGGCATGGGGTCGCTCGGCGCGATGGTGAAGGGCGGTAAGGACCGCTATTTCCAGGAGGGGCGGCCCGACGCGAAGCTCGTGCCGGAGGGCATCGAAGGGCGCGTCCCGTACAAAGGTCCGCTGACCGACGTGACCTACCAGTTGGTCGGGGGGCTCCGTTCCGGGATGGGGTACTGCGGCTGTCGCACGATCGAGGATCTGCGTCGGGACGCGCGATTCATCAAGGTGACGGCGGCGGGGTTGCGCGAAAGCCACGTCCACGACGTGGTCGTGACCCAGGAAGCCCCCAACTACCGCCGAGAATGGGAGATCTGACCGGGCGATCGTCGGCGTCCGGGCCCGCGCGGGGCCGCGCAGGCCGACGAATCACGGCGACCGGGTCTCGGGGCGATCGTCTTCCCCCGGTGGTGCCCATCTCCGACCGCATCCTGATCCTCGATTTCGGATCGCAATACACCCAACTGATCGCTCGGCGCGTTCGCGAGGCGGGGGTTTACTCGGAGATCATGCCCCATCACGCCGCGTTCGCGACCATCGAAGCGTTTCATCCTCGAGGCATCATTCTCTCCGGCGGTCCCGCCAGCGTGTACGATCGACGCGCGCCCACGGTCGACCGCCGCATGCTCGACCTCGGGGTGCCCATCCTCGGCATCTGTTACGGCATGCAACTGCTCACGTCGCTGCTGGGCGGCCGGGTCGCGAAAGCCGCGCGGCGGGAGTTCGGCGACGCCGAACTGATCATCGACGAGCGCGAGGGGATGTTTGGCCGGATCCGCCCGGAGGGCTCGAATGCCGGGATCCTCTCGTGTCGCGTCTGGATGAGCCACGGCGATCGGATCGAAGCGATGCCGCCAGGATTTCACGCGATCGGCCACACCTCCAACTCGCCGGTCGCGGCGATGGCGGATCCTCGCCGGCGGATCTACGCCCTCCAGTTCCATCCGGAGGTCGCGCACACGCCGCAGGGGCGGGCGATGCTGGAGCAGTTCGTTCACGGCATCTGCGGCTGCGCCTCGACGTGGACGATGGGGTCGTTCCGGAAGGAGGCGGTGTCGTCGCTGCGGGAGCGACTCGCGGGCGAGCGGGCGATCTGCGCGCTGAGCGGGGGGGTCGACTCGACGGTCGCGGCGAGCCTCGTGCACGAGGCGATCGGCAATCGGCTGACCTGTATTTTCGTCGACAACGGCCTCCTGCGTAAAGGGGAGTCCGACAAGGTGATCGAGACCTTCAGGCGGACCATGCGATTGCGGGTCAAGCGCGTGGATGCGTCGGCGCGGTTTCTCTCGAAGCTGGCGAAGATCGAGGACCCCGAGGCCAAGCGACGCGTGATCGGCCGCGAATTCATCCGGGTCTTCGAGGCCGAGGCCGCGCGGCTGTCCGACGCCCGCTGGCTGGTGCAAGGCACGCTCTACCCCGACGTCATCGAGAGCGTGTCCGTGCGAGGGCCGTCGGCCACCATCAAGACCCACCACAACGTCGGCGGCCTTCCGTCGCGCATGAAGTTCAAGCTGATCGAGCCGTTGCGCGAATTGTTCAAGGACGAGGTGCGGTTGTTGGGGGCGGAACTCGGAATCCCAGACGAGTTGTTGTCCCGGCATCCCTTTCCCGGTCCCGGTCTGGCCGTTCGGATCCTCGGGCGCGTCACGCCCGATCGGCTGGCGGTGTTGCGGGAGGCGGACGCGATCGTGTTGGAGGAGATCAAGCGGGCCGGACTCTACCGCGCGATGTGGCAGGGGTTCGCGGTCCTGTTGCCCGTCAGGAGCGTCGGGGTCATGGGCGACGAACGGACGTACGACAACGTCATCGCCGTCCGGGCGGTGTCGAGCACCGACGGCATGACCGCGGAGTGGGTGAAGCTGCCCTACGACGTGCTGGCGGCCATGTCGAATCGGATCGTCAACGAGGTCAAGGGCGTGAACCGGGTGGTGTACGATATCTCGACGAAGCCGCCGAGCACGATCGAATGGGAATAAACGGTTGAAGCGATTTGCTCGAAACCACGACGGCCCGGGGCGTCGTCCCCGGGCCGTCGTGTTGATTGTCGCTGTCGAGGCCGTGATCAGACTTTGACCACGTTCGCCGCCTGAAGCCCCTTCGGACCATTCACGACTTCAAATTCAACCTCTTGGCCTTCGTCCAAGGATTTGAATCCGTCACCTTGAATGGCGGAGAAGTGCACGAAGACGTCGCTGCCCCCCTCCTGAGCGATGAACCCGTAGCCCTTGCTGCCGTTGAACCACTTCACTTTGCCTCTGGCCATCCCACGTTACCTCCCTTTCTGCAATGCCGACCATCCCACACCAGCACCCACCGAGAATGGCCGTTTTTTATCATGGCGTGGAACGGCGTGTCAAGCGATTCCCGTGGGTCCCTCGGTGTCTCATCGTCTTCGATGCGTGCGGGTCTCGATTGCGCATTTGGCCCTGTAAATTATAATGAATGCGATTTGGAAGTCGTCGTCGGATGTGGTCCGGGCGCCCGCAAGGGCGGTGAGGGAGTCGGAGCATGATGAAACCCAACGTGTTGATCGTCGAGGACGAACCGGCGGTCGGCGCGCTCCTGGCCGAGGCGATCGCAAGCGCGGGCTACGCGACCGTCGTGGTCTCGGATGGCACGACCGCGCTCGACCGGGTTCGATCCGGGGACTTCGCCCTGGTCGTGAGCGATATCCGGATGCCAGGGATCGACGGGCTCGAGCTCTTGAGACGCATCAAGGCGTTCGCGCCCGAAATCGAGGTGGTGATGGTGACGGCCCTCTCGGACGTGGAGCGGGCGCGGGAGATGATTCGTCTCGGGGCATCCGATTATCTCACGAAGCCATTCAAGCTGGACGAGGTCGTCTCGAGCGTCAAGCACGCGATCGATAAATACCAGGCGTGGAAGAGCCAGTGTTCCCATCAGCGCGACCTGCAGGTCCAGATCGAACGGCAGACCCGACAGATCAAAGAGCATCTCCTGTCCGCGCAGGGACAATGCGCGCGGCTCCGCGAGACGGTTGACACCCTGCAGACCACCTACGACGCCACCCTGGAGGCGCTGATCCTGGCGCTCGACTACCGCGACCATGAATCCAAGGGTCACGCCCAGCGCGTCGCCGTCTTCTCCGAGGAAATCGCGAAGACCCTGGGACTGTCCGGTTCGGAGCTTGAGACCATCCGGCGCGGCGCGTTGCTTCACGACATCGGAAACATCGGCGTCGGCGATGCGATCCTGACCAAGGCGGGGGAATTGACCGACGCCGAGTGGTCGGACATCAAACGGCACGTGCGGTACGGCCACCGCATGATCCAGGGGATCGTCTTTCTGCGGGACGCCGCGCAGATCGTCCTGCATCATCATGAGCGGTACGACGGGACCGGATACCCCGGCGGGGTGGCCCGAGACGACATCGTGATGGGGGCGAGAATCTTCGCGGTGGCGGACACGTTCGACGCGATGACATCCGAGCGTCCCTACCGAGGGGTGTCGACGTATCAGGACGTGTGCGGGGAACTGGCCAGATGCGCGGGGTTGCAGTTTGACCCGCTCGTGGTCGAGGCGTTCATGCGCATCCCCGAAACGACCTGGACGGAGTTGCGCCGTGCCGTCGACCTGTCAACGCGGCATTGGAAGTCCGAAACGGGACTCTAGGAGCCTGTCCATGAGGGGCCATCTGCGGCGTTGCCGCTTCGGAATCCCTCCTCACGTACGACTCAGTACGCTCCGGGGGGATTCCTCGCTCCGCCTTGCATCTGGCCCCTCCTGAACAGGCTCCAACACCCCGATATTCGGACACACTCCGAAGTCATCATGATCGGCGCGCGGCCAGCGTGTCGTCCACGCTCCGCCGCAATTCCCCCCACCGTTCCTTCGGTATCGCCAGAAACGTCTCCACGACGCGGGGATCGAACTGGGTGCCGGAACACCGCACGATTTCGGTTTTGACCTGATCATAGGGAAGGGCTTTGCGATACGGGCGTTCCGACGTCATCGCGTCGAACGTGTCCGCCACCACGAAAATCCGGGCGCCGAACAACACCGAGCCGTTGGAGATCTTGTTGGGATACCCCAAGCCGTCGTAGCGCTCGTGGTGATGCAGGACGATCTTGGCGGCGTCCTGCAGGAACGCGATGTCCTTCAACATGTTGTAGCCGTACTCGACGTGCCGTTTCATCTCGACCCATTCCTGCTCGGTCAGTTTGGCCGGTTTGCGCAGGATGGTGTCGGACACGCCGATCTTCCCGATGTCGTGCAGGATGGCGCCCCGCTTGATCGTTTCCAGTTCCGGGCCGCTCACCTCCAGCGCCTGGGCCAGCTCGACCGTGTACACCGACACGCGCTGGGTGTGACCCTGGGTCTCGTTGTCGCGGTAGTCGAGGGCCATGATCAGCGCGTCGATCGTGTCGTGGTAGGACTCCTCGAGCAGGTTGAGCGTGTGGTGCAGCTCTGCACGGCGCTGCCGCTCG
Source organism: Nitrospirae bacterium RIFCSPHIGHO2_01_FULL_66_17 (assembly GCA_001803875.1). GTDB lineage: Bacteria > Nitrospirota > Nitrospiria > 2-01-FULL-66-17 > 2-01-FULL-66-17 > 2-01-FULL-66-17. Next base: position 2,813 of record MHEO01000034.1, on the reverse strand, counting down.
AGGGCGAGGTGCGCGCGGATCTCCTGCGTCTGCTCGGCGACGCGCTGTTCGAGGAGCCGATGGTGCTCCCGATTTTCCAGCAGCAACTGTCGGCGCTCCAGGGCCTTTTCAACGTGGACGGAGAGTTCCTCGAGATTGAAGGGTTTGGTGACGTAATCGTACGCGCCGAGCTTCATCGCTTGAACCGCCAGGTGTGTGTCGACCGCCGCCGTGAGCATCATCACGGCGACGTCCGGATAGGCCCGCACGATCCGCTGGAGCAGGTCGATGCCCGACGTGCCGGGCATCATGATATCGCTCAGGACCAGATGGAATGGTTGCTGTTCCAGCAGGGCGAGGGCGCGATCCGCGGACTCCGCCGTCCGGCAGTCGTATCCCAAGTGGGACAGCTTCGCGGTCAGGAGCTCCCGGATGTTGGGTTCGTCGTCGACGATCAGGAGACGGGAGGCCGCCATACGCTTCCAACCTGATGACGCACGATTGATGTGTGCCTCATGCATGCTCGATGGGGGTGGATGATCCGAAGGTCGCAACGCTCCGCCGAGCATACTCCAGCGTGGAGGTTTTTACAAGGTCGCTACGGTCGCTTGTCAACCCAATTTAGAAATGTCCGCTTTCTACCAACATAGAAATGTCCGGTTAGGGTTTGGCCCTCATCCTCTGAAAGGGCCGCCGCTTCCACGGATGGTCTGGCGACGGTGGCGAGGGCGCCCGCGGGGGTTTCGGCGGCTGGCGGGGCGCCGCGGCGCGAGCCGACCGGGCGGGCAACCGGTGATACCGGAGCCGACGGCCCTCCACGGTGAGATGGCGGCTGCCATCCAAGTGCTCCTCCAGCACGACCCGTTTCGGATAGCGCGGTTCATCCACCTGAAACCACTGGCGTTCACAGACCACGGTGCCATCGGGCTGCACCGTCCGCGGCGTTTTCCGACACAGCGCCTGGGCCAAGACCGTCGGACCGGGACAGGGCCGGTGCAAGTCCGCCGCCGCGGCCGGGGCGACCCGAAAGCGCTGGTTATACCGGGGCAGATACGTCTCTAAGAAGGCATTGGCCGCGGGGATCGTGCGGATCCTCGCGAGGCGCCACTCTTTGATCACCCGGTCTTGCAAGGTCCGGAAGAGCCGTTCGACGCGGCCCTTGGCTTGCGGCGAGTGCGCATGGAGGATCGTGACGCCCAGCTCGGCCACCGCCCGCTCAAACTGGCTCTGCGGCCGCTCCCGCCCCGCCAACTCGTCGGCCACGGTCGGCGCCCCTTTCCCGCGATAGGTCGAGTGATGGTCGGTATAGAGCGCCTGGGGCAGCCCGTAGCGCGTGGCGTAGCCCTGGAAACTGTCCAGGCCAGGCACCGTGCCTTCGTAGGCATAGAGCCGCGCAAAGACCTCGCTGCTGGCGTCGTCGATGTAGGCCATCAGGACCCCGGCCGGGCCGCGCGTCTCCAGCCACGCATGGTGCGACCCGTCGACCTGCACCAGCTCGCCGCGGTGCGCCCGGCGGGGCCGCCACTGCCGATGCGGTCGCGCCTTCCGACTGGGATAGGGGATGGCCGCCGCCTTCAACCAGCCCCGTAGCGTCTCGTCGCTCACCGTGAGCTGGTGGCGCTCCGCCAGCTTCTCACACGCGAACGTCGGCCCAAAATCGGCATAGCGGGTCCGGAACAGCTTGAGCACCCGGGCTTTGCGCCGGGGGGCGATCTGTCGGTTCGAGGGCTTGCCCCGACTGCGATGGCACAGCCCGGCCGCGCCGTCGGCCCGGACCCGCTGCACGAGTCGACGGATCTGCCGGGGACTCACGTCCAGCACCCTCGCGGCTTGCCGCGGCCGCACCCGCCCTTCGATGACGCCCTGAATCACCTGCAACCGCTTCACCTCGCGCTGACTCATGCTGATCGTGTCCTCCGTCGCCATCCCGCCCCCCCCGTGTGAAGCAGGCAGTCTAGCCAAAAAGAGGACATTTCTACTTTGGTAAAAGCGGACATTATCATTTTGGTATTACAGGTTGCTGCGGTTGCTACGGTCCATTGGTTCCGCGCTTGATTCCCCGTGTTCGAGAGGAGTAGACTACCGCGCGGTGACGAAGGTGAGGGGCGACATTTATCGTGTCCAGCGGGCGTACTTTGAGCGGGCCTATGCGACGGGCGAGCACGGCTGGCCGACCGAGGGCGTCTCCCCGATGGTCGCGCGGTTTCTCCGAATGTTTCGGAGTCGTGGCCGCCGCGTCCTCGACATCGGCTGCGGCGAAGGGCGCCATACGAGGGCATTTGCCGGCGCGGGCGCGCTCGCGGTGGGTGTCGATCTGGAACCGAAGGCGTTGGCGCGGGCCCGCGAGGCCGCGGACCGCGGCTCGGGGCGCGGCCTCGGATTCGTCCAGGCCGACGTCTTCGCGCTGTCCTTCGCCTCCGCCGCGTTCGACGTGGTCCTCGACTATGGCTGTTTGCACCATGTTCGGCGCCGCGACACCGGGCGGTATTTGGAACAAGTCGTGCCGCTCCTCAAGCCCGAGGGCTATTTCCTCCTATCCTGTTTCTCCACGAAGTTTAGACACCATGCGGGTGAGCGGCGGACGCGGGACTGGCTCGTTCATCG
>MHEO01000034.1:0-216 GCA_001803875.1 Nitrospirae bacterium RIFCSPHIGHO2_01_FULL_66_17 | reverse complement strand
GGTTCTTTCGTCGAGCGGATTTCGACGCGATCTTCGGCCGCGCGTTCGAGATCCTCGAGATCACCGAAGACCGAGACGGGTTGTATGTGTTTCACAACGTGCTGATGCGGAAGCGCTAGGAGCCTGTCCATGAATGGCCATCTGCGGCGTTGTCGCTTCGGAATCCCTCCTCACGTACGACCCAGTACGCTCCGGGGGGATTCCTCGCTCCGCCTT
>MHEO01000033.1:54382-55832 GCA_001803875.1 Nitrospirae bacterium RIFCSPHIGHO2_01_FULL_66_17 | reverse complement strand
CGTCAAGCGGGTGGGGGACGCCTACAACCGCTCGAGGCTGACGCCGTTTATCAAGACACTTCTGACGCGGTGGCTGTCGTGGACGCGATAGGAGCCTGTCCGAGTATTCGGAAGTTGGAGCCTGTTCAGGAATGCGCCAGATGCAAGGCGCCGCAAGGGAACCCCCCGGAGCGTACTGGGTCGTACGTGAGGAGGGATTCCCGCAGCGGCAACGCCGCAGATGGCCATTCATGGACAGGCTCCTAGCGCCATGACGCGGCGCGCTGGGCAGTGGGCGTTCCTTGCGGTCACGGGGCTGGCCGTTGCGCTCTTTTACTGGCTCGACCTCGGGCGATGGCTCACTCTCGGCGCGATCCAGGCGCACCGCGACGCGCTCCTGGCGTGGACCCAGGGCCATTACGCCGCCGCCGTGGCGGTCTTCATCCTCCTCTACTGCGCGCAGACCGCGCTGTCCCTGCCCGGCGCGACGATCTTCACGCTCGTGGGCGGCTTTCTCTTCGGCACGCTGCCGGGCGCGCTCTTCGTCAACCTCGGCGCGACCTCGGGCGCCACGCTCGCGTTCCTCGCCGCGCGGTATCTGTTCCGCGACGCGGTGGAGCGCCGGTTCGGCGCGACACTGCGGCCGATCCAGGAGGGCTTTGCCCGCGACGGGTTCAACTACCTGCTCACGCTCCGTTTGATCCCGATCTTTCCCTTCTTCCTGGTCAATCTCGTGTCGGGATTGACCCGCATCGGCACCGGCTCGTACGTGCTCGCGACGGCCGTGGGCATCGTGCCGGCGAGCCTCGTTTACTGCAACGCCGGCCGACAACTCGGCGGCCTGAACTCGCTGGGCGACGTGGCCTCGCCGCGCGTGCTGGGCGCGTTCGCGCTGTTGGGGCTCCTGGCGCTGGCGCCCGTTGTCTACCGGCGATGGAAAACGCGCTGATCCCGTCCCGGATCCTGCGCCGTGCCTACACGTTGTGGGCGCCGTTCTACGACGCCGTGGTCGATACGCCGTTTCGCGAGAGCCGGAAGAGGAGTCTCGCAGGCCTGGGCGATGTGCACGGACAACGGATCCTCCTCGACGGAATCGGGACCGGGCTGGACCTTCCGTTCCTGCCTCGCGGCGCGTCGTACGTCGGCCTCGATCTCACGCCCGCCATGCTCAGGCGGGCCCGCGCGCGGGCCGCATCCTTCAACCTTCGGATGAGCTTTGATGTCGGCGACGCGATGGCGCTGCCGTTTCGGGATGCCGCGTTTGACCACGTGGTGATGCACCTGATCCTAGCCGTCGTGCCCGACCCTCGCGCCGCGCTGGCCGAAGCGACACGGGTCCTCACGGTCGGAGGCCGCATCCACCTCCTCGACAAATTCCTCCGTCCCGGCCAGCGCGCCCCGCTGCGCCGGCTGCTCAGTCCGATCGTCGGCCGCGTGGCCACACGGACCGACGTCGTGTTCGAAGACGTCC
>MHEO01000033.1:44417-54376 GCA_001803875.1 Nitrospirae bacterium RIFCSPHIGHO2_01_FULL_66_17 | reverse complement strand
CGTGCCAGGGGCTGGAGGTCATCGGCGACGAACCGGATGTCGGCGGCGGATGGTTTCGGCGGATCGTGCTGCGGCGACGGGAACGGACGGCTTACGGGGACGGCGATCCCGAGGCGGGTACAATCTGAAACAGACGTAGCGCGCCTGCGCTGGCCGCAAGCCGCGCGCGCCCTTGCCGGGTCAGTGCGTCAAGATTGGCGAGGGTCGCTCGCGAGAACCGAAACTCGGTGCGATCAGCGATGTAGCGGTCATCGATGAGGAGGTAGTCGACCTTCCGAGCCTGGAGCCGTTGATACCACAGGTCGCTCGACTGTTCCGTAAAGAGCTCGACGGGAGGATCGTCCGAAGTGGGGACGGGCCACAGCAATTCGCGTCCCGTGTAGTATCGAACCTCGGAAAACCACTGCGTGACGATGCGTGCGTGCGGCGGCGTGTTCTGCGCGATGGTCGCGGTCATCTGCATGAATTCCTTCGATGGATTGAAATTGACTCGGTAATTGGGCATGGTGGCAACGTGATGGATTGCCATCGACAGGAGAACCAGAAACCCCGCGAGGGTTGCCGGACGACCTCCCAGTCGCTGCAACGCATCCACCGCGAGAAAGGCCGCCAACGGAAGGAGCAACAGCGTGTGTCGCTCCACAATGCGACGGTCAATGAAAAACATCAACGCGAGCAGTGCGAGTAAAACAACCAGATAGTGATAGGGATACCCTCGCCGGTCTCGCGCCAGGAGGATTGCGACGGGCAATCCCAGCATAACCAGGGTGATGGTCCCGTATGTGGCTTTGAGGGTATCCCAAAAGATGGACAAGGGGACGTAGATCATGTGGGCTGACCAGAGTTCGGCGTGCTGCGTGGGATAGGCGAACAGCAGGGGATGCTCCCCGCGGGCGAACGTCGGGCCGAGATACCCCACGGCGATGACGGCCGCCGGACCGACGATCCACGCGAGCACCTGACTGCGGGCCCGTTGTTTTCGAACCACGGTCCACAGCAGCACGAGTCCGTAGAATCCCAGCACGACCAGACCGGTCTGTTTGGTCCAGACGAGAAGACCGGTAAAGATTCCCGACCAGAAGGCGTCTTGCTTTCGACCGTCGCGAAGCGCTTTGGCAAACCACCACCAGGACCCGAAAAAGACGAGAGTCGTCAGCATTTCCGTATACAAGCGAAGGTTGTACATCACAAACAAGGGCGTCGCCAGTAACGCCAGCGCGACGCTTCCTTTTTGGACCGGATCGAGCAGACGGCCCGGGCCGATGAGGACGAGAACCAGCAGTCCGGCTGCGACGACGAGATTGAGGTAGAAAAACACCGGAAGGCCGACCACAACGTATCCGACGGCGGTGAGGAGATGGAAGAGCGGGGGATAATCGAGCGGCAACGGCTCCGCCAGGACCGCCGTGGTCGTCGTGACCAGTCCTTTTGCGCCGACGATGGCCAGCGCGACCAGCGCGTGCCAACACTCGTCGGTGAATAAAATGGCGGTGGCGGCAAATCCGGTCAGCCGGAAGAAGGTCGCGGCGGCCACCCCCGCGGTGACGACGAGCGCGGCGCGCCCGATGTGCGGATGATCCCACAATGGCTTCACGGCACTACGGCATCCTCAGCGCCTGGACGATGCCCAGTCGGCTCGCCCGCACGGCGGGGAGCACGCCGCCGAACAGGCCCATGACCAGCGCGAAGATCAGGGATTGGAGGGCGATCGCGGGGGAGAGGATGAAGCGGAAGGCGATCTCCGTGAAGGTCGCGAAATTCATGGCCGAGATCGAGACGACTTGCAGACCCGATGCGGCGAGGATGCCCAGCAGCCACCCGGCCGCGGACAATGCCAGCGCCTCGACGACGAAGGCCGTCCAGATCGCGCGGCGCGGAAATCCCAGCGCGCGCATGGTGCCGATCTCGGTGGTGCGGTTGGCGACCGCCGCGTACATCGTGATCATCGCGCCGATCACCGCGCCGAGGCTGAAGATCACCGTGACCATCAGGCCGAGGACGCGGATGAAGTTGGCCATCACCTCGGACTGCGCGCCGTAGTACGCGGTTTCGCGGCGCACGTCCACCGTGAGGCGCGGATCGGCCTCCAGGCGGGCCTTGAGCGCGTCAAACTCCGCGGGATCTCGGAGACGGAGCAGGACCGAGGAGAAGACGGTCCGGCGAAACGCCTGCATCATTTGATCGGCGTCGACCCAGATCTCCGAATCGAACGCGCTGCCGCCGGCGTCGAAGATGCCTACCACGGTCCACTCCCGCAGCGCGAAACGCATCGTCTCGCCGAGGCCCGCGCCTTGAAATCGCGACGCCACGGCTCGCCCCACGACGACCTCGGAGGAGCCGGGTCGCCACATGCGCCCCTCGACGAGCTTCACCTGCGGTCGCAGGGTCATCGCGTGCGGCGATGCGCCGCGGATCTGGACGTTCGAGGGTCTCCCGGTCCCGCGCTTGGGGAGGTTGATGATCGCCACTGTCTCCGCCCCCGCGAGGGGCGCGCCGTCGACTCCGGTCGAGATCTCCTGGGACGTCGCGATCGTCCGCGTCTGCTCGCGGGCCAGGAAACTTTGAACCTCCGAGGTTGCCGACCGGCGCACGACGAGAACGTTATCCGGCTCGCCCGTGGTCACCAGGGTGCGTTCGAGCCCGTGGGCCAGCATCAGCACCGCGGCGAAGACGAACACCACGAGGGCGAGTCCGGCGGCCGTCATCGCGGTGGTGAGGCGGCGGGTCCAGAGGTTGCGGAGACTGTACTGGATCGGGATGGCCATACGGGTTATCCCACGCGCCGCAGGCCGTCGGCGATCGTGGTCCGCGCGACGGTCCACGCGGGCACCGCCGCCGCGGCGATCGCCGATGACAGCGCCAGCCCGACCGCGACCGCCACGGTGAGGAGGGACAACTCAAAGACCGGGAAGAACGACCCCACCGCGGCGCCGAACGCCCGCACGATCGGGAAGACCGCGATCACGCCCACCGCGCCTCCGGCGGCCGCGATCAGGAGCGATTCGCCCATAATCAGCCGCGCGATGCGTCCGGGGCTGAAACCGAGCGTCTTGAGGACGGCGTATTCGGTCACGCGCTCGCGCGCGGCCATCGCCATGGTGTTCGCGAGCACGATGAGGATCAGACCCACGATCAGGATCGAGATCACCTGGATGGCCATCAGGATGGCCTCGGTCATCGACACGAATCCCATCTGAAACTCCCGCTCGGTCTCGGTCAACGTCTCGGCCAGCGAGTTGGCGAACAGGGCGTCGACGGCCCGGCTCACGTCGGCGGGTTCGCGCGAGCGGTCGATGGTGAACGTGTAGAAGCCGACCTGGCCCGCGGTGTCGGGGAGCGTCCGACGAACGAATTGGTCCAGCGCCTCCCAGTGGAAGAAAAACTGCGTGTTGTCGGCGGACTTCAGCGTGGTGGTGTACAGGCCGCGGATGACGAAATCCCAGTCGCCGGGATAAAACGTGCCGCGGAGCCGCACCGTGTCGCCGAGCCGCCAGCCGTATCGCGCGGCGAGTTTTTCCCCCACGACGGCCGCGTTGCGCTCCCGGGAGAACGCCTCCATCTGGTCCGGCGGAACGTGGTACTCCGAGAAGATGCGAAACCAGGTCGGCGCATCAACGGCGAACTGGGCGAAGAAGTGTTTCTCGTCGAGGTAGACGCCCCCGAACCAGTTCCCGTAGCTCACCCCGGTTACCCCCGGCGCCTGCGCGATGCGGTCGCGGTAGGCCAGCGGCAGGGAAAAGGCGAGCGAGACGGCGTTGCGGGTGACGAGGCGGTTCTGCTGCGAGGCCTCCACGCCCGCGTACCACGCGCCGACGACGGTGCGGAGGATGGCAAACGCCAGGACGGCGATCGCGAGGCCCAGCATGGTGAGCGCGGTCCGCAGCTTGTGTCGGCCCGCGTTGCGGACAATCAGGCGCAGGGACGTCACGCCCCGGTTTTTCCCGACGAAGCCGACGGCGTCACGGCCACTTATTGGTGCCGTTCAACGCGGTCGCCGTTTTGCAGCGAGGCGGGAGGGTTCACCACCACCCGGTCGCCGGCCGCGATCCCGCCTAGGACTTCCACCAGGCCGTTGGCAGCCGCGCCCGTCTCGATCGGCGTTTCGATCGCCCGCGCGTCGCGGACGACGAACACCGCCGACCGGCCGTCGCGCGACACGATCGCGCCGCCCGGCACCGCGAGGCGCAACGCGGCGGGCGCGTCGGAGGCGGCGCGCGGCGCGGACAGAAACGCCACCTTGGCGCTCATCTCGGGCAGCACGCGCGCGTCCCTGTCCACGAAGCGGATCTTGGTCAACACCGTGGCCTTGGCGCGATCGGCGGTGGGCACGATCGTCTCGACCACGCCCCGGTAACGGGTGTCGGGGAACGCGTCGAGCGTGATCTCGCAGGGCGCGCCGATGCGAACCTGGTCAAGGTTCCGCTCCGAGACGTCGGCCTCGACCAGCAGCGACGTCATGTCGGCGATCCGCACGACCGCGGCCTTCGACGTCGCGGACGATCCCATCGGCGCGACGATCTCGCCCACGTCGGCGTTCTTGGTCAGCACGGTGCCGTCGAACGGCGCGCGGATGTCCGTGTTCGCGAGCTCCACCTCGGCCGACCGCGCGGCGGCTTCGGCCGCGGCGATCACGGCCTCGGCCGAGACGACGCCGGCCTGGGCGCGGATGCGCCGCGCCTCGACGATCTCGAACTCGGAGGACGAGATGAGCTGGGCGTCGAGCAGGCGGCGCTTGCGGTCGTGATCGAGCCGCGCCTCGTCGTCGGCGGCCTTCGCCTGGACCAGCGCCGCCTTCGCCACGGCGACATTGGCGCGCGCCTCCGCGAGGCGGGCCGCCATGTCCGCGCTCTCGATCCGGGCGATCATCTGCCCCGATGTCACGCGATCTCCCGGCCCGACGTACAGGGCCACGAGGCGCCCGGTGGCCTTGGAGGCGACGTCCGCCTGCCGCTGCGCGACGACGTACCCGCTCGCGTTGAGCACCGGGGACGCCGACGCGGCGGACAGCGCGGCAACTGTCGCGACCTGGACCCCGATCCCGGCCGTCTCCCACGATCGCGCCAGCCAGATCGCGAGCCCCGCCAGCGCGAGGAGAACGACCCACAACCACGCCGGAGCGCGACGCCGCTTGGGTAGATGGTCACGGCTGCGGTCGATCGTCAGCGTCGACAGATCAACCTCTTCGGTCTTCAATGCGGGCTCCTTCACTCTGCCGCATTATATCGGGTCTCGGCCGGGAGCGGTAGGGGTTCAATATGGTGAACCCTCGATGAGAAAATCCCCCCTCGCCCCCCTTTGTCAAAGGGGGGTGGGTTTTCCAGGTGGGTACGGAATTTCATGGCGCCTTTGTGATCCCCCCTTAGAAAAAGGGGGATGGGGGGATTTCATGCGCGCATCATGCGCCGCATCCCTTGACACCGGCCCGCCGGTTCGCGTACAGTCTGGCTGCCTTTAATGGCTAGCCCCGTGAGGCTAGAAAGGGAACGTATGACGCACCGACCATCAGAGGGACCTTCCGCGCCCGCCGGGCCTGGAGGGTTTTTTTATGCCTGAGCGCCGCGCGGCGGAGCGGCTCGTGCTCGACGGCCCCGGCGTGCAGCGCGCGCTCAGCCGGATGGCGCATGAGATCCTGGAGCGGAACAAGGGCGTGGAGGGCCTCGCCCTGGTGGGCATCCGCACCAACGGCGTCTATCTGGCGCGGCGGTTGGCGGCCAAGCTGGCCGAGATCGAGAAGGCGGACGTCCCGCTCGGCGAACTGGACATCACGCTCTACCGCGACGACCTGTCCACCAAGAAGGGGCACCCGCTCCTCCGGAAGACCGAGATTCCGTTCGACCTGACCGACCGGCGGGTGATCCTGGTCGACGACGTGCTGTTCACCGGACGGACGATCCGCGCCGCGATGGACGGGATGATGGACCTGGGGCGGCCGCGCGCGATCCAACTCGCGGTCCTGATCGACCGCGGGCACCGCGAACTGCCGATCCGCGCCGACTACGTCGGGAAGAACATCCCGACCGGCTATGACGAGCGCGTGAAGGTCTTCCTGCGCGAGGAAGGCCACGAGGACGCGGTGTGCCTCATCAAAGGATCGCCGGTCGGCGGCTCGCGCGAGGCAACGATCCAGCGTCACGCTAGAGAGGGCGCGTCATGAGCCTCAAGCGCAAGGACCTGCTCGGGATCAAGGATCTTGAGGTCGAGGAGATCAACCTGATTCTGTCGACCGCGGAGTCGTTCAAGGAAGTGGGCGGGCGCGAGATCAAGAAGGTGCCCACGCTGCGTGGCCGGACCGTGGTCAACCTGTTCTTCGAGCCCAGCACACGGACGCGGGCCTCGTTCGAGCTCGCGGCGAAGCGGCTATCGGCCGACGTGATCAACATCTCGGCGGGGTCGAGCAGCGCGGTCAAGGGCGAGACTCTGATGGACACCGCGAAAAACCTGGAAGCGATGGGCGCCGACCTGATCGTCGTCCGCCACGGCTCGTCGGGCGCGCCGGCGCTGCTGGCGCGGGCGCTCCGGTGCTCGGTCATCAACGCGGGCGACGGCGCCCACGAGCACCCCACCCAGGCGCTGCTGGACCTGTCCACGATCCAGGAACGGAAGGGGCGGCTCGCCGGCCTGACGGTCGTGATCGTGGGCGACGTCCTGCACAGCCGGGTTGCACGCTCCAATCTGTGGGGATTGACCAAGCTCGGCGCGCGGGTGCGGCTCGTCGGGCCGCCGACGATGGTGCCGCGCGATCTCGGCGCGTTCGGGGCCGAGGTGTACACGTCGCTGGACGAGGCGCTGGACGGGGCGGACGTGGTGATGACGCTGCGGTTGCAGCTCGAGCGGCAGGGGAGAGCGTTCTTTCCCACGCTCCGCGAGTACGGCCGGCTGTGGGGACTGACGCGCGAGCGCCTGCAGCGGGCGAAGCCCGACGTGCTCGTCATGCACCCCGGCCCGGTCAACCGGGGCGTCGAGATCGCGCCCGAGGTCGCCGACGGCCTGTCGTCGGTGATCCTCGCCCAGGTGACGAACGGCCTCGCGGTGCGGATGGCGGTGCTGTATCTCCTGTCGGGAGGGAAATCCGAGTGAGCCCGCAAGCGAATCCAAAGGACGCGCCGCCGGATCTCGTGATCCGCGGCGGGCGGGTAATCGACCCCGCCAACGGCGTCGACGGCGTGCGCGATCTCGCGCTCGCGGGCGGGCGGATCGCGGCGTGCGCGTCGTCGCTTGCGGTCCCGCGCGGCGCCCAGACCCTCGACGCGACGGGGCTCGTGGTGTGCCCGGGGTTCATCGACCTCCACACCCACGTCCGCGAGCCGGGGTACGAGTACAAGGAGACGGTGGCGTCGGCGACGCGCGCCGCCGCGGCCGGCGGGTTCACCACGATCTGCGCGATGCCCAACACCGATCCGATCAACGATACCCGCGCCGTGACCGAGCTGGTCCTGGAGCACGCGGCACGCGAGGGCGTGGTGAACGTGCGCCCGGTCGGGGCGATCACCAAGGGCTCGCGGGGCGAGGAGCTGGCGGAGATCGGCGAGCTCGCCGAGGCGGGGTGCGTGGCCGTGTCGGACGACGGCCGCCCGGTAATGAGCAGCCTGGTGATGCGCCGGGCGCTGGAGTATGCCCTGGCGTTCGATCTCCCGGTGATCGACCACTGCGAGGACCTGAGCCTGTCGGCCGACGGGGTGATGCACGAGGGCAAGGTCTCGACGATGCTGGGCCTGCACGGCATCCCGGCGGCGGCCGAGGAGGTGATGGTCGCGCGCGATCTTGCGCTCTGCGAGCTGACGGGCGGCCGGCTGCATCTGGCGCACATGAGCTGCGCGGGCTCGATCCGGATGATTCGCGAGGCCAAGGCGCGCGGCGTGCGGGTGACCGCCGAAGCCTGTCCCCACCATTTTTCCTTGACCGACGAGGCCGTGATCGGATTCTCCGCCGACGCAAAGATGAATCCGCCGCTGCGGACCCGCGCCGACGTGCAGGCGGTGATCGAGGGGTTGGCCGACGGCACGATCGACGCGATCGCCACGGACCACGCGCCGCACGCGCCCGAGGAAAAATCCTGGCCGATCGACCAGGCGCCGTTCGGGATCGTGGGGCTGGAGACCGCGCTCCCGCTCGCGCTGGCGCTGACGGCCTCCGGGCGGCTCACGCTCCCCCAGGTCATTCGGCTGCTCACGGCGCAGCCGGCCGCCGTGATCAAGAGCGACCGCGGGACACTCGGCGTCGGCGCGGTCGCGGACGTCACGATCATCGACCCGGCCCGCGAGTGGGTGGTCGACCCCGCGCAGTTTCGGTCGAAGAGCCGCAACACGCCGTTCTCGGGGTGGAAGATGACGGGTGCGGTCGTGAAGACGCTGGTGAACGGGAAGGTGGTGTATGACGCCGTCTAAACGCCAAGCCGTCTTGGTCCTTGCCGACGGGACCGCGTTTACCGGCACGGCGTTCGGCGCCGACGGCGAGGCGGTCGGGGAGGTCGTGTTCAACACGAGCCTGTCGGGGTATCAGGAGATCATCACCGACCCCTCGTACCGCGGTCAGATCGTGACGATGACCGCGCCCGAGATCGGCAACTACGGTGTCAACCCCGAGGACGTGGAGTCGTCCCGTCCCTGGATCGAAGGGCTCGTCGTCAAGGAGTGCTCGCCGCTTCCGAGCAACTGGCGCGCGACGCAGAGCCTCGATGCGTATCTCAAGGAATGGGGCGTGGTCGGGATCGAAGGCCTCGACACGCGCGCCCTGACCAAACACCTGCGCGACTCGGGCGCGCAGGAAGGTGTGGTCTCGACGGTCGACTTCGACATAGACCGACTCGCGGCTAAGGCCAAGGCTTCGCCGGGTCTGGTGGGGCGCGATCTCGTGCGCGACGTGACGTGCGAGAAGCCGTACACGTGGACCGAAGGACCGTGGCGATCCTCCGCTCATCCCTCCCCCCTTGCGGGGGAGGGTAGGGTGGGGGGGAGACCTCAAGTAGTGGTTTATGATTTCGGCGTCAAGCGCAACATCCTGCGCTGCCTCGTCGGGGTCGGCTGCGACGTGCGGGTGGTGCCGGCGACGACGCCGGCGTCGGAGGTCTTGGCGTCGAAACCGGACGGGGTTGTGCTTTCCAACGGTCCCGGCGATCCGGCGGCGGTGACGTACGCGATCGAGACCGCGCAGGCGTTGGTCGGGCGCGTCCCGCTCTTCGGCATCTGCCTCGGCCAGCAGTTGCTCGGCCTGGCGCTGGGCGGCACGACGTCCAAGCTCAAGTTCGGTCACCACGGCGGCAACCAACCCGTCCTGGACCTTGCCACCCAACAGGTGACGATCACCGCGCAGAACCACGGGTTCACCGTCGACCTGGATTCGCTCGGGTCCGACGTTGAGGCCACCCATGTCAATCTGAACGACCGCACGCTGGAAGGCTTGCGCCACAAAAAGCTCCCGATCTTCGCGGTCCAGTACCACCCCGAAGCCTCGCCGGGTCCGCACGACGCGGGGTATCTGTTTCGGCGGTTCGTAGAGATGATGAGAGTTGGATGAGGAAGAAAATGCCCCCCACCCTTCCCTCCCCCGCAAGGGGGGAGGGGATGAAAATAGGTTAATCGGCGATGACGAACAGAGATAAAAAGACTCATCCACCCGCTGATCGGCAATCCACAATGGTATCTGGAACCCCTTCCCCCCTTGCGGGGGAAGGCGGGGATGGGGGGATGTTCACGTCTCGCGCCAGACAACTCCGTAGTAGCCAGACACCAGCGGAGCAGGCGCTGTGGCGGCAGCTTCGCCTCCGGCAGCTCGCTGGTCACAAATTTCGGCGCCAACAGCCGCTCGGACCTTACATCGTTGACTTTGCATGCTTGGAAGCGAGACTGATCGTTGAACTGGACGGCGGGCACCATGCGGCCAGAGCCGAGTACGATGCCGAGCGGACGGCGTGGTTAACGGCGCAAGATTTCCGGGTACTCAGGTTCTGGAATCATGAGGTG
>MHEO01000033.1:41107-44377 GCA_001803875.1 Nitrospirae bacterium RIFCSPHIGHO2_01_FULL_66_17 | reverse complement strand
CTAAAAAAGGATGCTGAAAGAACCCGCATCAAAGCCTTTACCCCTTCCCCCCTTGCGGGGGAAGGCGGGGATGGGGGGTGAAGTGCCCAAACGCACCGACATCCACAAGATCCTCCTGATCGGCTCAGGCCCGATCGTCATCGGGCAGGGGTGCGAGTTCGATTATTCGGGGTCGCAGGCGTGCAAGGCGCTGCGGGAGGAGGGGTACGAGATCGTCTTGATCAACTCCAACCCGGCGACGATCATGACCGACCCCGAGATGGCCGACCGCACCTACGTCGAGCCGATTCTGCCCGACGTCGTCGAGCGGATCATCGAACGCGAGCGGCCCGACGCGCTGTTGCCCACGATGGGCGGGCAGACCGCGCTCAACGTCGCGGTGGCGCTGGTCGAACGCGGCGTGCTGGAGAAATACCAGGTCAAACTGATCGGCGCGCAGTATGAGGCGATCAAGAAGGCCGAGGACCGCGAGCAGTTCAAACAGGCGGTGCGTCGGATCGGCCTCCAGGTGCCGGAGAGCGGCACCGTCTCGTCGTTTGAGGCTGCCTTGTCGATCATCGACCGCGTGGGGTTCCCCGCGATCATCCGGCCGTCGTTCACGCTCGGCGGCACGGGTGGGAGCGTGGCGTACAACCGCGAGGAGTTCAAGGACGCGGTGGAGTGGGGGCTCGACGCCAGCCCGACTCACGAGATCCTCATCGAGCAATCGGTGCTCGGGTGGAAGGAGTTCGAACTCGAGGTCATGCGCGATGTGCGCGACAACGTCGTGATCGTCTGCTCGATCGAGAACGTCGATCCGATGGGCATCCACACTGGCGACAGCATCACGGTCGCGCCGGCGATGACCTTGACCGACAAGGAGTACCAGACGATGCGCGACGCCTCGCTCGCGATCATCCGCGAGATCGGCGTGGAGACCGGCGGGTCGAACATCCAGTTCGCCGTGAACCCCGAGAACGGCGACATGGTCGTGGTCGAGATGAACCCGCGCGTGTCGCGCAGCTCCGCGCTGGCGTCGAAGGCCACGGGGTTTCCGATCGCCAAGATCGCGGCCAAGCTGGCGGTGGGGTACACGCTCGACGAACTGACGAACGACATCACCCGGGAGACCCGGGCCGCGTTCGAGCCGACCATCGACTACGTGGTGGTGAAGATCCCGCGCTTCGCGTTCGAGAAATTCCCGCAGGCCGACGCCACCTTGACCACGCAGATGAAATCGGTCGGCGAGGTGATGGCGATCGGCCGGACGTTCAAGGAGGCGCTGCAGAAGGCGATCCGCTCGCTGGAGATCGACCGTCACGGCCTCGAGTCCGCGCTCCGGCGGTCGGGCGGGCGGGAACCGGTGGACGGCGAGATTGAGCGGGTGCGGGAGAAACTGCGCGTGCCCAACTGGGAGCGGCTCTGGTACATCGCCGATGCTCTGCGCCTCGGCCTCTCGATCGAGGAGATCGCGCGCTCGACGCGCATCGACCCGTGGTTTTTGCGCCAGATCGCCGAGCTCGTGGCGTTCGAGGAGGATCTCCTGGGGAAGCGGTCGGCGCTGGTCGCCGACGGGGTACGCCCAGATGCCGACAACATGTTGCCGCGGCCCGCGCTCGATCAGGCCAAGCGGATGGGATTCTCGGACCACACCCTCGGCCGCTTGATCGGGTGCGGCGAAGACGCGGTCCGCTCGCTGCGCGATCAGCTCGGCGTGCGGCCGGTGTACAAACGCGTGGACACGTGCGGGGCGGAGTTCGTCGCGCACACGCCGTACCTCTACTCGACGTACGAGTCGGAGTGCGAGGCCGCGCCCACCGCCCGCAAGAAGGTGCTGATCCTCGGCGGGGGTCCGAACCGGATCGGCCAGGGCATCGAGTTCGATTACTGCTGCGTCCACGCCTCGTACGCCCTCCGCGAGGAGGGGTACGAGACGATCATGGTGAACTGCAACCCGGAAACGGTCAGCACCGACTACGACACGTCGGATCGGCTCTACTTCGAACCCTTGACTCTGGAGGACGTTCTCCATATTATTGCGGTTGAACGGCCCGTGGGGGTTGTCGTCCAGTTTGGAGGGCAAACCCCTTTAAAGTTAGCGGTGCCGCTCGAACGAGCCGGCGTTCCCATCCTCGGAACCTCCCCCGACGCCATCGATCGGGCCGAAGATCGAGCGCGATTCCGTGATCTCCTCATCGGGCTCGGCCTCAAGCAACCCAACAGCGGGATGGCCCGCTCGACCCGTGAAGCGATCGAGATCGCGTCGCGGCTGGGGTATCCGGTCATGGTGCGACCGTCCTACGTGCTGGGCGGCCGCGCGATGGCGGTGGTGTACGACGAGCCGAGTCTGGAAGCGTACATGGCCGACATGGGGTCCCCGACCCCGGCGGTGCCCGTGCTCGTCGATCGATTCGTGGACGACGCGATCGAGATCGACGTGGACGCGCTGTCCGACGGGGACACGGTGGTGATCGGCGGGATCATGGAGCACATCGAGCAAGCGGGGATCCATTCGGGAGACAGCGCCTGTTCGCTGCCGGCCTACTCCCTGTCCGCCGCCACGTCGGCGGAAATCGAGCGGCAAACGATCGCCCTGGCGAAGGCGCTCGGGGTGGTCGGCCTCATGAACGTCCAGTTCGCGGTGAAGGGGGACGACGTGTACATTTTGGAGGTCAATCCCCGCGCCTCGCGGACGGTGCCGTTCGTGAGCAAGACCTTCGGGGTGCCGCTCGCCAAATGGGCGATGAAGGTCATGATGGGCAGGAAATTGTCGGAGCTGGGGACCATTCCGCGCGCGGTGGCCTACACCGCGGTCAAGGAAGCCGTGTTCCCGTTCAATCGATTCCCCGGTGTCGACACCGTGCTGGGTCCCGAGATGAAATCGACCGGGGAGGTCATGGGCATCGATCGCGATTTCGGCCGCGCGTTCGCCAAGGCCCAGGCCGCCGCGGGCGGGGCGCTGCCGGAGTCCGGCCGCATCTTCCTGAGTGTCCGGGACGGGGACAAGGCCCCCCTCGCGCCGATCGCCGCCGCCCTGACGCGCCTGGGTTTCTCGTTGATCGCCACGGGAGGAACGGCTGACACTCTCAAGCGTTGCGGTGTCGATGTTGACGTGGTGCTGAAGGTTCATGAGGGGCGTCCCCACATCGTCGATCACCTGAAGAACCGCGAGGTGCACCTGGTCATCAACACGGTGGGCGATCAGGCGTCGCAACGGGATTCCGCGCTGATCCGGCGGACGGCGCTCCTGGCCAACATTCCCTATATCACCACCCTGGCGGGCGCGCGCGC
>MHEO01000033.1:13756-41086 GCA_001803875.1 Nitrospirae bacterium RIFCSPHIGHO2_01_FULL_66_17 | reverse complement strand
GCGGGATCGACGTCAAGACCCTCCAGGAATACTACCGCGAGGCGCGGGCGGGCGACGCGAGGCAACTATTTAGCGTCACGCTAGACACGAGAAGCGGAACGGCATGAAGATCCCGATGACACGGCGCGGGTTCGAGGCGCTGAAGGAAGATCTCGAGCGCCTCAAACGGGTGGAGCGGCCCAAGAACATCCAGCAGATCGCCGAGGCGCGGGCACACGGGGACCTGAGCGAGAACGCCGAGTACGCGGCCGCCAAGGAGCGGCAGTCGTTCATCGAGGGCCGGATCCGCGAACTCGGAACCACGATCGTGGACGCCGAGGTGATCGACACGGCCAATTTCTCGGTGGAGAAGATCGTGTTCGGCGCCACGGTCACCCTCGCCGACGCGGAGTCGGGTGAAAAACGGCAGTTCACGCTGGTGGGCCACGTCGAGATCGATTTGAAGGTGGGCCGGATTTCGGTCCACTCGCCGGTCGGCAAGGCCCTGATCGGCCGTCGCGTGGGCGATCTCGTCACGATCGTCGCGCCGGCGAGGACGAGCGAATACGAGGTGCTGGAGATCCGGTTCGATGGGTAACGGCGCGTCCCGCGGCCGCTTATCGATGCCGTTCAACTGGTGGCTCGGCGTGCACTTCGCCCTCGGCACCCGGCGGATGGGGGTCAACGGCATCCGGCGGGTGCGGTTCGATTCCCTGTTCACACGGCCGCTCTTCGGGTTCGGGTGGCGTCTAGCGTGGCGCCCCTGGCGGTGGAGGGCGGCGTGGCGCGTCGTCCGGCTTCGGATAAGCATCGCGGGGCTGGACTAGGAGCCTGTCCATGAATGGCCATCTGCTGCGTTGTCAGTCGGCCTTGCGTGCTCACGTACGACTCAGTACGCTCCGCGCGCAAGGCCTCCTTCCGCCTTGCATCTGGCCATCCCTGAACAGGCTCCAACACCCCAATACTCGGACACACTCCTAGGGACGCGACGTGTCGCGCCCCTCGAAGACTCCTCGCCTCACGGTCAACCTCGGCGGCGGACTCGTCCTCGCCAACCCGATCATCGCGGCCTCCGGGACGTTCGGGTACGGCGAGGAATATGCCGGGGTCCTGGACCTCAACCGCCTTGGCGCGATCGCCGTCAAAGGGCTGTCGCTCGAACCGCGCGCGGGCAACCCCGCACCGCGCCTGATCGAAACCCCTTCCGGACTGCTCAACGCCATCGGCCTCCAGAACGTCGGCCTGAAGGCGTTTCTCGCCGACAAGCTGCCCTTCCTCCGCCGATTCACCCTCAAGGTCATCGTGAACATCGTCGGCAGCACGGTCGAGGAGTACGAGACCCTCGCCGAGCGGCTGTCGGCGGCGGCGGGGGTGCACGCGCTGGAGATCAACGTCTCGTGCCCGAACGTCAAGAAGGGCGGCATGAGCTTCGGCCAGTCGGTCGCCGGCGTGTTCGAGGTCGTGCAGGCGGTCCGGCGCAAGACGCATCTGCCCACCATCGTCAAGCTCTCGCCCAACGTGACCGACATCACCGAGATCGCGCGGGCCGCGCAGGCCGGCGGGGCGACCGCGCTCTCGCTCGTGAACACGTTTCTGGGCATGGCGATCGACGTCGAGACGCGCCGTCCCAAGCTCGCGTCGTGGATCGGGGGGCTCTCCGGTCCCGCGATCCGGCCGCTCGCCGTGCGCATGGTGTGGGAGACGTCCAAGGCGGTTCCCATCCCGATCATCGGTATGGGGGGCATCACGAGCGGGGAGGACGCCGTCGAGTTCATGCTCGCGGGCGCCTCGGCGGTGGCCGTCGGTACGGGGAACTTCCTCAACCCGCTGGCCACCGTCGAGGTGCTCGACGGCGTCGTGCGCTACTTGCGGCGTCACGGCATCGAGGACATCGGCCGGTTGGTGGGTGCCATCGACCTGTCGGGCGCCCGATAAACCGTGGATCGGCCGATCATCACCCTGACCACCGACTTCGGGCTGCGCGATCCGTCGGTGGGCAGCGTCAAAGGCGTCATCCTCTCGATCCATCCCGACGTGGCGTTGGTCGACCTCACCCACGACCTCCCGCGCCACGCGATCGCGTCGGCGTCGTACGTCTTGAAAATGGCCGCGACGTATTTCCCCGCGGGCTCGATCCACCTCGCCGTGGTGGACCCCGGGGTCGGGAGCGCGCGCCGGCCGCTCATCTGCTCGGCGGGCGGGCGGTGGTACGTCGGCCCCGACAACGGCGTCTTCGCGGAGGTGTGCCGAGGCGATCCCTCCTCGGAGTGCCACGAGATCGCCGACCCGCGATTCTGTCTCAAGCCGCCCCGCTCGAGTCCCACGTTTCAGGGGCGCGACGTCTTCGCCCCCGCCGCGGCGTGGCTCGCGCGCGGCACGCCGCCCGGCGCGTTCGGCCCCCGGGTGACCGATCCCGTGGACCTTGACTCCTCGCAGCCCGCCGGCGCCGCGCCGCGACACGCCGCGTCGCGGCGGGGCGAGGTCATCTGGATCGACCGGTTCGGCAACCTCATCAGCGGCATTGCACCCGATACCGGCGTGGCGGGTTTCGTCGTGTCCGTGGCGGGGCGGGAGGTTCCGTTCGTCACGCACTACGCCGAAGGCCCGCCGGACGCGCCCGCGGCCCTGGTCAACAGCGACGGCCTGGTGGAGGTATTCGTCAATCGCGGCGATGCCGCCGCCCTGCTGGGCGCTTCAATCGGCGCGCCGGTGGCGCTCATCCCTCTCAGGTAAGGACTAGGAGCCTGTCTGGGTATTCTGGTGTTGGAGCCTGTTCAGGAACGGTCAGATGCAAGGCGGAGCGAGGAATCCCCCCGGAGCGTACTGGGAGGCTCCTGGAGGTACGAGGCATTCCCCGGGGGATTGCGGTCGTACGTGAGGAGGGATTCCGAAGCGACAACGCAGCAGATGGCCGTTCATGGACAGGCTCCTACGGCACGCTGACGACCTCGATCATATGACGGCCGGCCGACGCGTGGAGCGGGACATCTCCGGTCACCACGACGACGTCGCCGCTGGCGACGAGCCGTTCGGCGCGCGCCGCTTCCACGCAGCGCTGGATCATCTCGTCCCCGGAGCGCGCGTCGGGTCCCGAAAGCGCCACCGTGCCCCAGGTCAACGCCAGCCGGCGCCTCACCCTGGGGTCGTGGGCGAGCGCCACGATGGGCTGCACGGGCCGCCGCGTCGCGATCTGAAGCGGGGTCGAGCCTCCCCGGGTCGGAACGAGGATGGCCGAGACCCCGACCTCCGCGGCCAGGGCGCAGGCCGCCCGGGCCACGGCGCTGGAGATGCCGGCTTCCGCTCGTCCGGGGTTCAGGAACCGTCCGTGGTCGAGCGCCCGCTCGGCGCGCTCGGCAATGCGGGCCATGATCCGGACGGCCTCGACCGGGTACTTCCCCCGGGCGGTTTCCTCGGACAACATGATCGCGTCGGTGCCGTCCAGCACCGCCGTGGCGACGTCGGTGGCCTCGGCCCGCGTGGGGCGCGGTTGCGAGACCATGGATTCGAGCATATGGGTGGCCGTGATCACGGGCACTTCGCGGGCCAGGGCGTGCGCGATGATGGTCTTCTGAAGGAACGGCACCTCCTCCAGCGCAAGCTCGACGCCCAGATCGCCGCGCGCCACCATCACGCCGTCGGATTCGCCGATGATCGCGTCGAGCGCCTCCGTCGCCTCGCGCTTCTCGATCTTTGCGATGAGCGGGATGCGGCCGCCGCACCGCTCGATCCACTCCTTCGCCGTCCGCACGTCGTCCGCACCCCGCACGAACGAGAGGGCGAGCCAATCGAGGTCGTGCTCGATCGCGAACGCGATGTCGTCCCGATCCTTGGCCGTCAACGCCTCGATCGCGAGCGACCGACCCGGAATGTTCACGCCCTTGTGCGGGCCGAGAAACCCGCCGACGCGCACGCGCGTCCGGACGAGCCCGGCGCCGACCGTTTCCACCACGAGGTCGATGGCGCCGTCGTTAAGCAGGATGGTTTCACCCGCCTTGACGGCGTGTTCCAATCCCGGGAAGCTGACCGAGGTGCTCCGCCAATCGCCGTCGATCGGCTCGCTGGTCAGCGTGAACGGGTCGCCGGCCTTGAGCAGCACGGACTCCTTGGTCATGTTGCCGGTGCGCAGCTTCGGGCCGGCGAGATCGCCGAGGATGGCCACGGTGCGGCCGAGTTCGCCGGCAAGCGCGCGAATGCGGGCGACGCGGGCGACGTGCTCCTGGCTCGTGCCGTGCGAAAAATTGATCCGCGCCACGTCCATCCCGGCCTCGATCATCGCCTTCAGGATGGCCGGATCGTCGCTGGCCGGTCCGATCGTGCACACGATCTTGGTGCGGCGCATGGGGTTCCTCCTGTCCCGAACCGACCGTCCGCGCGAGGTCGCGCACGTACCAGACGACGTGGCCGAGGTCGTGAGCCTTCAGGCGGTGATTATAGTGAACCCCATCCTCCCCCCGCAAGCGGTTTCCGCCAGGGGGCATCGCCGGCAGGTTTGGCCGTCGATCATCCCGCTCGGACACCTCGACCCTGAGGTTGACGAGTATCCAGGGATGGTCGTGACTTCCCCGTGTGCACCTTCAATTTGGAGGTTGACCCTGTCGGGGAGGCCATGCTAAAATCCGCCGTCTTTTTGATCATGGTGGAGTCAGAGGATGGCCGAAGTCCCGACGGTGACTGAAACCACCGCATCCCCTTCACCTCTCCACAAATCTCAGGGAATGGAGGAGTCCATGCCGAAGCTGTCTGAAGAAGCTCGAAAGAAAATCTCGGATGCCGTGCGGAAGTCGTGGGCCGCTCGACGGGCGAAGCAGGCCGGCGCCAAACCAGTCGGCGCCAAACCGGCGGCGGACGGGCGAGGCACGCTCTCGGCAGCGGCTCGACGAAAGATCGCCGCCGGCGTCAAGCGTGCGTGGGCGGCGAGGCGGGCGGGGCAAGTCGGCGCCAAGCGCGTCCCGCTCGGGCGGATCACGGGCGGCGCGATCCTTTCCGCGGTCGAGCAAGCCGCGAAGGCGCTGCGAAAAGCGACGGTCGAGGATATTCGGCCGCTCGCCGGTCAGCGAGCAGCCGCCCGGCAACTCGATGAGTTGGCCTCCCTGGCTTCGGAACTCAAGCGGCTGATCAACGCCTAACCCCTTCCCGGTTGCCTTCCAGAGCCCAACCTCACGCGAGGTTGGGCTCTTTTTCTGACGCGAACCTCCCCACCGACCTGACCACGATCAACGGTTTGCTACACTTGCCATCGATATCAGCCGGATTCGAGGGCGTCGAATGTTTTGTCCGCAGTGCTGGGCCAACCTCAGAGATGGAACCACGCTGTGCCCGAAGTGCGGTCGGCCGATGGACCCCGTTCGCCCGACGTTCGTCGCGCCGTCAGCCGCGTCCCGTTCTCCATCCCGCAGCCCCTCGCCCCCAGGCCGACCGACCTCCAGGGTGTTGGTCGGCCTGGGCATCTTGGTTCTCTGCGGGGTCGGGGCTCGCGCGGTCAACCAATCGCAAGATCGCGCATTGCCTCCGCCCACGGGACGGCCGGCCGCGATCCATCCGGCCGCGCCGCTCCAGGCGCTCACGTCGCCGTCGGCCGCGACTACGGCCGTCGAGCCTGCGGCGGCATCGGCGCCCGCGCACAGCGCGAACGTCATCGAGCTCCTGGAGCGGGCGATGAGCGCGTACGAGCGTCGGCGGTTTCAGGAGGCAATCGCCCTCTTGTCGTCCGCTCGGACCTTCGAGCCCGCCGACCCCGAGATCCAACGGGCGCTCGCCGTGTCGTATCGCTCGTTGGGATGGGAGCAGATCGAAACCGGACGATACGAGGAGGCGGTGGCGACGTTCCGGCGTGATCCTGGCGTGTCAGGCGGAGACGGCCTGATGCAGGCGGGGCTGGGCTACGCCTACGTCCAGTTGCGGCAGGACGACCAGGCCGTCGCCCCGCTGTTGCGGGCCGTCGAGCTTGAACCCGGCGACGTGCGCGCCTATCTCTTGTTGGGAGAACTGCACGACCGGCGCAACGACCTGTCCCAAGCCGCGGTCTTCTTTCAGAAGGCATTGACGATGTCGCCCGGGGACGAGGTCATCAAGGCGCGGGTCCAGAAGCTGCGGCGCGAGCAGGATCAACAGTCCTCGTTCGTCCGCGCCGTCACCCGACACTTCACGGTCCAGTTTGACGGGCATGAAAACCGGGACTTGTATCGGACGGTGATCGAGACGCTCGAGGAGGCCTATGGCGAGGTCGGGCGGGCGCTGTCGTTTTACCCTGCCGACGAGGTCAGCGTGGTGCTCTACACCGGCAAGCAGTTCCAAGACATCACCCGCCTGCCCGGATGGGCCGGGGCCTCGTACGATGGCAAGATCCGCGTGCCCTCCGTGGGCTACGAGCAGCAGCCGGACGTCCTCAAAAAGATCCTCTACCACGAATACGTCCATGCCGTGATTCACACCATCACGCGCCAGCAGCTTGGGGGCATCAAGGACCTGCCGTCGCCGCGAGTGCCGTTCTGGCTTCACGAAGGGCTCGCGCAATACCTCGAGGCCGGATCCGAACGCGGCACGGTCGACGAGCGCCTGCGCCCGCTGGCGCAGCGCCAGGCCATGATCCCCCTAACCGTGTTGGAGGGATCGTTCATGGGGTTGAACGCCGCGCAGGCCTCGCTGGCCTATGCCGAGAGCCTGTCCGTCGTCGGCTACCTCGTGGATCGTCACGGCATGTACCGGGTCACGCGGTTTCTCGAAGCCCTCTCGCGGCACCAGGGCATCGAGCCGGCGTGCCAGGAGGCGTTTTCCCTCTCCTACGACGCCCTGCAAACGTCCTGGCAGTCCTCACTCGTCGAAGGGTAACCTCCGCGCGCCCCGCGACCCCGCAGGCGGTGACCCTGCAGGCGGTTGTCTTTCGCATTCTCCTTGTGGTATGCAGGACCGGGACAGCGAACATCTTCTCACCAAGGAGGGGACCCGTGGAGACCATTCGGAAGGTCGAGTATTTCGCGATGGATGTCGCCGATAAACCCGGGGAAGGGGCGCGCATCCTGGGCGCGCTGCGGAGCGCGGGGGTCAACCTGCTGGCATTCACCGGTTTTCCCAGCAGCCGGCGCGCTCAGATCGACTTCATTCCGGACGATGCGGTAGCTTTCAAGGCGGCGGCCAAGCGCACCGGATTGAAGATCAAACCCAAAAAGAGCGCGTTCCTGGTCAGCGGGGAGGATCGGCCCGGAGCCGTGGCGGAGATCATGGGCCGTCTGGCCGCGGCGAAAATCAACGTGACCGCCATCGACGCGGTCTGCGCGGGAGCGGGCCGCTACGGCGCGATCCTTTGGGTCAAACCGCCGGATGTCGCCAGGGCCGCGAAAGCCCTCGGCGCGTCGTCGTAGCGCCGTTCTGGATATGATGGATATTCTGGGAATGCATCAGGGAAGATTTGCGAGACCCGGCCGGTCTTTTCCTTTAGGACGGGGAGACCGCGATGGGCCGAATCGGCGGTTGGTGGAGGGCGATGATGTTGCGGAGCCGCATCTGGCTGCTTCGACGCGACAGCTTCCGGCTCGAGCGCCGCGTCACCGCACGGTCACCGGAGCCCGCCACGTCCTATCTCATTGATACTCTGCGCAAAAGGTTGATTAAACACTAGGCGTTTCGCGCGCGCCCGCTCCCGCCGCGTCGTTTCCCATCCTTCCACATGGTTGTCACCAGCTAATCCACAGAGGTTGTGGATGTGCCACCGGCCCAGGACTCCCACTGCGGGACCGCGGACGTCGGCGTCGCGACGAACAGGATGTCGTCCGGCCGGCACGTTAAGCCGCCCGAGACCTGGCGAAGCTCGTCGCCGCGCTTGACCGCGACACAGAGCCCGGCTGGCGTGTTGGTGGTCAGGGACCGACCGCATCCCGGGGCATCGGGGGCCACGCAGATCTGCGTGAGGACGCACTCGCCCGCCTCAAATTGTTGCGACAGGCGGCGCCAGTCGAAGCCGGCCATCTCGGACAGTTCGCCGGCCAGTCGGCGCTCCTTCTGTTGCTGGTCGGCCGCCAGTCGGCCGATGTCCTCGATGAGCGCGGCGACCTCCGGTGTGCGGATGAGCGAGACGCCGTCTTCCATCAACGCAAACCCCATGCGGCCGAGCTGCCCGCAGATGACGGCTTCGCGTCGCGCGAGGGCGGCCTGCTCGCGGCGGACGCGCAATCGCGCGCGCGTCCGTTCGGCTCGATCGGCCAACTCCCAGAACGCTTCGCGGAATGCGCGAAGAAAATCAGAAGATTCATCGAGCAAATATCTTGGAATATTAGTCATTTAATTAGCTATATCTCACTCTAAAGTAGAATTAATAAAATGTCTGATAAGCGCTATTCTGTTAAATAATTCAGTGCAGAATGGGCGAAGTGCTTGTGCCCATCTCCTCATCAGCCCCAGGACTTGAGATGTCACCCGTCTGGAGATCGTCGCGCCATGGGCGCCCCCAGGGATCCGCCAGCGGCCACGAGCTGGCGCCGTAGTCCTCGATCGGACGGTACACGCTGTCCGGGCGCTGGCCGTGTTCCATCGTCCACAGATGAACGAGCTCCCGCAAGCCCGCGAGCTGATTGGGCAGGGCGAGCGATCTGATGGCCTGAAGGTCGCGATCGGCGATCCTCACGAGGTCCTCGCCGTATCGCCACGCCGCCGCAGCCGGTGCGGCGAGCAGCGCTGCGATCAGGGCGATGTTGACCGTCCAGCGCCCCGTCGCCATCAAAGCGCCGATTGCCCATGTGACCGCCTCGGGCAGCTCTCGCGCGACGGCGCCCGCCGGAGCACCGACCGGCACAATCAAGCCGGCGGTCAACAGATTGGACAACGCCTTGCACACCTCGAATTCGCCCATCTGGACGAGATCGATGATCTTCGAGACATCGTCGGATCCGTTGACCGCATGAAAGGCGGCAATCTCATCCTGGGAGAACCTGCCGCTCTCTTTGGTGTCGAGGTCGGCGAACGGGTCGTCGGGACTGGAATCCGGTTTGGCGGCTGAGGCGGGTTTGGCGGCTTCGATCTCCCCCCGTTTCTCCGCGACCTGCGCGAAGACGAGCGAGAGGGAGGAGATTTTTTTCTCGATGTACGGCCATTCATCGAGGCGCCTGACCCCCTCCATCAGGATGTGTTCGGTGCTGATGGGGTCGACGTACGCCTTCGGGTAGTCCACGTCCTTCTGATCAAAGCTGTATCGCCCCTCCTTCCACCGGAACAGGCGATACACAGCCTCGAGGATTTGCAGGCGGAGGGCGCGCTTGAGGTCCGCCTCGCTGATGATGTTCCTGGCGACCAGAATTTGACCCAGATAATCCCCGGTCTCCTGTTGGGCCTTCAACGCCTCCTGGAGCTGTTGCGGCGTGAGGCGTCTGGCCCGGACCAGCACGCCGCCGATCCGCTCGCCGCTCTTTTCCTCGTCCACCTGGGCGGAGACGACCATCCCTTTCACGAAGCCGACCGACGCCCGCCAGGACTGATCGCGGACGCTCATCACCCCGCTCTTCTGCTGCACCTGGATGAGTTGAAAGATGTCGGAGAGCCCGAAATCCTTGATCGATCCTTCAAGCGACATCAGCGACCACCCTCTCGTCCCGCTCCCCGCGGCGGCCCGTCGGAGAAGGGGGCGGGGGACGACGGCGCCGCCAGCGTGCTCAGATGGAGATAGATGACGGCGTACAGCGCGCCCGCACCGGCCAGGCTCGGCCACCACACCGCGTACCACGGCGGGGTGAAGAGCCGTTCCCCGACGGTGTTCCAGCTCGACACCGCCAGCCACCCCGTCCACCACGCAAACGCGCCGGCCAGGGCGAAGCCTGCCCCCCACCACGGGCGCCCCAGGGTCAGGTGGCCGACGCCGGGGATGATCGACAGCACGGCCGCCACGCGACGGCGCACGTCCCACCGGCGGAGGGCCTGGGGTAGCGCGGCGTTCGGGTGGAGTTTCACCCCCTTGGCGTACGTCTTCCAGCACGTCGAGCAGAGCTTCGAGTCCAGAAAATAACGCTGACAGCGGGGGCACACCGCCGCGCCGCAGGTCGCGCAGGGCGCGGCCGGCTGGTTCGGAGCCAGCCGGGCGACCATCCAGCACAGGACGAACAGCGCCACGAGACCGGCCGTCAGGGACAGCGCCGCGTGCCGCCGAAGGCGCTCGATCGAGCCGCCAAGCGACGGAGGCGCCGCCCGCGGCGCGATCGCTGCCCGCCACAAGTCGGCGGCGCCGAAGCCATAATCCGCGACCAGAAACGCGTCACCCATCCGCGTGCGCGCCGCGTACGTGTCCAGCAGTCCCGCATCGAGGGCTTGGGCGGCTTGGAATCTCGCCTCCCCTTCCTCAAAGCGAAGGTCGGCCCGATACGCCTGGCTGAGGTTGTAGAGGACGACCACCGCGTCGCGCGCCTGCGCGTGGGCGGCTTCGTACAGTTCGATCGCCTTGGCGTAGTCCTGGCGGCGGAACCGGAGGTTGCCATAGTTGGTCAACAGACGCGGGTCGTTCGGCCAGCGCGCGAGCGCCTCCTCGTACGCGGTGTCCGCTTCGGCGTCGCGGCGCCCGCGATCCAGCGCCAACGCGCGCGTCGCGGCGGCGACCGGCGTCTCGTGCCCCCCCTGGAATCGCGCCGCCTCCTCCCCCGCCTCGCCTCCGTTGGCGACATCGACGAGCAGGCGCAGCCCGGGGTCGTCGTCCGTCGCGAAGACGCTCAGGGCGCTCGGCGGCACGAGTGCGACCAGCAGCCCGGCGGCGGCCAGACCGGCCACGAGTGCGCGCTCCCGTCCGATCAGGAACCACCAGGCCACCGCGGCCGGCAGCAGGATCAACCAGACCCCCCATGCCGCGGCAACGAAGGGGAACACCAGCAGCCACACGGCGATCAACCACGCGGTGGGACGAAACAGGCGATGGCCGCTCCACTCCTCCACCAGGTGAGCGAGCAGCGGCAGCGCACGGAAGACGAACACCGCCGCCACCAACCCTGCCACGGAGATGAGGCTCAGGAGCAGCGCCGCCGCGACCCGCTCGGCGCGGTACAGCGACGACCGGAAGTCGGTCGCCGACGCCTTCCAGGCCGCGAACCGTTCGCGCGCGCTCCCCCAGCGGTCGCCCCCGTTCCACAGGATGCGCGACAGCAGCCGGTGAGGCTCCGGCGACGAGGGAGCGAGCGCCTCGGCCGCGTTCGCCAGCGTCAGGGCGGTGTTCCCGTCGCCGTGCTCCAACCATGACTCCGCGTCGCGCAGGAGCAGGAGGCTCAGCGCGGGCGCCCGCTCAACGCCCGCGCGGTGCGCCGCCTCGGGCAGCGCGTTCGCGGCGGACGCGATGTCCTCGGCGGCGCCCGACTGCGCGGCGCGGCGGTACGCGTCCCACGACGTCGCGAGCGTCGAGGGAAGTTCCGCCGCCGCGAAGAGCGGCCAGACGAGGATCAGCGCGAAAAGCCCCGACGCGGCGTGACGCCGAACCTTCATGAAGGCGTCGCGCCCAGCTTGGATTCGGTGCCCCGCCGGAGTCGAACCAGGTTCTCCCGGTGGCGGACGATGACGATCGCGGCGACCACGGACGCAAAGAGGTGACTCGGCGCGGGTGTGAACGCGGAGACGAGGGGAAGAGCCGCCGCGGCCGTCACACTGGCGAGCGACACGTAGCGGGACGCGGCGAGCACGAGGATCCAGACGCCGATCACGATGAGCGCCGTCATCGGCGAGAGGACGGCGAGGGCGCCGATGCCGGTGGCCACCCCCTTGCCGCCGCGAAAACCCGTCCAGACCGGAAAGACGTGGCCGGCGACGGCGGCGATGCCGGAAGCTTGAATCCACCCGCTCGATCCCTCCATGAGCATCCCCGCCGTCCACACGGGCAGCGCGCCCTTCAACGCATCCATGAAGAGGGTGAAGGCCGCGGCTCGTGTCCCCGCAACCCGCAAGACGTTGGTGCACCCGATATTTCCACTCCCCGTCGTCCGCGGATCCGGCGCCCCGGTCCAGCGAGCGAACACCAGCCCGAAGGGGATCGTGCCAATGATATACGCGGTCGCGACGATCGCCAAGCCGATCAGCGGAGACGCCATGGGACGTCCCTCACCGCGCGGCCGCGGGGCCCAGCGAGCGGCCGTACTGGATGGCGTAACGACTCGCCGAGAGGATCGCCAGCGCGGTGGCGGCGAGAAGCAGACCGAAACCGAGCGTGTGCGCCCAGGCCGGCAGTGCGGGTTCGAGGATCAAGACCAGGACGGCGATCGTCTGCGCGACCATTTTCAGTTTGCCCAGGCTTTCCGCGGCGAGCACGCGTCCGCCCGCCGCGGCCACGGCGCGGAGGCCCGTGACGGCGAACTCCCGCGCCAGGATGAGAATGACCAGCCAGCCGGGGGCGCGACCGGCTTCGACCAGCATCACGAGCGCCGCGAGGATGAGCAGTTTGTCGGCGATGGGATCGAGCAGCTTGCCCAGGTCGGTCACTTCTTTGCGACGCCTCGCCACGTAGCCGTCGAGCCAGTCCGTGAACGCCGCCGCCGCGAAGATCGCGGCCGCGCCGACGGCGAGCCCGGGGGACGTCCCGACATCCAGGACGGCGACCAGGACCGGGATCAGAGCCAGTCGCAGCAACGTGAGCAGGTTGGGAAGGTTCATGACGCCAGCGACGGGAGCGCGGCGGAACTCGGGCCCGCGGACTCGGCGAACGCCTGGCGGTCCCCGGCCGGTGGTTGCCGCTTCCAGCGGTTGTGCATCCACACCCAGTGATCCGGGTGCGACCGGATCCATTGTTCGATCTCGCGCGTGAAGCGCGCGGTGTTCTCCCGGATGTCGCGGGCGGGATCGCCGGTGCGGATCAACTCGATCGGGCCCTGCAGGATCAGCCGATGGCGGGAGGCCCCCTCGCGGAGGATGAACCCGAAGATCACGGCCGCGCCGGTCTTCAACGCCAGCGCGGCGGGGCCGGACGGGGTGTAGGCGGGGCGGCCGAAGAACGGCACGAACACGCCGTCGACGTCGGTGTCCTGATCGATGAGCATCCCCAGGATGGCGTTGCGGCGGAGACCGGAGAGCAGGTGACGGGCGGCCGACGGGCTGCCGCGGCTGATCGTGTGCACGCCGTGGCGGGCCCGCGCGTCGACCAGCAGGCGATCCAGGCGCGGGTCGTAGACCGGCGTCGCCACGACCGACGCGGGATAACCGCGCCGCGTCACCAGGGCGGCCATCAATTCCCAGTTGCCGAAGTGACCCGTGAGGAAGATCACGCCCCGGCCGGCGGCGAGCGCCGCCTTCAGCCGCTCCTCGCCCTCGACGGCGCACAGCCGTTCGATGGGCGGATGGGATCGCCGCGACAGCATGAGCACTTCGAACGCGCTCCGGCCCAGATTCACGAAGGATCGGCGGGCGATCGCGCGATGATGGGTTTCACCCCCGCCGTCCGGAAACGCGACGGCCACATGCGCCAGCGCCCGGCGTCTCGCGCCCGGAAGCGCGGCAAAGGCCATCCAGCCAACCCATCCGCCCAGGGCGACGCCCAGGCGCCAGGGCAACACGCTTGCCAGCGACTGGAGGATCGCAACCGCCCAGACGATCGCGCGGCGAATCATCCGTTGACCGGTCCTCATCGCGGCGTCAGCCCCCGGGCTCGGAGCAGGAGGTCGGTGATCTCGCGCACGGCACCCTCCCCGCCTCGTTTCGCGGTGACGTGGTGCGCCGACCGCTTCACGGTTGCGTGCGCGTTCCGGACGGCGACCGCGAGGCCGACCCGCTTGAGAATCGGGAGGTCGGGCGCGTCATCCCCCACGTACGCCACGTCCTGATCGCGGAGACCACGGCGCGCGATTAGCGCCTCGTAAATCGGCAGCTTGTCGGCGATCCCCTGGTGCACCTCGTCGATCGCCAATTCCTTGGCGCGCCGATCCACGATCGGCGAGTTCCGCCCGCTCAGCAGGCCGATGCCGACCCCGGCGCGGGCGAGCTGCTTGAGGCCGTGGCCGTCCTGAATGTCGAACGACTTCACCTCGTGGCCATCGCTGGTGAACGTCACCTTCCCGTCGGTCAGGACGCCGTCGACGTCCAGGAGCAGAAATGCAACGCCCCGCGCCCGCTTGAGAAGTTGTTGTGCGGACATCGGCACGATCGTCCCTAGACGACACCGGCTTTTAAGAGGTCGTGAAGATGGACCACGCCCTCGACCCGCTGTTCGGCGTCGGTGACGATCAAGACCGTGATCGAATGGCGTTCCATCAGCCCCACGGCCTCCGCGGCCAGGGCGGTTCGGGAGATCACCTTGGGATGGGGCGACATCACGGCTTCGGCCGGGCGATCGAGCAGGTCGTCGCCGCCCTTCCCCAACAGGCGTCGGAGGTCGCCGTCGGTGATCACGCCGCGCAAGCGACCGGAGTCGTCGACGATCGTCGTCACGCCGAGTTTTTTCGAGCTGATCTCGACGATCACGTCCCGGAGCGGCGCGGTCGGGCTCACCGTGGGGATCGCCTTGTCGCCGTGCATAACCTCTTCGACCGTGAGGAGCAGGCGCTTGCCCAACGCGCCGCCGGGATGATAGCGGGCGAAATCCTCGGGCTTGACGCCCTTGTGTTCGAGCAGCGCCATCGCCAGCGCGTCGCCCAGCGCCAGGGTCGCCGTCGTGCTGGCGGTGGGCGCGAGGTCCAGCGGGCAGGCCTCTTCCTTCACGCTGACATCGAGCACCACGTCGCTGTTCTTGGCCAGCATCGACTCGACGTTGCCGGTCAGGCTGATCATCGGCACGCCGAGCCGCTTGATCGCGGGGAGAATCTTCAGGATCTCTTCGGTCTCGCCGCTGTTGGAGAGGGCGATGACGAGGTCGCCGCGCGACACCATGCCGAGGTCGCCGTGGATCCCCTCGGCGGGATGCAGGAAGACCGACGGCACGCCGATGCTCGCGAGCGTGGCGGCGATCTTGCGGCCGATGATCCCCGATTTCCCCATGCCGGTTACGACCACGCGGCCCTGGCACCGATCGAGCAGCGCTACCGCCTGCTCGAATCGCTGATCCAAACGGTCGATGAGCGCGAGGATCGCGTTCGCCTCGATCTCCAACACCTGGCGGCCGCGCTTGAGGGTCATCGGGCCTTGATGGAGGCTGGGCCGCGCGATTCGACCGTCTCCCGGATCCGCACCAGCTGGCGGAGCAGGTCCTCGACCTGATCGAGCGGCACCATGTTGGGACCGTCCGATGGCGCGCGGTCGGGATCGGGGTGCACTTCCATGAAGAGTCCGTCGCAGCCGACCGCGACGGCGGCCCTCGCGAGCGGGGCGACGAACTCGCGCTGGCCGCTCGACGCGTTCCCCGCCCCGCCCGGCAACTGCACGCTGTGGGTCGCGTCGAACACGACCGGGTAGCCCCATTGGCGCATGATCGGCAGGCTCCGGAAATCCGAGACCAGGTTATTGTAGCCGAAACACGACCCGCGCTCGGTCAGGAGGATGCGGTGACTGCCCGTCGACGTCGCCTTGTCGACGACCTGCTTCATGTCCCACGGCGCGAGGAACTGCCCCTTCTTGATGTTGACCACCTTGCCCGTGCGCATTGCCGCGAGCACGAGATCGGTCTGGCGGCACAGAAAAGCCGGGATCTGCAGGACGTCCAGCACCTCGGCGGCCGGCTGCACCTCCTCAATGGAGTGCACGTCCGACAGCACGGGAACGCCGATCTCCTCGTTGACCTTCCGCAAAATGCGGAGCCCCTCGTCCAGACCGAGACCTCGAAACGACGCACCGGACGTCCGGTTGGCCTTGTCGTACGACGATTTGAAGATAAACGGGATCCCCAGCGCCGACGTGATGATCTGAAGGCGTTCGGCCACCCGCAGGCACAGGGTCTCGTTCTCGATGACGCAGGGGCCGGCGATCACGAAGAGCGGATGCTCCTGGCCGAGGACCAGACCGTCGATGGTCACCTCGTGTGTGGTCATCCGATTCCTCCCCTCACCCTCCCCGCCGATGCAGCGCCGCGCCGATGAACGCGGCGAACAGCGGATGGGGCGTGCGCGGCCGCGATCGAAACTCGGGATGAAACTGCACGCCCACGAACCAGGGATGGTCGGGCAGCTCGACGATCTCCACCAGGTTGCGCTGGGGGTAGATCCCGCTGAACGCCATGCCGGCGCGCACATACCGTTCGCGGTACGCGTTGTTGAACTCGTAGCGGTGGCGGTGGCGCTCCGTGACGTCCTCCCGCCCGTACGCCTCGTAGGCGCGACTGCCCTTGTTGACCCGGCACGGATACGCGCCGAGGCGCATCGTGCCCCCCTTGGCCTCCACCTCGTGCTGTTCGGCCATCAGGTCGATCACGGGGTCCGGCGGCGACGCGAACTCGGTGCTGTTGGCGTCTTTCAACCCGAGCACGTGACGGCCGTATTCGATCACCGCGCACTGCATGCCCAGGCAGATGCCGAGGAACGGGATCCGCCGCTCACGGGCGTAGCGAATCGCCTCGATCTTGCCCTCGATGCCACGATGGCCGAATCCCGGTGCGACCAGCACGCCGTCCACGCCCGCGAGCCGGTGCTCGGGGCCGTCGCTCTCCAGCGTTTCCGAGTCGATCCAGGCGATGTCCACCTTCGCGGTGTGCGCGATGCCCCCGTGGTGCAGGGCCTCGGACAGGCTCTTGTACGAATCCTTCAAGCCGAGGTATTTCCCGATGAGTGCGATGTGGACGGTGTGCTTGGGGTGCTTGATGCGATCGACCAGCGCCTCCCAGTCGGCAAGCTGGGCGGGCATCGATGGCAGGTTGAGGTGGCGCGCGATGAGTTCGTCGAGTCCCTGCTGGTGGAAGACCAGCGGCACCTCGTAGATCGTCTCGACGTCCTGCGCCGAGATCACCGCGTCGCGATCCACGTTGCAGAAGAGCGCGATCTTGGCCTTGAGCTCGGCAGGCAGCACGCGGTCGCTTCGGCAGAGCAGGATGTGCGGCTGAATGCCGATCTCGCGGAGCTTGTTGACGCTGTGCTGCGTGGGCTTGGTCTTCAGTTCGCCCGAGGCATTCACGTACGGGATGAGGGTCAGGTGGACGTAGAGGACGTTCTCGCGGCCCACGTCGAACGGAAACTGCCGGATCGCCTCCAAAAACGGCAGGCTCTCGATGTCGCCGACCGTGCCCCCGATCTCGACGATCACCACGTCCACCTCGTCGGCCAGCGCGGTGATGGTCCGCTTGATCTCGTCGGTGATGTGGGGCACGACCTGCACGGTCCCCCCCAAGTAGTCGCCCCGGCGCTCCTTCTGG
Source organism: Nitrospirae bacterium RIFCSPHIGHO2_01_FULL_66_17 (assembly GCA_001803875.1). Classification (GTDB taxonomy): domain Bacteria; phylum Nitrospirota; class Nitrospiria; order 2-01-FULL-66-17; family 2-01-FULL-66-17; genus 2-01-FULL-66-17. The sequence continues at coordinate 23,895 of MHEO01000033.1, read as the reverse complement.
ATGACGTTGTAGTAGATCTTCCCCGTCGTGTGGTTGTTGCAGCGGCCGGTGGTGACGGACGTGAATCGCTCGTAGTGGCCCAGGTCGAGGTCGGTCTCCGTGCCGTCCTCGGTGACGAAGACCTCCCCGTGCTGATAGGGGTTCATCGTGCCGGGATCGACGTTGATGTACGGATCCAGCTTGAGAAACGTGACCTTCAGGCCGCGGCTTTCGAGCAGGTTGCCGATCGACGCGGAGGCGAGCCCCTTGCCCAGCGACGACACCACCCCGCCGGTGACGAAGAGATACTTGGTCATAGCGCGTTCCCCGGTCATTGGCCCCTGCCCCGCGTCGCGGCCTCGGAGGCGACGGCTCCGGCCAGCGCGGCCCGCACGCGCTCCAGATCCTCCGGCGTGTTGACCTCCTCTGTGCGCTCCTTCGTCAGCACGACTCGAATCGGGCAGCCGTGCTCGAGCGCCCGAAGCTGCTCCAGTTTTTCCAGCGATTCCAACCGCCCTTCCGGCCACCGCGTGAACTCCATCAGGAGGTCGCGCCGATAGCCGTACAGGCCGAAATGTTGATAATACGTCCCCGGCGGGAGGGTCTCCCCGTTTCCCCGATCGACGCGGTCCCGTACGTGCGGGATGGGCGCGCGCGAGAAATAGAGCGCATCGCCCCGCCGGTCCGTCACCACCTTGACGACGTGGGGACTGTAGACATCGGCGGGATCGGTGATCTCCCGCGCGAGCGTGGCCATGCGGACCGAGGGATCGCCGAAGGCGCCGACAAGCGCCTCGATCATCGAGGGCGGCGCGAAGGGCAGATCGCCCTGGAGGTTGACGTACACGTCGGCGGGATGGGCCGACGCGACCTCGGCGATGCGGTCGGTGCCGGTCGCGTGCCCGGGCGAGGTCAGCACGGCGGTTCCCCCGAACCGCGCCACGACGTCGGCGATCCGCGCGTCGTCGGTGGCCACCACCACGTCGGCCACGCCCTTCGCCAGGCGCCCTTGCTCCCACACGCGCTGGATCATCGGTTTGCCCCCGATGTCGACCAGCGGCTTGGCCGGCAGGCGCGTGGAGGCGTACCGCGCCGGAATCACGAGCAGCACCCTCATGCGGATCCCTCCGCGAGGCACTCGTCGATCTGGCGGTGCAGGGCCTCCGGCGTGATCGTCGCGGTGCCGACGATGCCGACCACGAACCCCGCCGCGCCATTGGCCAGCATGGCGGCGTCGGTCAGCGACGCCCCGACCGCCCGCGCGGCGGCGAGCGTCGCGATCACGGTGTCGCCCGCGCCCGTGACGTCGAACACCTGCCTGGCTACCGTCGGGATGTGCGTGACCGCGCCGTCGGCCTCGAACAGGCTCATCCCGTGCTCGCCGCGCGTGATCAACACGGCCTTCGCGTCCAGCCGTTCGAGCAGGATCCGCCCGGCGCGGTGCAGGCTCTCGTCGTCCACGATGTCGACGCCGGCCGACATCGCGGCCTCCAAATGATTGGGCGTCACCACCTGGACGCCGCGGTAGAACGGCATGTGCGCGACCTTGGGGTCCACCATGATCGTGACGCCCCGGCGCGCGGCGGACGCGATCACCCGGGTCATCAGCTCGTGGGAGATCACGCCCTTGGCGTAGTCCGACACCACCAGGCAGTGCGCGTCCCGAAGGTGGCCGTCGACGTACTCGGCGAGCGCGGACAGGGTCTTCGGCGCGATCGCGCCCCGGTGCTCTCGGTCGAACCGCACGACCTGCTGCTGGTGGGCGATCACGCGGGTCTTCTGCGTGGTCGCCCGCCCCGCCTCGGCGACGATCCCGTCGCCGGATACGCCGCGCCGCCGGAGCATGTCGAGCAGCGCCTCGCCGGCGGCGTCCTGCCCGACCACCCCGCAGAGATGCACGCGGGCTCCGAGCGACGCCAGGTTCAGGAACACGTTGCCGGCGCCCCCCAGCATCACCGACTCCGACGTGACGTCCACCACCGGAACCGGGGCTTCGGGGGAGATGCGCTGGACGCGGCCCCACACGTAGTGGTCCAGCATCAGGTCGCCGAGAACGAGCACGCGCGCGTCGGCGAACCGTGCGAGATGGGCGTGTAAGCGCTGCGACACCGTCGACACGTTGCGTCTCCAGGTGAAGGGGTCGGGCGAAGCGACGAGCTAGGGTATCACAACCCCGCCGTCGGAATCACCTGATCACTTTTCCGATGCGGTTCCAGCGGACCCAGGTGTCGGCGCCGTCCCACGACCAGTAGATCAGGAATGCCTGACCGCGGATCTTCTTGGCCTTGACGAATCCCCAGAATCGGCTGTCCAGGCTCTGGTCACGGTTGTCGCCCATGACGAAATAGGCGTCCGGCGGCACCGTGACGGGGCCGAAGTTGTCGCGCCGGTCGATGTGGATTTCGCGGTCGGTGTGCTGGGCGTATGTGTCGTCCAGGCGCGCGTGGTTGACGTACACCTCCTTGTTGCGGACCTCAATGACATCGCCCGGCGTGCCCACGACGCGCTTGATGAAATCCTTGCTCTCGTCCTCCGGATACTTGAAGACGACGATGTCGCCGCGCGTGGGGGCGGAGATCGGAATGAGGATCACGTCGGTGAACGGGAGCTTGATCCCGTAAATAAATTTATTCACGAGGATGTGATCCCCGATCGAGAGCGTCGGGATCATGGAGCCGGATGGGATCTTGAAGGCCTGCACGATGAACGTCCTGATCGTCAGCGCGAGCACGATGGCCAGCGCGAACGCCTCGGCGTACTCCCGGACGGCGGATTTTTTCCCGACCCCCATCCCGGGGATCAGTCCTTCACCTTCAAGAGCGCGAGAAACGCCTCCTGAGGGATCTCCACCCGCCCCACCTGTTTCATGCGTTTCTTGCCTTCCTTCTGCTTTTCCCATAATTTCCTTTTCCGGGTGATGTCTCCCCCGTAACACTTGGCCGTCACGTTTTTTTTCATCGCCCGCACGGTCTCGCGCGCGATGACGCGGCTGCCGATCGCCGCCTGGATGGCGATTTCGAACATTTGCCGTGGAATCATCTCCTGCATCTTTTCCGCCAACTGCCGGCCGCGGATCGGCGCCTTGTCGCGGTGGATGATGCACGAGAGCGCGTCGACTGTCTCGCCGTTCAGCAAAATATCCACCTTGACCAGGTCGCTCGCCTCGTATCCGACGAGTTCGTAGTCGAACGACGCGTACCCCTTGCTGATGGACTTGAGCCGATCGTAGAAGTCGAGGATCACCTCGTTCAAGGGCAAATGATACGTCAGCATCAGGCGATGGACGTCCAGATATTTCAGCTCGATCTGCCGCCCGCGGCGCTCCTCGCAGAGGCGCAGCAGCGCCCCGAGGTACGGTTCCGGCGTGATGATCGTGGCGCGGATGATCGGTTCCTCGAACGACACGATCTGCTGGACGTCCGGGAGCTTCGCCGGATTCTCGATGTGCCGGACCTCGCCCTTGGCGGTCGTCACCCGGTACACCACCGTGGGGGCGGTGCTGATCAACGCGAGACGGTACTCCCGCTCCAGCCGCTCGCGCACGATCTCCATGTGCAGGAGGCCCAAAAACCCGCACCGGAATCCGAACCCCAGAGCGAGCGACGTTTCCGGCTCGAACGTGAACGAGGCGTCGTTGAGCTGGAGCTTTTCCAGGGCGTCGCGCAACGCCTCGTACTCGGCGCTGTCGATGCTGTACAGCCCGCAGAACACCATCGGCTTCACGTCGGCGTAGCCCGGGCACGGCGTCGAGGTCGGTCGCGCCGTCTCGGTCACCGTGTCGCCGGTCTTCGCGTCCTTGACGTTCCTGATCCCGGCGATGATGTAGCCCGCCTCGCCGGCGCTGAGCTCCGCCGCCTCCACGCGCTTGGGCGTGAACACGCCCACCGAGTTCACCTCGAACGACTTCCCCGTCGCCATCAACGTAATCTTCATGCCGGCCCGCACGCGCCCGTCCATCAGGCGGGCCAGGATCACGGCGCCCTGGTAGTTGTCGAACCACGAATCGAAGATCAGCGCCTTCAGCGGCGCCTCGGGGTCGCCGGAGGGCGGCGGGATGCGCCGGACGATGGCTTCCAGGATCTCGGCGATGCCGATGCCCTCCTTGGCGCTCGCGAGGATCGCCTCGCTCCCGTCGATGGCCAGCACGTCCTCCAGTTCGCGCTTCACCTTGTCGACGTCGGCGTTGGGCAGGTCGATCTTATTGATGACCGGGACGATCGCCAGGTTGTGCGCGACGGCCAGTTGGGCGTTGGCGATCGTCTGGGCCTCGACCCCCTGCGAGGCGTCGACCACAAGGAGCGCGCCCTCGCAGGCGGCCAGGCTGCGGGAGACTTCGTAGGTGAAATCGACGTGGCCGGGCGTGTCGATCAGGTTGAAGACGTAGTCTCGACCGTCCGCGGCGCGATGATGGAGCCGCACGGCGTGCGCCTTGATGGTGATGCCGCGCTCGCGCTCCAGGTCCATGTCGTCCAGAACCTGCTCGCGCAACTCCCGCGAAGTCAGCGCGCCGGTGTACTCAAGGAGGCGATCGGCCAACGTCGATTTTCCATGATCGATATGCGCGATAATCGAAAAATTTCGAATGGTTTCAAGCAACGGGGCTCCAAGGCGTGCAAAAACGCTCAATTATAATGAAGTCCGCGCGCAATTGTCAAAAGCAAGATCAACGGTCCTCGTCTTGACAGGGAAGGCGCATCGGATAAGCTGAAAAGCATCGCGGAGGTCGCCATGAGCCCCGAGGAAAAGGAGAAAATTAAGCGGCTCGTCAGGGAACTCTCCCACCGCGTCAACGCCGCGCTCTCGGACAGCGGCGACGTCAAAGGCGCTCTCAGGGACATCGAGGGAGAGGGGTATCAGATCGATCTGCTGTTCGCGCTCTTTACCCGCATCCTCCGCCGAAAAGACGACCCGCTCCAGATCGAAGACCAGCCCCTCAGCGGCGCGGCGTTCGACGACCACTTCCTAAAGACCCTCAAGCTGAACTGGTCCTCCGAGTAGGGCGGGTTTCAAACCCGCCCCTGCCGCCTCACGTCACGGCACATCATCCCAGCACCACCCCCAATTCCCCCCCGGTCCCTTTGCTCATTGCCGTAAGCGCTTGAGGAAATTCTTTATCCAAATCTCCAGCCTCCCTGCGGTCTTTCGGGATTTTAGGGAAATGTTCAGGACCGTTCGAAAGATTCATCAGGCCATCGGTATGTCTCTGACAAACCATCCAAACCATAGAGATTTATATTTCTAATCATGGTGTTGTGTCTTGTGGCGCGACGGTGGTCCACCAAGCACAAGAGAGTGGCCTGATGAGCACGGATCTTGCTGCATCTTTGGAAAATGGGGGGACGAGGCTTGCTCGCCGACCGCAACACGTTACGGCCTCCTCAATGGACGCGCGAGCAAGCATGCCAGGCGCCGGTCGAGACGTGGTCCCCGCTCCTCATATGGCTTCTGCTGGTTCCTGCCGTCCCTCTCCACGCCGCGAACATCTTCACCGTCAACGACTCCGACGGTCAGGGCGTGTCGGGCGTTCTCTTCGCCGCGCCCCCCGGAAGCTGTACCACGTTTCCCGGAACAACGGGTGGCAACTGCGCGACGCGGGCATCCGCCGCGCTCGCCGATTGGGCCGACGGCTTCTATAACGGCAGTCGATGGAGCGACCTCCGCGAGGCCGCCGTGACTGGAGGCGTCTCGACGGTCACCGGCCTGCCGACAACGACGGTCGAGACCGACATCGGGAAAAGCTGGATCCCCGATTCCTGCAACCGCCCGTGGTGCGGAAACCTCTTGCGGGGCGACGTGGAACCGTTCGACCTCACCGGAGATGGGCAGGAGGATCGAATCTTCGCCGACCAGTTTGCGTGGGGGGTCACGTCGCTCAATCGCGACCTCGCCGACTTGAGCCTCGTCGTGGGCAACGTCTCCCCGCCAGGCATCACACGGATGAGGGTCAGGGTCGCGCTCGGCGACGCGTCCGAAGCGCCGGACGGCGAGTGCGACGGCGACGTGGCCAACCCGGCGTGCACCAACGGTGTGATCACCGACCCCTTGACACGGCCCGATCGAGACCCGAGCATCTGGGGCCGCTGCGATCCGGACCGCTTCACCGGTCTGGGCGACCCCGTCCGCGCGCAGCGGGCGCTGGACAACTGCCTGTGGTGGGTGGCCTCCTCGCCGCTCACGTCGCTTGCCAGCACCTCGCCCGATCCGCTGTTGGACGAGCACGCCGTGCGCAGCACATGGATCGACCAGATCACGACCAAGTACGTCGCCGCCCTGACGCCGGACGAACAGGACTTCACCCAAAGCTGGACGGTGAGGTACGGCTTCGGCAAGGACCTTCCCCTCGAAGATGCGGTCTATCAGAACGAGTGGAGGCTCGCCCAGGTCGATGTCGACCCCAATCCGACCGTCCCTTCAACGGTTCTTGATACCTACAACTACAACTTTCTCATCCAACACACCGCGCAAGCCCGGCGCAGAGGATTCGGTCAGGAACTTGTGGGTTCGGTTCTCACCCAAATCCCCCTCACCGCGGAGTGCCTGGCGACGGGAGCGATCTGCGACGGCAACTCGAATCCCACCGTAGACCCGTTCTGGGGCAAGGCGCTCATGAGGGATGGCAGCGGAAACGTGGTTCTGGACGCCGGAGGGTTTCCGCTCCTGGATCCCAACAAGCTGGCGGAGCCGTTTGAGTTCCTAGACACCCAACCCTGCGGCGAGGAGTGCCTCGAGTCCGGGGTCGGCCGGGAACAAGAATTTTCCTTCCTCCTCACCCAAGTGGTGGAGGGGGGGCTCTTGCTCTCGTGCCTCAATTGCAACCACCCTGCCCCGAAGCCCTTTGGCGACGTCTCCTACGAGTTTATCTGGCCGTCGAATTTTACCATCAACGAGTTCCCCCATCCGCCGGCCTCCGCCGTCACGGTGCCCATCCTCACCCCGTCGCCCTAACCTCAACCTCGATCGTTTAAGTTCTCCGCATCGGCCGCAGGCGCTACTCCTCGTGCGCGAAGCTCTTGATGATGTAGCCCCCCGACTTCTCGTCGTACTCCAGCTCCAGCAAGTGGCGCGCCTGCGCTTCCTCGAGCAACTCACCGAAGGTGCGAAACCCGTGATAGGTTTCGTTGAAGCCGGGGTTGCGCCGTTTCAGCGCCTGCTTGATCATCGATCCCCAGACCTTCTCCTCTTCGCCGCGCTCTTCAAACAGGTCGGCCACGGTTTCCAGCACCAGGTCGAGCCCCGCCTGTTTTTTCTCATCCTCGTCCTGGGGACCTGCCTTGCGCACCGCCTTGGCGGCGACGGTCTTGCGGGTACCCCGGCGCTGCCGTCCGGCTTCGCGCACCAGGTCGTCGTAAAAGATGAACTCGTCGCAGTTGGAAATGAGCAGGTCCGAGGTGGATTGCTTCACGCCGACTCCGATCACGACCTTGTTGTTCTCGCGCAGCTTGCTGACCAGCGCCGAGAAATCGGAATCGCCGCTGATGACCACGAAGGTGTCGACGTGCGCCTTGGTGTAGCAGAGGTCCAGCGCATCGACGACCATGCGGATGTCGGCCGAGTTTTTGCCGGACTGGCGCACATGCGGGATCTCGATCAACTCGAATGCCGCCTCGTGCATGACCTTCTTGAATTCCTTGTAACGCTCCCAGTCGCAGTAGGCTTTCTTGACGACGATGTTCCCTTTGAGAAGCAAGCGCTCCAACACCTTCCGAATATCGAACTCGGCATTCTTCGCGTCGCGCACGCCCAGCGCGACGTTCTCGAAATCGCAGAACACGGCCATGTTTTGAGTCTTAGGTTGTCCGCTCATGACGCTCCTAGCCTAGAGAGAGAAGGATGTGATCAGGATTGCGTTCCTGCGCGTAGGTCTTGGCAAGGACGTTGGGAAAGAGGACCATGGCGCGGTTGAGGCGGTCCTTCACCACGATCGATGTGTAGGGGAGCTTGAACGTCTCGGGGTCGCCATCGAGCCACGCGCTGCACTGGAACGGGAGCGATTCGAGGGTCGTCTCCACGCCGTATTCATTCTTGAGACGATACTGGAGCACGTCGAACTGCAGGGGCCCGACGGCGGCGATGTACGAGTCGGTCTCGGTCAGGCTCCGGAGGATCTGGACGGTTCCCTCCTGGGCCATCTGGCGCAGGCCCTTGTCGAACGCCTTTCGCTTGCCGACATCCCGTGGATAGATGCGTCCGAACACCTCGGGCTGGAACTGCGGCAGGGGTTTGAAATGGAAGCCGTCGGTCAACGAGATCGTGTCCCCGATCGAAAACTGCCCGGGATTGACGACGCCCACGATATCTCCGGGATAGGCCTCGTCGACCGTGGTGCGTTCCTGCGCCACCAGGCTGTGTGGCCGCGAGAGCCGGACCGCGGTCCCCAGGCGGTGGTGTTTGACAATCATGTCGCGTGTGAATCGCCCCGAACAGACCCGGAGAAAGGCCGTGCTGTCACGGTGGCGCGGGTTCATATTCGCCTGGAGCTTGAAGACGTACGCGCTGAACGGTGTCGTGATCGGGTCCACGCAGATTTCGGCGCCGTCGGCCCCATCCGCGGGGCGGGCGCCCGGGGGCGGTGCGAGGTCCACGAACGCATCGAAGAAGTTCTCGATCCCGAAGTTCGTCAGCGCCGACGCAAAGAAGACCGGGGTGACCTCACCCAACAGAAAGCGCTCGCGGGAAAAGGGGTTGCCGGCCACCTCCAGGAGTTCCAGGTCGTGGCGGGCCTGCTCAAGCAGCTCGTGTGAGACGAGCAACTCGATCTCGGGTGAGTCGAACGGGATTCGTCGTAGCTCGGCCCTGGCGGCACCCCCGACGCCCGCCTTGGTGAAATGCAGCAAGGTGCTGGTCGAGCGGTCGACGACCCCCACGAACTCTCTGCCCGAACCCACCGGCCAATTCACCGCGCTGGCCTCGATGCCCAGGACCGCTTCGACCTCGGCCATGAGTTCCAGGGGCGGACGGCCATGGAGGTCCATCTTGTTGATCAGCGTGAGCACGGGGATCTTGCGCAGCCGACACACCTCGAACAGCTTGCGTGTTTGGAGCTCGACACCCTTGGCCGCGTCGATGACCATGATGGCGCTGTCGGCGGCGGTGAGGGTCCGATACGTGTCCTCGCAAAAGTCCTGATGTCCCGGGGTGTCCAGGACGTTGATGACGGTGTGCTTGTAGGCGAATTGCATGGCCGAGGCCGTGATGGAAATCCCGCGCTCCTGCTCCATGCCCATCCAATCGGACGTCGCGAGCGTGCCTCCCTTTCGCCGGCCGACCATTCCGGCGGTCCGGATCATGCCCGAGTACAGCAGAAGTTTCTCTGTGACCGTCGTTTTCCCCGCGTCCGGATGACTGATGATGGCGAACGTCCGTCGTCGCTCGGTCGCGGCGCGCAGTTCATTCACACTCTGGGTGGTTGGGGCGGGCATGGGCGCTCGTGAGACGGGATGGAACTCCGGGAGGAAAAGCTCCTAGGCGTTCAGGTCATGGAATGGGACGAAAGGTGTCACGAGCGCGTTGTGCGGGTTCGAGCGACCAAAGTGGTTCGATGATACGTGATTCATGGCTCGGCAGTCAAGGTGAGCGAACCGGAATCGAGCTCACGTACATCCCGATGGCCCCGCACGTCGCGACATTCAACGACTCCGCATGATCGCGGCGAATGGGGATCTTGAATCGATGATCGGAGATCCCGATCAGTGATGGCGACGGGCCGGCGGCTTCATTCCCCAGCGCCAGCACCAGTGGCTCCCTGCGGCACACGATGGACGGTTCCTCATCGCCGTTCACATCGGCCGACACGACGAGATATCCCCGGTCCTTCAGCGCCTTGACGAGATCGAGATATCCCCCGGTCCGTCTCATCCAAACGGACAACATGGTTCCGGCGGCCGCCTGCACGCTCTTGGGGGAGAGCGGATCGGCGCAGTGATCGCTCAGAATGACCCCCGAGTACCCGAAGGCGGTGGCGGTTCGGATGAGCGTTCCGACATTCCCGGGATCCTGGAGATCTTCGAGCAGCAGGATATGGTGGCCGACCGTGTTCGGAAGGCGATCGGTATAGATGCCCGCCGGCTGGCGCACAACGGCCATCGCGCCCTGCGGGGTCTTGGTCAAACAGATCGACTCGAACTGCCTCCGGGTGGCGACCCGGACGGGATACTGACCAT
>MHEO01000033.1:4255-13747 GCA_001803875.1 Nitrospirae bacterium RIFCSPHIGHO2_01_FULL_66_17 | reverse complement strand
GGTGTTCCTCGGTGGCGATCACCTCGACAATCTCATCCGGATGGCTCGTCATGATCTGCCGGATGGCCCTGATCCCCTCGACGAGAAACAGACCCAGTTCAAGCCGCCCTGTTTTCGTGGCGAGGCTCTTATATCGTTTCAGGAGAGTGAGCGTCAGCGGGCCAACCCGTTTCACCCTGCTACTGTTTGGGAACTTTTCGTTTTTCATAGTGAGGCCGAAAATCATTGGTCAGCGCGTAGACGAGCTTCCCGATGAACTGCTCATACTGATCGTCGGGAATGCTCAGGCTGAACGAGACGGGGTTTCTCGTATCCTTCTGAACACTCGCCACCGGCCATTGTCCCTGACGCGAATTGGTCCAGACCGTCGCCCCGGTCCCCGTGTCCCAGTGTTTGGAGATCATGGAAACGTTCACGTTCGCCGACGCGCTGACGGACGAGAGATCCTCCCCGAGCCTCACCTTGGGTTTCACGTTCGAGATCTCATAGGTCCCGGTGAAAATCGTGCTCACCCCGTGTTTTTTCCCGAGGGCCTTCATCGCGTCCGGATCGAGTTTTTGGCGGTCGACGGATTTCAATACCAGTTCCTCCGGTCCCAATTCCAGAAAACGCACCGGGGGCTGGGCGCTCTGGATCACGCTCATGAATTTCTGTGTCGCGAATTGATTGAGTTTCGCCGTGGAATTGGACGAAAACTCCACGATGCCGATCGTCTGATACGCGTGCAGATCGATTCGCGGTGGAATTTCCACGACGATCGTGTGCGCGCATCCAAGCGCGAACACGCTGAACATCACTGATCCCCAGATGGTGACCTGAGCATTGCGACAGGGTGCGTTCATCGGCTCTCCTTCTCACCACGATGGGTGGGCATGTTCTCCGGATCCAAGTATTCCCGGAGACCCAGAAACGGGCAAGCGGGAGGCGACAATCCATCCGTCACCCGTTACTTCTCTTGACCGCTCAGGTGGCCGCGTCCGTGAGGTGCGGTGAGGTCCTGGGCGGGGCCGAGGGGCACGATGCGGGGGGGATTGATGTCATCGTGGGTCATGTAGTAGTGCCGCTTGATGTGATCGAAGTTCACCGTGTCTGAAATCCCGTCGTATTGATATAGATCTTTAAGGTAGCCGAACAGGTTGGGGTAGTCGACGATTCGGCGGATGTTGCACTTGAAGTGACCATGGTACACAGCATCGAACCGGACGAGGGTTACGAACAGACGCCAGTCCGTCTCCACGATGCGTGGGCCCATGAGATAGCGCCGGGTCGACAGGCGCGTCTCCAGCGTGTCGAGGGCGTCGAACAGGCGTCGCACCGCCCGCTCGTAGATTTTCTGCGAGGTGGCGAAGCCGGCCTGGTACACCCCGTCGTTCACGTTCTCATAGATGAACGCATTCAACTCGTCGATCTCCTCCCGGAGGCCCTCCGGGTAGAGGTCTAACTGACTGTCCGTGAAGCGACTGAACGCGGAATTGAACATGCGCATGATATCGTCGTCGGAATTGCTGACCGTGCGCTTGGTGACCGTGTCCCACAGGACGGGAACCGTGACGCGCCCTCGGTAGTTCGGATCGGTTGCCATATACGCTTCGCTGAGAAACCGAAAGCCCTGAATGGGGTCGGTCGAATGCCCCGGCCCCTGCCGGAACGCCCACCCACGTTCGTCGCGGATCGGATCCACGACCGTCATCCCGATCACCTCATCGAGTTTCTTGAGCTTTCGAACGATGATCGTCCGGTGCGCCCAGGGACAGGCCAACGACACGTACAGATGATAGCGGCCCAGCGCCGCGGGATAGCCGGAAGACCCATCCTCCGTCACCCACCCGCGAAACGCATCATCCTGCCGCTTGAATTCACCTGCTTCGGTCTGTTCCTTGGGAAACTGCGCGTTGACGGTCATGATGCTCCCCCTGAGGTCTTCACTCGCGCTCGGGAAGAAGGTCGTGGTCGGTTGCTAAAGATACATCAAGCCGTTCAAGACGGCGAAGGCCAGGAGCACAATCAACATGGTGCCAGCCATGGCACGTTTCACGTAGAATGGACTGCTTGGAGGCCTGCCTCGCATTTCGCTTTAGGCCCCATCTCAGCGAGGCATCCATATTCAGCCCTTTGTCCCCTTATTCAGCCCTTGTATCAATACCCCGCGCGCGGTCGAAAAGTAAAGCGGTGCGCCGGGCCAGCCGCCGGAGCAGTTTCCGATTTTAGGCTACACTGAACGGCGGAGGTGACGATGGAACTTCCGTCGGTTGTTCCCAGTCGGTACCGCGTCGTCGAGGCCGTCGTGATCGTGGGGATCGCGCTGGCGTTCTTCGCCCTCTTGCTCGGGTTCCTGCGAGTCCTGTTTCCCGCAGGCCCCGGGTTGCGCGAGGTTGTGACGCGCGAGGGACCACTGCCGGCCGCCGGGATGGCGGAGCCGACGGCGCGCGACCCGGCGCATGCCTCGGGATCCCCGAAGTCGAGTCAAGAGGTGGCCGCGGGGGAGGTCGCGGCGGTGCTCGTGCGGACGACCAATACGGTGAAGCACCGTGCGGCGGATGAGATTTCCTGGTCGGGAGTTCGCCCGGGGGAGCGTTTCCGCGATCGCGACGCGGTGCAAACATTCGACAACTCGACGGCCCGCCTCCGGTTCACCGAAGGAAACGTCCTCGACATGAGTCCCAACTCCCTGGTGGTGATCCAACGCGTTCAGCCCGACCCGGTGCGGAGGGAGACGCCTTCGAAGCTTGTGATGGTTGATGGGGAGCTTCGGGGAACGGTCAGTACGCACGATAGGACGGCGGCCGTGGAGGTGGCGCTCCCGGGCGGCGTGGTGAGGGTTCGGTCGGCGACGCGCGACCGTGCCGGCGCCCAGTTCAAGATCAGCATGACGGAGGACCACGCGTCCACCGTCGCCGTCTATCGCGGCGTTGCGGAGCTCGACGCCAATGGTCGGACGCTCCAGGTCAACGAGGACTTCGTCTCGACCGTGCGCTCGAATGGTGAGACGACGGCGCCGGTGCGCTTGCCGGCGCGACCGAAGCCCGTGGAACCCGCACGGGATCGGACGTATTCCTACCGTGACCAGCCGCAGCAGATCCGGTTCGCCTGGACGGCGCCCGCGCCCGTCGACGGGTATCACCTCGTCATCGCCCGCGACCCCGATTTTGACGATGTGGTCTCCGATGCCCGCGTGCGGACGCCGGAGTTCCGCCATAACAACCTCAAGCACGGGACGTATTACTGGCGCGTCAGCGGAATCGCCGACGCCCGCGAGGGCGCGTACAGCAACCCGGCGCGCTTGATTGTCGTCCGGGATCGTAACCCCCCCGCGCTGAACGTGCACTTTCCATCGAAGACCCGGGGGTCGGACGCGTATACGCTGACGGGCCGCACGGAACCGGGGGCGCGCGTCTCCGTCGGCGGCCATCGCATTCCGGTCACGGCCGCCGGGTCGTTCCAACACAGCCTGCGGCTAGGGCCGGGGTCGACGGTGATCGTGGTCGAGGCCGTGGACCAAGCGGGCAATGTCGCCTATCGTTCGGAACTCGTGAACGCAAATTTTTGATGGGTGCGATGTCGCTCCTTCCCCGAATTCGGGTTCCGCTCCGGGTCAAGTTTTTGATCGCGCTGATGTTCCTCGTGACGAGCGTGGTGGGCGCCATCACGTTGACGATGGCGAACCTGTTCCATACCGACAAGAAGACCTATATTCACGATCTCACCTCGATGATTGCGCTCCACACGGCCGCGGAGACGCGATCGCTGCTCGTGGGGTATCAGGAACGGATCAACGTCTTCGCGCGGTTGATGGGGGATCGGCGCGTGGATCCCGACGAGAAGGCGCGTTTGCTCAAGGCGCTGTTCAAGGATTTCCCCGACGTGGTGGCCGTCTCACTCTATGCGGGCGGGCGGGAGCCCGTCACCGTGTATGACGTGGCCAAGCTCGATGTCGCCGGATTGACCAAACAGGCGTTTTTGGCGTTCCGACGCGACCGGTCGGTTCCGGTTGACCGCATCCGAGCCGGGGCGGTGTTCGTCGAGAACTCCACGCTCCTGCCCGCGCTGCCCACGCTGACGATGGCCGTGTCGCGCCCCTCCCCCGACGGGGGAACCCCGGTGGTGGCGGCCGCGGTCATTCGGCTTGACAGCCTCCTGCGGTTGGCGCGTCGGTCGGTGGCGTTCGAGACATTCGTCGTCGACAGCCGCGGCGCGGTCCTCGCCCACACCGACCCCGGCCTGGTGGCGCGTCGCGCGCCGGTGAGCTGGATCCCCGAGTCCGCCCTGCAATGGCTCCTAGGACCGGAGAGCGGCGGTGGATCGGAGCCCATGGGGTTCACAAAGGAATACGTGCATGAGGGGGTGGAGATGATCGGCGGCTTCGCCCGGGTGGAATTCGGGAATGTGCTGGCCGGCGTACAAATTCCGAAAACGGCCGCGTATCTCACGGCGCGCGAGCTCCTGAATAACCTCATCGGCGTCGCATTTCTGCTGTTAACGGCCGCGGTGGTCGTGGGGCTCTTATGGTCGCGGCTCATTACCCGGTCGATCGAGCGTCTCTCGGCGGCGACGCGCGCGGTGGCGAAGGGAGACTTTGATATCCAGCTTGCTCACCGTTCGCGCGACGAGATCGGGAGCCTCGCGGAATCATTCAACCAGATGACCTCGGAGCTCAAGGTGCGGGAGCACGCCCTCAAACAGGCCCAGGCCGCGCTGATCCAATCCGCAAAGATGGCGGCGTTTGGTCAACTGGGTGCCGGCATTGCGCACGAAGTCAAAAACCCGCTCGCGGGAATTTTAGGGTATGCGCAACTTGCGATGCGAAAGGTCGGCAAAGAGGACACCACCTATACACACCTCACGATCATCGAAAAAGAAGCACGGCGTTGTCAGATCATCATTGAGAGCTTGTTGCGATTCGCGCGGCAGGAGCCGACCGAGTACTCGATCGTCGATCTGAACCGGGTTGTGGAGGAGGGAATCGCCATCGTTGACCACCAGTTGACGATCCATCGGGTCAACATCGAGAAGCGGTTGTCGCCGGTTCCCGCCATGAGGGGTGATGCGAACCAGCTCCAGCAGGTCCTCATGAATTTGCTGATCAACGCTCAGCAGGCTCTGGAGCCCGACGGCGGCACGGTCCGGGTTGCCACCCGCGTCTGCAACGGGTTCTTGGAATTACGCGTCTCGGACACGGGGCCTGGAATCCCGCCGGAGATTCAACCGAAGATCTTTGAACCGTTTTTCACCACAAAACCGGCGGGGAAGGGAACCGGCCTGGGGCTTTCGGTGACGTACGGGATCGTCCGCGACCACAAAGGGGAGATCCGGATCGAGAGCGAACCGGGGCAAGGAACCACATTTGTCTTGACGTTCCCGGCCGATGAGGCCCTCGGATCAGCAGAAGCCGGCGGCCCTCGTGTTGCGGCCGCCGCCTGAGGGGACGCCATTCCCGGGAGAGACAAGACCGACGATCCGAACTATACTGGTCACGATCGTCATCAGGCCAAATGATGCTAGACATTAAGCGCCCCCGGGAAGAGGCTTCCAAGTTTCGTGTGCTGGTCGTCGATGACGAGCCCAGCCTGCGCGGCGTGCTCGGGGAATTGCTGGGCGAGGCCGGATATTACGTGGAGACGGCCGAGAGCGGCGAACAGGCGCTGGAACGGATCCGGAACTCGACATTCCACGTGGTGCTGACGGACATTCGGATGGGCGGGATGAACGGGATCGAGCTCATCCGCCTGATCCGGAATATGAGTGTGCAGACCGAGGTCATCGTCATGACCAGCCATGCCTCGTTCGCGACGGCGGTTGAAGCCCTCCGGCTGGGCGCCTACGATTACCTGTTGAAGCCGTTCGAGGACTTGGAGGCCGTGCTCGCGCTCGTGAAACGGACGATCGACAAGATTCGGTTGGTCATCGAGAACCGCAACCTGATCGAGAACTTAAAGCAAAAAAACGAGGAACTCGAACAGCTGAATCGGTCGATCCACGAGTTAGCCGTCCGCGACGGGCTCACCGGTCTCTATAATTATCGCTACCTCCAGGAGGCGCTTCGCGCGGAGGTCGGCCGGTCGGAGCGACATGGCTCCCCGCTCTGTCTGCTGATGATAGACGTGGACCACTTCAAACAGTACAACGACCACAACGGCCATCTGGACGGCGACGAGGTGCTCAAGACCATCAGCCACATCCTCGCCGAGCGAGCCCGGAAGTCGGATATCGCCGCCAGATATGGAGGCGAGGAGTTTTGTGTCGTTCTCCCGGAAACGCGATCCGATTTTGCGGTCAAGGTCGCCGAGGATGTTCGGCAACTGGTCGAGACCTACCCGTTTCTGAACCGCGACAAGCAACCGCTCGGCAAGGTGACGATCAGTATCGGCATCGCGGCGTTTCCGGCCGACGGAGACTCCCCGCGGGCGCTGATCGATCGCGCAGATCAATCGCTGTATCGAGCCAAAACCGACGGGCGCAACCGGGTGCGGTTGTCCAGTGACGCATCGGAGTCGTCCGGCGGGACACCGGTCGCCGCCTAACCTCCCCCTCCGTCCGCCGCCGTCGCCTGCGCCTCCAACGCTTCCCAACGGGCGTAGCAGGCCGCAAGCTCCCCGGTCACCGACTCCAAGCGCGCCAACGTCGCGGTCACGGCCTCACCCGGCTGCTGATAGAATGCCGCCCCGCTGATCGTGGCGTGCAGTTGCGCCTGCTCGGCCTCTAGCGACTCAATTTGCTTTGGTAGATCATTGAGTTCACGCTGTTTCTTAAAGGAAAGCTTCTTCAATTTTACGCCCAGCTTCTCAGTGGATGGCATGGCCGCCCGGGCTGATGTGGGGACTCGCGGCTGCGATTCGGGCAATGGTGCAAGCCTGGTCTGTTGATAGCGCAGCCAGTCGGTATACCCGCCGACGTACTCCCCGATCCGCCCCCCGCCCTCGAACACCAGCGTGCTCGTGACCACAGCATCGAGAAATGCCCGGTCGTGACTCACCAGCAGCAAGGTGCCCTGGTACTCGAGCAGCACTTCCTCCAGCAACTCCAGGGTTTCGACATCGAGATCGTTGGTGGGCTCATCCATCACCAGCAGATTGGCGGGCTGCGTGAACAACCGAGCCAGCAGCAAGCGGTTGCGCTCGCCGCCGGAAAGGGTGCTCACCGGAGACCGCAGGCGGTCCGGGGGAAACAAAAAGTCCTGTAAATAGCCCGTGACGTGCCGCGTCCGGCCGTTGACCGTGACCATCTGGTGCTCGGCACCCACGCTGTCCATGACCAGGACCTTGGGGTCGAGCTGCGCGCGCTGCTGGTCAAAGTACGCGACCTGCAGATTGGTGCCGCGATACAGGCGGCCGCTGTCCGGTTCGAGTTCGCCCACCAAGAGTTTGATCAGCGTGGACTTGCCCGCGCCATTGGGACCGATGAGCCCGATCCGATCCCCGCGCATGATGCGCGTGGTCAGATCCCGAACCACCACGGTGTCCCCGTAGCTAAAGTTGACGTCTTCAGCCTCGAACACCAGTTGCCCGGATCGCTCCGCATCATCGAGTGTAAGCTTTGCCGTCCCCACTCGCTCCCGGCGTTGGCGGCGCTGTTCGCGTAACGCTTCCAGCGCGCGCACGCGGCCCTGGTTGCGCGTGCGGCGGGCTTTGACGCCCTGGCGGATCCACACTTCCTCCTGCGCCAGTTTCTTGTCGAACAGCGCGTTGTGGTGCGCTTCCACCGCGATCGCCTCGGCTTTGCGGGTCAGGTAGTCGTCGTAGTTGCCGGGCCACGAGCTGAGTTGCCCCCGATCCAACTCGACGATGCGCGTGGCCAGGCGCTTGAGAAACGCGCGATCGTGACTCACGAACAGCACCGCGCCCGCGTAGCCGGCCAGGAAGTTTTCCAGCCACGTGATGGATTCGATGTCGAGGTGATTGGTGGGCTCGTCCAGCAGCAACACGTCGGGCTGGCACACCAGCGCGCGCGCGAGCATGGCGCGTCGGCGACGGCCGCCCGAGAGGGTCTGCATCGCGGCCTCCCCGTCCAGGTCGATGCGCGCCAAGACGTCTTGCACGCGCTGCTCCAACTCCCAGCCGTTGCGGGATTCCAACTGGTGTTGCAGGTCGGACAGGCGCTGCACGCCAGCGGCGGTGTGTGTGTGTGCCAACTCAGCGGCCACATGATGGTAGTCGGAGAGCAACCGGCCAGCCTCCGCCAGTCCACCCGCCACCACGTCGAACACGGTCTCATCGCTGTCTTGCGCCACGTCTTGCGCCAGGTGGGCGATCCGCGTGCCAGGCCTGACCCAGACCGTGCCCGCATCCGGCACGACCTCGCCGCCCAGGATGCGCAGCAGCGACGACTTGCCCTCGCCGTTGCGCCCCACCAGACACACGCGCTCGCCTCGGCGAACCTCCATCGAGGCCCGCTCCAGGAGCGGACGCGGTCCGTAGGCGAGCGAGACGTTATCGAGGCGAATGAACGGCATGGGAATTGATCGCTGGGGAAGAAATCCGAGTCGGAGGGCGACGATCGCGAACAGCCCCGACCTCAGGAGAGGCGCTACGCCTTGACCCGCGTCACCGCCCCTTCCGACGCCGAGCTGACCATGCCGGCGTACTTGGCGAACACGCCGGTTGTGTACCGCGGTTCAGGAGCTTTCCATGACTTCAAGCGATTCTTTAACTCATCGTCCGTCACGTCGACGTCGAGGCGGCGCTTCGTGATGTCGAACGTGATGAGGTCGCCCTCGCGCACGGCGGCGATCGGCCCGCCCAGCGCGGCTTCGGGGGCCACGTGGCCGGCCATCAGGCCCTTGGTCGCGCCGGAGAAGCGGCCGTCGGTGAGGAGCGCCACGGTGTTGCCCAGGCCCTCCCCCACCAGGGCGGCGGTCACGCCCAGCATCTCGCGCATCCCGGGGCCGCCCCTGGGGCCCTCGTAGCGGATCACGACCACGTCGTTCTCGCTGATCTGGCGTTTCGTCACGGCGGCCATGGCATCCTCCTCGCGGTCGAACACGCGCGCGGGGCCGCGGTGCACCAGCCGCTCGTGGCCGGCGACCTTGACCACGCAGCCTTCGGGCGCGAGATTGCCCTTGAGGATCACCAATCCCCCGGTGGGCTTGAGCGGTTTGGCCATCGGCAGGACGACTTCCTGGCCGGGCGTTTCGACGGCAACGGCGGCCTCCTCGGCCAGCGTCTTGCCGGTGGGCGTCAGTTGCGTGCCGTCCAACAAGCCGGCCTTCACCAGACGTTGAGCCACCAAGGGGATGCCGCCCGCGTGGTCCAAATCCGCCGCGACGAACCGCCCGCCGGGTTTGAGATCGGCAATCAAGGGCGTGCGCGCGCTCACCGTGTCGAAGTCGTCGATCGTGAGCGGAATCCCCGCCTCGCGCGCCATCGCCAGCAGGTGCAGGACGGCATTGGTGGAGCCGCCGGTCGCGGCCACGCCCACGATCGCGTTCTCGAACGATTTGCGCGTGAGGATCCGGCTGGGGCGAAGATCCCGGTTGAGCATGTCCATCACCACCCGTCC